>JAIORV010000136.1 GCA_021107945.1 Vulcanimicrobiota bacterium | reverse complement strand
GAAGGTTGCTTATTTCATGCCAAGATTCCTACTTTGACAAAAAACATGTGCACCCAAATTAAATTGTCTGAAAAGAGAAATAGTTTTTCCTGGAGGTATTTCAGCAGAAGATATAGCTCTTGAAGCAATAGGAAAGGTTTGTGACGGGACACGAAAATGGGATCCGTATAAATATCCCGATTTATTGATTCATTTAATGTGGATTGTAAAAAGCTTTTTAAGTCACTATTTTAAATCACCGGAATATCGAGACCGTTATAAAAGAATTATTGGAGATGAAATCGCCAGGGAATCTTGTTTTGAATCAGCAGAGCCAATATTCAAAGAATCTATCAAAGAAGAATCTCCTGAAGAGATTGCTATTATAAGAGATACTAACAGAGAGTTTATTGAAGCCCTTGAGGAAAAAATTAAAGGCGATAATGAGTTGGAGACGGTGTTTCTTGCCATATTGGAAGGTTACAGTAAATCTGGTAAAATTTCCGAGGTTACCGGTATTGATGTAGGGAGGACTTATAAATTAAAAGAAAAGTTACGACATAGATATCGAGAAAATTACCTGCAAAGCATACAAAGCTAACGGACGGTTACATGTTTTATCTGAGTCCAAAATTCCAGGAACCAGCCAAGAGTGAATGCTGTCTCCGACCGCCAACTTGCATCTTCCATTTTCCACCTTCCACCTTCCATTTTCCTTCTTCCATAAATATTGACAGCACAGGGTATATATGATAAACTATCGAAGAATTTATCAGGAAGAAAGGCGGTGGGCTAATGTACGCCATCGTTGAAACAGGTGGAAAACAATATAAAGTAAGTCCGAAAGACACATTTAATGTGGAGAAGATAGAGGGCAAAAAAGGTGACGAAATAATACTGGCAAACGTGTTGTTTGTTGATGTAATGGGAGAAAAGAAAATCGGTACTCCTTACGTCAGCGGAGCAAGAGTGAAAGTCAGGATTCTGGAGCAGGATAAGGCAAAGAAAATTATTGTCTTAAAGTATAAACCCAAAAAGAAATACCGTGTAAAAACGGGTCATCGTCAACCCTACACCAAGCTTCTTGTAGAAGAAATTATTTCCGCTTAAATGCTTTTAGCGACTATATATTTAACTGATTCCTCCCAAATCGGTGCGTTTGAGATTAAGGGACATGCCAATGCCGATGAGTTGGGAAAGGATATTGTCTGTGCCGGTATATCAGCGATTATCGGCACAGCTTTGCTTGGGTTTGAGGATATAATTGGAGCTAAATCAGGAATTGAGCAAGAAGACGGTTACACTTATTTTTGTCTTCCCATGGGTCTGAGCCCGGAAGATGAAATAAAGGCTCAAGTTCTTCTGGAAACTATGGTTCTTGGAATTAAAAAAATATCCGATAAATATCCCGGAAGGATTATTATAGAACATGAAAAAATTCCAATGATAACCGAATGTGTTGATGCAATTGACAGTCGGAATATGTCTTTCCAGGGAGGAGATTTAATGCCCGATAAAATCAGAGTAGAGGAAATGGAAATGAAACCCGCTCCGGCGAAGAAGGTTTCAAATCCTTATACCTTTGAAAAAGTGTTCGGAGTTGCTTTTGTTGGAGCGATGGCTGCGGTTTTGGTTTATTATGCTTATAATCATTTAAGCGACGATACGAAGAAAGTCGTTAAGGAAACCATAGTAAATCAGGTAAGATCTCAGGTCGCGAAATTTGGAGTTATGGAATAAGCGATTCCTCTTTTACTACATATTGATAATACCATTGTAACTATTCAACTCAGGTAGCCGGGGGCAATTGCTCCCGGCATTATCAGCATACCGCCGTCCCAACGATTCAATGTGGTTTTATACCAAAAAGGACGGAGGCTTGTTCTTTCTTGTGTTATTTTATATATACTAAATTATTAAATATTCTTAATGGAGGAACATATGCCTTATAAAATTTTAAAAACCGACACACTTGCTCCCAAAAACAAATTAATTGTCGTTGATGCGCCTATGGTAGTAAGACACGCCAGGGCAGGACAGTTTGCCATTCTCAGAATCGACAAAGAAGGAGAAAGGATTCCCCTCACACTTGCCGATTGGGACAGTGAAAAGGGAACAGTAACTTTCATCTTCCAGGAAGTCGGTAAAACATCCATCCAACTTGGCACTTTGAAAGAAGGCGATGAGTTGTTAGATGTTGTGGGACCTCTGGGCAATCCGACCGAAGTTGAGAAAGAGGGTACGATTGTAACAATTGGGGGAGGACTGGGAATCGCACCTCTTTACCCCATATCCAGAGCGTTTCATGCAAACGGGAATAAAGTTATATGCATTATCGGGGCAAGAAATGAGGAACTCTTGTTCTGGGAAGATAAACTGGACTCGATCAGTGATGAACTCAGAATATGCACAGATAACGGTTCGAAGGGGCGAAAAGGTTTTGTCAGCGACGAACTTAAACACATTATGTACGATGAAAAAATTCACATTGACAGAGTTTTTGCAATCGGCCCCACGATTATGATGAAGGTTGTGGCGGACACAACCCGCCCGCTGGAAATTCCAACCGTTGTAAGCTTGAACCCGATAATGGTTGACGGAACGGGTATGTGTGGAGCCTGCAGGGTTGAGGTTGGAGAAAAGACATTTTTCACATGTGTTGACGGCCCTGATTTTGATGCTCACAAGGTGAATTTCGACATGTTAATGAAGCGTCAGAAATGTTTTGTTAATGAGGAGAAAAGATCTACAGAGATTTATCTTAACAAATGTCAGTGTGCTCAAAAATCGTAATCGTTCGGCACCTTATTGTAGTTTAGAATCTCATAATTCTTGAGTTAAAGTCCATTGACAAAATCTTGCTGATTTGCGAGGCATAATTACCGACTTACATGAAATTATAGGATCAAAATTGGGATTAATCATCAATTTCAACGTCAGGAAGCTCAAAGAGAGTATTAAAAGAATTGTCTATGATTTCTAAACTCTGTGGTCTTTGTAGTGAATATATACGAAAAACTCAAAGAAACGGTGCAGCAATAAAGGAGGACTATCCTTGGATTATCGAGCTACTCTGAACCTGCCGGAAACAGAATTCCCGATGAAAGCTGGATTAGCCGCCAAAGAACCTGAAATTTTAAAATTTTGGAATGAAAAGGATATTTATCACAAGGTTCTTGAAAAAAGAAAAGGAAAAGAAAAATATATCCTCCATGACGGTCCTCCATACTCAAACGGCCCCATTCACCTTGGGCAGGCATTGAACAAGATTTTAAAAGATATTATTATTAAATACAAGTCATTAACAGGGCATTATGCTCCATTTATTCCAGGATGGGACACACACGGACTTCCAAACGAAATACAGGCTATAAAAGCATTCAAGTTGAATCGCAAGAAAATTGACGCCATGGAATTAAGGCGGAAATGCAGGGAATCGGCCTTGTATTATATGAGGCTTCAAAGAGAGCAATTTAAAAGGCTCGGAGTCCTTGGAGACTGGGAAAATCCATACCTCACATTGAATCACTCATATGAAACGACCATAATCAGGACATTCAAGGCAATGGTCGGGGAAGGACTGATATACAAGGGATTGAAACCTGTCTATTGGTGCACGAAATGCGAGACCGCCCTGGCGGATGCAGAAATTGAATATAGAAATAAAATATCTCCATCCATATTTGTCAAATTCGAGTTGAAAAACAGCAAGGAAATATTCCCGGAATTTCAACATCCTGTTTTTGTTCTCATATGGACAACAACGCCCTGGACTTTACCCGGCAATATGGCAATTGCTCTTCATCCCGATGAAAGATATTGCCTGGTGAAAGTGAACGGCATGGGCTATATCATGGCGGAGCCGCTTGTTGATTATGTGATGGAGCAATGCGGTATCGAGGATTATGAATTTATATCCTCTTTCCCCGGAAAAAAACTCGAATATCTGGAAGCATTTCATCCATTCCTGGATCGTACTTCTCTATTAATTATGGAAGATTATATAACAATGGAGCAGGGAACAGGATGCGTTCATACCGCTCCGGGGCACGGTCAGGAGGATTACGAGGCGGCTTTGCAATTCAACCTTCCCATAATTGTCCCGGTAGATGATTATGGCGTATTGAACTCAGAAGCGGGGCCATTTCAAGGAATGCACTTCAGCGAGGCAAACGACGAGATCATAAAGCATCTCAGGAAAAGCAAACATTTACTTCACGCCGAGGAAGTTGAGCATTCATATCCGCATTGCTGGCGTTGCAAAAATCCCGTCATATTCAGGGCAACGGAACAATGGTTTGTTGCTGTTGATGTTAATAATCTCAGGAAAAGGGCTCTTGACAAAATTGAAGATGTTAAATGGATTCCTCCCTGGGGAATGGACAGGATGGCTAATATGCTCAGAGATAGGCCTGACTGGTGTATTTCAAGACAGCGTATCTGGGGAGTCCCGCTTCCTGTATTCAAGTGTCAGGCATGCAATAAGCCAATATTGGAATTGGAAGCAATAGAGCATGTGGAAAAATTGTTCAGTCGGCATGGAGCTGATATATGGTTTGAACTTGATTCGAAAGAGCTTCTCCCGAAAGGATTTACCTGTCCTCATTGTGGCGCTGAAGAAATTGAAAAAGAGATAGAAACATTTGATGTTTGGTTTGAGTCCGGGGTATCCCATGAAGCTGTCTGCGCTCTTCGACCGGAACTCTCCTGTCCTGCGGATATGTACCTTGAGGGCAGCGATCAACACAGAGGATGGTTTCAGCTTTCATTGTTGTCTTCTATAGCCACAAGGGACAAGGCGCCATATAAAGAAGTGATAACACATGGCTGGGTTCTGGACGAGAAGGGCGGAACAATGCATAAATCCATGGGCAATGCTGTTGATCCTGACATGATTGTAGATGAATACGGAGCAGACATTTTGCGACTTCTTATATCCTCGGTGGATTATACAAGAGATATCAAGGTGGGAAAGACAGCTCTTGATCAGATAGCTGATGTTTATAAGAAAATCAGAAATACTGTCCGCTTTATGCTGAGCAATCTATATGACTTTGATCCTGAAATCCACATAGTTAACGATAAAAAATTGACCAGGCTTGACAAGTTTATTTTACACAAGAAGAATGTATTGATGGAAAAAGTACACCAGGCTTACGGTGAATTCCAGTTCCATCATGTCTATTACCACATTCACAATTTCTGTGTGATTGACCTTAGTCAGTTTTATCTGGACATTCAAAAGGATGTTCTTTATGTTGAAGCTCCCGGCTCACAATCAAGAAGATCGGCGCAAACCGCCATCTATTGGCTTCTCCGGGATCTGACCATTGCCCTTGCGCCTATTATTTCGTTCACTGCGGAGGAGATATGGCAAAATTATAGGCCTTTTGTAAATCAACATCCTTCTGTTATGATGAACGAATTTGAAATTTTCGATAAAAAACACCTGGAGCAGGAAGAGGAAAATCGGTGGGAAATCTTCATGATTTTAAGAGAGCAGATTTATGCATCTATCGAAAAACTCAGGGAAGAAGGAAAAGTGAAGCAATCCTCGCAATGCAGTATTGGTATTTATACCGGGGGAAAGGTTCTATCTTCGATAAATTGGGATCGCAAGCTTTTAAAGAGTATTTTGAAAGTCGCTCAGTTAAATGTGTTTGATGAATCCGGTGGGATTCCCGACAATGCTGTAAAGTCGGAAACTCTTCCCCGCACGGCGTTTGTTATCAGCCATTTCGGTGGAGTGAGATGTCCCAGGTGCAGGAATTACTACCTGGAGCTTGATAAATCCGGAGCTTGTAAAAGGTGTAAAGAAACATTATCGCTAATACCTTAATACCTTAAATTGAATTTATTATCTTGGGAGTATAAACTTCTATGTTATATATTATCACGGCAATTATTACAATTATACTGGATCAACTATCAAAATATGCAGTTATTCAGAATTTAAAGATTTCTGAATCCATACCCATTCTTGGAAAAATCTTGTATTTTACACATGTAACCAATAAGGGTGGAGCATTCGGTCTTTTCTCGGAATTCCCCGGATTTTTTGTTGTTCTTGCAGTTCTACTGATTATCGTGGGATTTGCAATGACACCCAAAATATTAAAACTTTCAACCACTTTACAGGTAGGCCTGGGACTTCTTTTTGGCGGAACTGTGGGAAATCTCATAGACAGGCTTCGATTCGGATCGGTAATTGATTTTATTGATTTCAAAGTCTGGCCCACTTTTAACATCGCCGATATTGCAATATGCGTTGGCGTGGGACTTCTTGCATACCATATTCTTGTAAAAGAGTACAACGATGAGAAAAACAAGGATCTCCCGGAAGAGTCGGAAGAAGATAACGATTCGAAAAACTCGGAGAAAATGGATTTAGACACTGCAAATCTCTAAAAGGAAATCGGAAAGTCGGAGGTCAAATCTGTAGGAGGGACGTCCCCGTCCCGATAAATGGATAACGGAAAATGGAAAATGGATAATGGATCTCGTTTCCCATGTCCCCTTTCCCCTTTCCCTTATAGGAGGGACGTCCCCGTCCCGATAAACTTCGTGATGAATACTTGTTTTTTCTCCTTTTCTCCTCTGCGAACTCCGCGTTCTCTGCGGTAAATAAAAAAAATTAAATTGATGGATCATATGAAATACAGCATTTACATAGATTCTTTTATTGAGTCCGGCGTCGATGCAGCCGGTATGGGCATACTGATCCTTGACGAAAAGGGTAAAGAGATTTTCCAGTTTTGTGATTTTATTAACAAGGCCGACCCGGATCGAGCCAGGTATAAAGCTTTGTTGAGATCATTTAAAGAGATGAGAAAAAGGAAGATTAATAGTTTTGAGGTCTGTACTGACAATGAATTCCTGATTCAGCAGATCCAGGGAATTTATAGGATAAGAGATCCGATTTTGAAGCAATTAAAAAATGCAATCAGTAAAAAATCTCATAATGTTGATTTCAAAATTCATAAGATTACACTTGAAGAGAATACAAGAGTCAACGCTCTGGCCGGCAGGGGATTGGAAAAGTTTAAGCGACAAAATTCATTTGACAGCATCCCTATTCATCTGCAGATAAAGAAAAAAATTCATACGGATAAGGGCAAGAAAATAACTGAGGATATACAGCGCTCTGCAGGAGGGGTTTTATATAAAAAAGAAGGCACAAAGTTCAGGGTATGTCTCATTGTAAAAAAAGGGGGGAAAGTATGGGCTCTTCCAAAAGGAAGGGTGGATGAAGGTGAAAGACCCGAGGAAACGGCAGTCAGGGAAATTGGCGAGGAGACCGGGCACCTCGGGGAGATACAGGGGAAAATTGATGAAATTAATTACCGTTTTTTCTGGAAAGAAAGCAACACATTCTACCATAAATTTGTCTATTTCTATCTCATGAGACTTATAGAGGAAAATTTTCGAGAGAGAGACCAGGAAGCCGAAGCGGTCAAATGGGTCACGCCGGAAGAAGCATATAGCATACTTACTTATATAAATGAAAAAGAAGTAATGAAGAAAGCCAGGAAGATACTTGACAATATAGTTACATGAATATGGAAACAGAATAACAAATAATGGTAACTATTCACCACAGAGAACGCAGAGGGCGCAGAGTTTTAAATAAAATTTAACACTTTAGACAATTATTAATTCCATGAAATTTGGGTAGATTCCGGTCTCCCGACCGGACTAAAACATTTTGAAATCGTGGTTCAGAAATCCCCTGCAGTAACTATTCATCGCATGGTTTATTAAAACAAGGAAATCCCAAAAAAAACCTCTGCGATCTATTGGTAATAAATGAGCGAATCGAAGATGATGCAGGGGACTAGTTAAAACCAAAGAGAGCACCCTGAAACAATGCCCTGGCGAAGGCCGGGGTTCAGCGCAGGCACAGAGAATTCTCCGATTTATCTCTTTGCTCTATGTGGTAAAAAAAATAGGGGCTGAATATTTGCAAATAATGAAAAAAAAAGGTTAAATAGCGGATGATAGAGAATAAATTAAAAAACAAGAGACCCAAGGATGGTTTACAGTTTCCACTTCTCATTTCCAGGCTTATAGCAGGGCAGGCCTCGTTGCGATAGACACAGATTAGAGTGTCATTACGGGCAAGGAGATTTATAATTTATAGAAACCAAACAGGTGGAATATCGGCAAAGAAGGTATAGGGGGATTAAACCTTGGAATATTTATACAAATGGTTGAGATTATACAGCAGAGCACCGATTATTCATCCACAGGATCAGGTGGAGCGGTTTTGCTGGGCGGTTTTTATATATCTTGTTCTTGCTGTTATCATAATCCAGGTTGGCATTGCCATTGTGGGATATATCAGAAAGAAAAAGAGTGATGAGCCGTGTAAAGAGAACTCTAAAAAGAGATTTTTGAGAAACCTGATAATAAATCTCGCTATTGTGATTCTTTTCTTTGCATGCTGGGAATTTGCTGTCGATAGATACTATTCCCATTATTCCCAAAAGCACACATTCATAAACCCGCTTAGAAGATGGAGGTTGGAACCGGGGCTTAAAAATCATTTTTACTGCCCTGCGAATCATTCTGGCACTGTAACCATTATCGATTCCAACTCCGAGGGTTTGAGAAATGAAGAAGTTCCGATAAAAAAAGAACAAGGAGAAATCAGGATTCTTTGCCTTGGCGACTCCTGGACAGCAGGACAGAGTGTTAAAGAAAATGAGACATTTGTAAGGCAATTGGAGAAGAAGTTACAGGAAGAATATCCCGATAAAAAGATCAGGGTTATCAACGCCGGCATGTTCGGTTATTCCATATTTCATGCGTATTATCTGTTTAAAGATTTAAGATCCAAGTATAAACCGGATATACTTATTTTATGCGGTTTTAACGATATTGCAAATAGTGAAATAAAAATTTATGAGGAAGCAATAAACCTGCTCGGCTCCCTGGGCTTTATAAAGGAATTTCTCAATAAATCTCTTGTTTATCTCTGTCTTAAGAAAACCGTTTACCGCTTCAAGGACAAGAGAGAATTCAAGGGAAACGAGAAATGTGATGTCGAAACCGCCAAGAAACTATATGCCAAATATTCAAACAAAATATATAAGAAAAGTGAAAAACACGGTATTACGACAATTGTATTTGACAAGGTAAGCCCCATTTCTGATGATCGGGAATTTATAACAACGCCTGAAGACCATTCCTATTGCAAAATGCCAAATAAATTATCAGACAATTGGGATGATAAACAGACCCAAAATATCAACAGGAGATTCAGGGGAATCCATTTTTACAGTATCGAGCCGGAAAATTTATCCAACCCGGAATTTCTTCACAAACATGACTTGTCTCACCCATCGTCGCAAGGGCATAAATCTATTGCGGAAGCACTTTTTCATATTATAAAACAGGGGAGTTATATATAATAATGGAGGGCGGAGGCCGGTTTTTTAACCACAAAGTCCGTAGTGTATAAAGAAAATCATTGTTGAACTCTGTGTCTTTCGTGTTATCGTAGTAATAAGCGGTAAATATCCGATAGCTCCCTGCACAGAGCCAACACACGCCTTGCCCTTTTTATCTGCAAATTGCCCAGGCCGCAAGAGGGAGATATGAACGAATGTGAAAGAATATCATTCCTGCTCAATCCCTTTTCTTCAAGGCGGATAATATATTTTTCAAACCTCTCTTTTAAAGAATCGACATTCTCATCGTCAACGGCAGGGGATGTGGGAATTATTCCCCAGGCAATATATCCACCGTTCTCAATAAAGTCCTTGATATGATCCCGGTATAACATGAAATTCCGGCCGTATTCATAAGCATCAAGGCTGATTATATCGCATCCGGAGTCAAACAGTATTGACCAATCGGTATTTCCACAGCAATGAACGCCCACAAGCGCGCCCGCCTGTTTCAATGTCTCAACCTGCCTTGATAATATCTCCACCGCCTTGTCTCTTGTCAATGCCACCATTGAAGATCCAACATTGGCAAGATAGGGTTCGTCAATAAAAAAGATTACTTTATTAAATATTTCTTTTAATTTCGAGATTTGCCATGCTCCTCTTGCTCCCAAGACGCTCAAAACCATTTCCATGTAATTCTCATCATACAAAATAGGGGTCATATTTCTATCTGTCACTACAAGAGAAAAACTGATGCAACCTGTTGTATGCCCCTTTATAAACATGGGATTCAGTTCTCTTATTCTATCTGCGTTTTCCAGAAATTGATAAAATCCCCGGGCGTTTTCAGGGGAAACAGCAAAGTATTCCAGGTCGCCCTCCATCGCCTTCATCATGATGTCCGCGGCGCATTCTAAAAATTCTTCATCAATTTCTTCCGCGAAGAGCTTCTTTTTTTTCTCATTATATGAAATTCCAGGCATTTTTTCGTGATATTGAATATACATCTGTTCCTGCTCGGAGGACATGGGCAATTGAGGCCACAGAGGTATCTCGGGAAAATATTTGCATATAAGATCCAAAGCCTCTTGTGGACATTTCCCCGGAAAACTGCCTATGGCCAGTGGAATGCAGTGGGGCAAGAATTTATTCATTTCCGTTTTCCTCATTTCCTCATCGGGAAGCCACTGAAGTGGCTGAAGTAGTAAGGGGTGGTGGGGTCCTTGTTCCCCCGGATGAATCCGGGGGCTAACCTCATGGGAGGTTTAAAAACCTCCGCTACCGGCTTCTCTGTGTTTTCTGTGGTAGATGGAAGTGGGAAGTGGGAAATGAGAAGCTGGAAAAAATCGGGATTTCAAGGCTTTTCGATACCCTCTTATCCGTTCTCCATCCTTTTCTTCGTATTCGGAGCCTGCCCTGAATTTATTTCAGGGTGGCTTCGTGGTGGAAAACCTCTGTCTTCCGTCCTCCATTTATCGGGACGGGGACGTCCCTCCTACAGACAATACCCATGAATTAACGAATTTAACACATGGGTGATGCAGGTGTCGGCGCCGGGTTATAACTGTAGGAGGGGTTTCCTAACCCCGATTTCCAATGGTTTCCTGATTCCGATAATATCGTTCACCGTTGACTACCGTTGTTCACCCTGGTTTAATGTCGTTTAATATTGCCTTTGTCGCCTTTGGGAAAAGGCTCCTACTCCTGACCTTAATTCAGTGGCATTGCTCCTACAGATCCGTCCTCCGGCATCCGACTTCTTAATATGGTTTCTGGGCAAGCTCGGCATGTGTTATTTCATCCAACTCCGGGGGTGGAACTATATCATCGCGTAAAACTCCTTTTGCTTTTGCGATCTGACTTTTCATGATAGCCTTCTTTGTCATTGAAATCGCGCCCATAAGAAGCCCGACCAGGATAAATCCACCGGGGGGCAGTATCATCATGAGAACTGGCTTATATGTGGGAATCAAGCTTAAAAGCGGCATGTTGAAAATTGTACCGTTTCCAAGGAGCTCCCTTATACCCCCCAGAACAATCAGCGCTATAGTAAAGCCTACTCCCATGCCGAGTCCGTCTGCAAAAGCTTTATGCGGCGGAGTCTTGCTGGCAAAAACTTCGACCCTTCCAAGTACCGTACAGTTTACAACAATGAGAGGGACATATAATCCCAGCGACTTTGCAAGAGGTGGGAAATAAGCTTTCATCGTCATGTCGGTAATGGTTACGAATCCTGCAATAACGGCAAGAAAGAACGGCACGCGGACACGTTCATCTATAAAGTGTCGAACAAGCGAAAGGATCAAAACGGACATTGCCAGTACAAATAACAACGCAATTCCCATTCCCAGTCCGTTGGATGCCGATGTTGTAACGGCAAGCGCGGGACATAGCCCCAAGGCAAGGGCAAACACGGCATTCTCCTCCCATAATCCGTTTTTAAATGTTTTCCACATTTCGCCAAACATATCATCATCCTCTACTTCTTTAAAACAGTTTCAAGCCTTTTCAGACTATTTCTTACCGCCATTACAGCGGCTTTGGAGCTGACCGTTGCGCCGGAAATGGCAGAGATATATTTATTTGATTTATTTTCTGACATTTTCAATACAAGTGTTTTTAATGTTTTTCCCTTGAATTGATTGAGGAAATCGGCCTTTCCAATTTGCTCTCTATAGCCGGGAGATTCATTTTGCCTGAGTATCCTCACCTTTAAAACTCTTAAACGGGTATCCGTCGCATAACCCACCATGATTGTATCGTTGTAACCCCTGGCGAATCCTTTTGCAACATAACCCACAAACTTTCCTTTTCTGACGGCCTTATATGCTCCCGGAATGACTTTTACATATTTATCTGCCTGAAGGAGCTTCTTTAACTCCGGATCTACCTTGACAACTTTTGCGTATGCTTTTGAGCCGAATAGGCTGAAGTCGCAAGATGTTTTCCTTTCAACCTTATACTCTGTTTTCTTTTTTGCACCCTTGTTTTCGGATTTCCGGTTCTTCAGGGTATTGATTAAATTTTTCAGGCTGTCGTGAACCGCCCCGGTTACCGCTCTTGAGGATATTGTCGCTCCGGTAAGAGCCTTAATTTTTGGGGGATCTCCCAGGACAATATCATCAAGGGGCTTGTCTTTAAACTGGTTTTTGAAATTGGGCTTTTTGATATTTTCACCGAGTCCGGGAGTTTCCGCAGAATCTTTAATCAGCATTCCCATCACCTTGAAATTCGGAGCGGGTGATATACTATACATTACCTTGATTTTACTGGAGTATCCGTCCTTCGATGATTCAACCACATATCCGACGGATTTACCTTGTTTGTCTAATCCCTCGACAAGCGCGCTTACATTCCCTTTTTCAAGGGCTTTAATGCTATTATCGCTCAATTTATATTTATCATCTTTAAACATATCTACAAATTTATCCGCCGTCGGGATTAGCACTTTTCTGTTTTCTTTGGTCTCCTTGCGCTCGTTTTCTTTTATCTTACCCGCTGTAAGTTGGTTTGCAAGAGCAAGCATTGCTCCCACGCAAAGGCAGATAATCACAAGGTTGAGTGTAGTTTTAAATACTTCCTTGAAATTCATGCCGGTTTCTCCTTTTTCTTGAATATACCATATACCTTCGTTCTAACCTTGGCATCAATAAGGGGTGTGAATGCGTTCATAATAAGAATGGAGTAACATACTCCCTCAGGTAATCCACCCCATCGACGAATTATTGAGGTCAAAACTCCACATCCGATTGCGAAAATCACCCTGCCTCTCACAGTGGAAGGCGTTGTAACATAATCCGTTGCCATATAGAATGCACCCAATATAAGACCGCCAGTTAAAGTACTGAAGATAACCGTCATTGGAATGTCCATTATATTTGCATTCTTGCCGAGGCTATAGAAAATCGGTAGCAGGACGGCGACTGTGCCGATGAATGCAACGGGTACCTGCCAGTCGATATATTTCTTGTATATTAAGTACAATCCGCCCAATACGAGCAGTATTGCGCAGGTCTCACCCAGGCATCCGCCCCTGTTTCCCCACAGAAGCGCCCATACAAATTTACCTATAGTTGGAAATCTCGCTATGAATTCCTTGAATCCCTGTACCTTACCGTCATTCATTAGATCCTTCATCAGGAAAAGCGGAGTCGCTTTTGTGATGCCGTCCCAGGCCATAAGACTCTTCGCGGGCTGCCAGTAACGGGGCTGCCACCATGTTGTCATCTGTTGGGGCCACGAGGCAAGTAAAAAACCTCTCGCCGCCAGGGCGGGGTTGAATATGTTGAATCCAAGACCGCCGAATAACTGCTTGACTATGATTATCGCAAAAAAGCTCCCCACAAGAGGCAGCCACAGGGGGATTGAAGGAGATAGATTGTAGGCAATAAGAAGTCCCGTCAGAAATGCGGAGCCGTCCTTAATGGTTACAGGCTTACCGGTGATCTTCTGCCATGCATATTCCGCCGCAACTGCGCCCAGGATGCTTACCAGTATTATTGCCAACACCCTAATTCCAAAAATGTAAATACCTGCCAGCCCTGCAGGAGCAAGGCATGCCGACACCGTCCACATTATTTTCGAAACGCTGTCTTTGCCGAACATATGTGGCGAGGAGGATACGACATATTGCTCCTCAGGCGTCTCAATTACTTTCTTTTTTGGCTTCTTTTTTGCAGGCGGCTTTTTACCCTCATTTTCTTTAGCAGACTCTTTTTTGGGAGATTTCTTCTCCTCAGATTGCTTATCGTCAACTGTTTTCTTTTCGTCTTGCTTCTCACCGGAAGGTTTCTCTTCGCCGGATTTCTCTTTCATATTCTTACCGGCCGGCTTGGGCGGAGATTCCTCGCCTTTAGCCTGTATTTCTTTCTCTGCCGCAGATTCTTGCTTTTCCATTTTTTGGGTGGATTCGTCCGATGACTCGACAGAATCTGCAATATTCCGATCCGGTTCGCATAATTCTTCGGATCCTGCATTCTTTTTTATTTCTTTGCTGTCGTTGTTTTCCATAGACACATCCTTAATATAACTTAAAAAATCTTATGGGTAGCCGGGGGCAACCGCCAATGGTGTATGCTAATAAATAAGCACAAAAACAAACCCGACAAACCCAATAGAAATCGGCAATGTAAACTTACTTTCCAAGAGTGAATTTTCCTGCTTCTTTATGTGAAAATAGGTGAATAATATTTAGACTGATATGTTAAAGCCGGGTAATACGTTGGAGAAATGGTAAGCATTCAGCCCCCCTTTTGTAGGAGTAGCATCTTGCCGCGAATATCGAGGCTGGAAGCCTCTCTTACAGTGCAGGGTCTGAATAATGTTGGAGAAATGTAAAATCCGCTCTTGTCAAGGTTTATTCGGGTAAGGAGTATGTAGGAGTTTGGGTGGAATCTGTTGAATGTTAAAAAATAGGTTTTGCGGGACCATATTCCGGTGAAAAGCACTGGTTTATGTATAAATGGGATGATATGCTCCTATAAAAATAAAACGTAATTATCCGGGTAGCCATGAGGTAACTGCCCTTATCTTAATAATATTTTCATGGAAATGTATGTTATATTTGGAGTACATTGACAATAATGCAACATTTGATTTTTAGAACAACACCACAATTCATTGTGGTGGAAGGGAGAATGGCTTAACCACGCCGTCTTAGCCTCTTCAGAGGCTTCCAGATTATAGAGTTAATGGAGTGGCGAGATAGCGAGAATGAGAGACGAGAGATGAGAAATCCTTTTCTCATTTCCCCCTTCCGTACATTTGAAAAACCTCTAAGCTTGAGGTCGGAGGCAAAGCAACGTAGGCTGGATCCCACTTCTCGCCTCTCATTTCTCGCATTCCATTTATGGGACAGGTGGCATAAAAACTGCGGGTGAGAAAGAGATGGGAAACCGTTAAAACGGTTAAATACCCCATATTTGGAGCGTCGCCTTTCCACCCGATTGAAATCGGGTGTTGTCTGTTCGCCCGGCATGTTTGCTGAGCCGGTGGATTGAAAGAAATCCA
>JAIORV010000186.1 GCA_021107945.1 Vulcanimicrobiota bacterium | reverse complement strand
CGGGAATAACTGATCTCAAGGCGGCATGATTTTTTGACAGAATGTATATACACCCTTTCCCTTTCCCTCTAATTCCAAAATAGTATTATCGTGAAGATACCAGTGTCTTTTGTTTTTCGGTGGTATATCGCATGACTCAATAGCCTTATAATCAACTCTTTTTGAATCTGCATCCATTTCATCAGCTAACCGGAGAATTGCCGCCACACGTCTTTTCTTATTACTTCCTTTTCTATCAAAATTTATTTTACAATCATCGATGGATAATTTTGAGTGAAATTTGCATATGTCTATTACATCGGAAATCAAAAACTTATCAATGCTATAACTTATTTTATTATGTAATCCATCTCCCCCTTTGTCATACCACGCATATTTAATATAAGCTGCGGAAAGATAGTGATGATTTTCTCGGATAATATATTGTTGATCTTTTGAATATCCGCTATAGTCTTCCTTCTTGGATAAATCAATATTATTAAAATTTGCCCCCATTTCTTCGGCAATTTTTTTTATCTTTGGAAATTTACTTATGTCGCATTGCATTCCGATATCATGAAGATAAATCCCGGCAAGTAAAACGAATAATTCATCCTCTTCCAAAGATTTATGTTTTTTAGGGTGGGTCTTTATAATTTCAACAGCCCGTTTCGCAACTCGTTGCGAATGCCCCAAGCCGTGGTCTGTGAAATAAGTTATGATCCTGGGATTATCCCAGATTCTTTTGGTAAAATCTCGCAGACTTTTAATATTATCTCCTTTATTATTATCAATTTTATCTATTAAAAATTTTTCATATTTTGTCAGATCACTCATAAACATTCACCTCTCTACAAAAAATGCGCTCAACTGTATGCCTTTCCAAATAGTCCGATCTTTTCCGCAAATAAGACTTCACTCGGATATGGTAAAACCCGCCTGTCTTTAAATTCATTTGTTTTCCTGCCATACCTATCCACCTTCTCCACCTTCTCAATCTCCATATACCTGATATTTTCAGGGGGTGGAGAATTTTTATACATCAGCATGGCTTTTAGCTGACTGAGGCGCGATGTGTTCCAGAGAGCCTTTGATTTCCCCCCCGCATATTTATCTCCGCTTTTTGAAGCGAGCGAATTGACCGAAGAAACACCGGAAGAATCTATAACGTATTTTGCAAATTCCTCTATGAAAGCGTCTGTACTCCCTTTTTCATCATCTGAATTCGAGCCGTCTTCCCATAACATATAATCTTCATCACCCGGGGATTCTTTAAAAAGTTTTTTATAGCGTTTACTTCTATCGGTAATGACGAGCCTGGGATTTATATAAATCGAGCCGAGACCCAATGGTTTTCCCATGCCTAGTTTGTGCGCATAGTCCGGATCCAGTGTTTCGCCGTTGCATTCATCAGGGTTGGGTAGTTTCAATACAAAGAGGAGAGCGCCAAGCTCGACTTGAGTCAAATTTTCGAATCTGATACGAAACTTAAAACTTGTCCCTGGTTTTACAGGTTTTATTATAGTATTCTGAGATTTTTTATCCCGCAAAATTTCTTTTAAGAATTCAAATATGCCGGAATCCAGGTATTCAGGATTATTGGGATTAAATGTTTCTATTTTGATATTTACTTTCTCTTTATCGAATTCAACAAATTCCTTGATTAAAGATTCATCCATATTCTGTGATATTAAAGCATTTTTGTAAGCTTTTTTACTGCAGGAGATTTCAAGTGCCTGCCACTTGTTATCTTTCTTATGCCAATACATCTTGTTTCCGCGTATTTTCGCATTTTTAGTATCGTAATGGTTCAATTCCCCGTCAGACCCCGATTGCTCAAGATACATCTGAAATGCCGTCGGCTTTGGGGAGGAAAGAATCTGTGGAATAGTCTCATTCATTTCCTGCTCTTCCTCCTGCTTTATCAATAATGCATCCTCAAAGAAAACTCTGCCGGCACATATATCTTTATCTTTATTGTTTTTCTTGTTGTCAATTTTTGATGCATATCCAAAAATCGCATGAGCGATATCAGGTTTGGCTAATCTTTTCTCTTCATTCGGTTCGTCATATATCAGCTCGCTTATCTTGTGCCTGTAAGCTAGCCTGAACATTGCCGTATGCCCAAATGAAATTCTTTGTTTTTTCTCAGCATCGGTATAAACAACATAAAAACAAGGAATGCCCTCGGGAAAACGATCAATTTTACTTAACAAATCAGCATCTTTAATTCTCAATGTATCATTCTTATAATCTTCAATATCCTCGGGCGAGATTTCTATGGAATTAACTGTATAATCCGGTGGGTAAACCACCCAGTCCTTTTTTTTATTCTGCATTTTTCCCGATACTACCAAGTAACCGTCAGCTCTTTTCTCATGATCGAAACTATTTGATGTATTTTTCTGGAGAACCTGCCTGAATTGTTTTCCATCTCTTTTTTGCGCAGGTATGATAATATATTCATCCATGCCTTCTTTTTTAAGGTATCCCGCGTTCATCTTGTATTGTGTTTTTCTTGTGACTCCGTCATACGAAGTCATGCGTTTTTGATATTCCTGTCGGAAATTCCTGCTCTTATCGGCAAGACTTCGGAAATACAGCCTCTTATCTTCATCGGTGAAACCAAAATTACCCCAGGAGACAATTTCAACTAAATTTCTTACCATTCCCCTGAGACTGCTTCCCGGAATCCGAAGCTTTCCCCCGGGGGAAAAGAAATTAGGAACTATAAACTTTTTTCCTTTCTCATCAGTCTTATCTTCAGAGCTCTTTTCGGATTTCAGAAATTCGTCAATTTGTGTTTTGTCTATGGTGTCCCTGATATATAGCGGAGTGAGGGTTGCAAGATCGCAGTCGATATAGCCGGATTTATGGCAAAAAGAATCAAAATCATTAAGTGAAACTTTGTCCTGGAGGCGGTCGGATTTAACTGTATCTTTATCTTTATCTTTATTCAGGGGAATAAAATTATAGGGAGATTTTGCAGAAGATTTTGCAGGAATAATTTTATAGCCCCTGGTTTTCTTTATTGGCTTTGCTAAAGGTTTACTTTGAGTCGAATTGTATAAAATCCCACCCTCATTTTTCACCTGGACAATTCGTCCCTTCTCTCTGGTAACTTCTACCTCAGTATTATTTAAAGCATCATTTTTCGGTTTTAACTCAGGAAACGGTATTTTTTTTCCATCTTTAAACTTTATTCCTGATGCAAAACCTCTTTTGGTCTTGAGTATTAATAAAGTTCCAATATCGCTTTGTTTCTGACTTGCCATGCAACCATCTCCTTAAATAAAGTCAAATCCATTTTTAAACCGAAGCTTTTTTTTCTTGATTTTGGTTTCTTTGTTAAAAAACCGACAAACCGACAAATCTACAATCACAATACCCCGCCTGGTTGTTTTGGCAGTCAATATAATTGCGGGTATGAATGAAGCAGATATTTTTTTTGTCATTACGGGGCGATAGATTTTTCAGGGGTACAGGTATATCGGCAACCCGTTCTTCAATGAGAACTGAAAAATCTCCCGAACTTTTTTCATTATCTATATCCGTACCGAAGATCGCCTGGTGGGCATCAACCGCTTCGGTCATATCTCCCACGCCGTCAACCCTGTGGCGCCATTCAAACATCGATCCTTTTTTTCTCCAGAAATAGAGTTCCGATTCTTCGTTGAAAACTCTCAGATATTTCAAACATTCAGGGGTAATATCATTATCATCGCCATGAAACTTAAAACAACCATCTTTAAAAAGTCCTATCTTAACCTTATCGTCAAGGTATGCAACAACAAAAGTCTCAAGGTTATTGTTCATTCTTTCATTAATAAACAGGAGCAGACTTTCGGCGCTGAAATTTTTTGGCTCACCCTTCGAACGTTCCTGAACCTTCGAGTTTTGTTGCCAAAGTATCAAACCGTCATTTTTCTTCAACATTTTCTCCCCCTTCACTGCAATGTTTTACTAATGCGTCAACAAATACTTTAAGATCAACCGCATCCTTTTTTGCTACATCAAGCTTGTTTCCATGCTGTTTAATAACAATTTCTTTTGTAGGGCAATTATTAGAGTAACTGATTGTTGCCTCCTTACCCGTTAAAACGCCTCTTCCTATGCTTTTTTCACCACCGATTGCGAGATCGCCGGACATCAGGTCTTTTAAAAGAAGAAGGGCAAGCCCCGCTTCGTGATCCTCATGATTTTTAATTGTCAAAGTGATGTTGAACGAAGTCGTTTTGCTGTTGTTCTTATCCCATAACGGCATGCTGTCAAAAAGTGCACCGTCAATTGTTCCTCCTGTAAATCGGTCAATTTTAATGCGTTGTTGAAGTTCTTCGGCAACTAAATCATCAGGTATTATTGACTCTTCAACACTTAGCTTTCCTTTTATATTCTTCTCGTTTTTTGTTGGCGTTTGATTGTCATTTTTCTTGTCATCTTTTATATATGCATATCCAAACAATTCATTAATATATTCTTCCGGTTTTGGCTTATTAAGGGTATTAAGTATCCTCAAAGTGCGGTGTCTGAGCGCACCCCTTATTGAAGTGCCCGGCAATACCGGTTTATTATTCGATTTTATATGGACTGTATCGGGATAATCGATTCTGTCGAAATACGAGCGTACTATCAAGGAACTTTTTATCCTGACTTTTGCTTCTATTTTGAAAAATTTACTTTCAATTTTTAATGGAGCGCCTAACAGATTCGAAATAGTATATTTATCGGCTGTGTTTTGCATGGGAAATCCGTCATTTCTTCTGCTTCTACAATATCTCAGCCATTTTAATATTTCTTCTTTACCTTCTTTGGAAAAATCAAACTCATAAAATCTCCACTCTCCCAGCTTAATTCTTCCAAAACCCGAATTGGTTTTTGCTCCGACACTTATTTTAGATTCATTAAGGGCATCAATTACGGTGGCAAGAATTCGTTTATAATTATTCTTCTCAGCCTCATTGTCTTTTCTAAAGATAAGTTCTATCTTGATTTCGAACTTTTGTCCTGCTTCTAT
The DNA here is from genome assembly GCA_021107945.1 of Vulcanimicrobiota bacterium. Lineage (GTDB taxonomy): Bacteria > Vulcanimicrobiota > JAJTBE01 > JAJTBE01 > JAJTBE01 > JAIORV01. Next base: position 10,472 of record JAIORV010000186.1, on the reverse strand, counting down.
GACTTCGTATTCATATTTTGCGGTATTCTTAGCCATTTGAGATTTAGGATCTATTGATACACCGTCTCTGATTTTTACTGCTACATCTCCACACGGTTTGAGATCGTTTATGATTAAAGCGCTCTGACGTGTTTGAAACCTACCGGAGCTTTCTTGCTTTTCATCTTCGGCAAACCCCCAGAAATCCTCAAATTTACTTTTTTCTATCCCATCAATTTTGCTGTCCTTTTTGGGAAGATTTTCAAAGAAATAGTTCCTGAGAACTCCGCACATCGAGGAGCCAGGGATATAAGGTTCTCCGTCCGCATTCCTGACAAGTACAGTGTCAGCATCGCCACTTTCACTGCTCCCTATTATTGCCGGGGAAAGCAATTCAATTTTTCCCTCGATAATTATTCTTCCGTATATTTCGGGTTCTAATTTCTTTCTTTCATTAACTGCAACCATCTCATCCAACCTCCCTATTGGTTTTTTTAAGGTAATTCAGTAATGTTTGCCAATATCTGTGGTAAATCTCATTCTTGATGTCCTGAGTTATTTCAAAAACTGTCCTCTCGATTATTCTTTCCAGATTTCTATTTTTAATGTTTTCCAACATCTTATCGATTTCATCGGATCCGGATGAAAGTTTATTAAAAAGATTTACCCTTTCCTGATAATTCTTGCATCCTTTAAGTTGATCTTTTGCCGGTTTTCTGAGTTTATTTACTTGGGATTTAACCTGTTCCGGCAATATCTTGTTCTTTTCTTTTTTTAGACGCATTATCAAGGCATCTATACGATTTAGAAGGGAATTTGTAGGTATCTTATCCTTATCTCCGGCAAAAAGATAGGCGCTGGTCTCTGCTTGAGACTTAAAGTATCTTATCAACTCATTTTTTATGATTGTGTCAAAGATGCTTTTTATATTTTTAGGCATATCGCCGGGTGGTTTCGGCGTTTTGTTATTTCTTTTCCAAAACTCTAAATTATTATCTCTTTGATACTCCTCAACCTTTTGAAGATTGACGGCAAGCCTGCCGAAGCCTTCCCCGCTCCTTTCTCCGATACCCTCTTGCCGTATTTGCTTCAATGAAGCGGCAATTTCATCTCTTTTGCTTTTTGTTTTGTCCGACAATTTAAAACGAAAACAGGAACCCTTATCAAGGGCGGTTTCTGAAGGTCTCGGCAGACGCCAGACCCCTATGAAATTCTCGATGTCAACTTTTTTCGAAAACGCACTTTCTAATTTGATTTCCTCCTTAGATAAGCCGAGGGCGGTTTGTAATATCTCTCTAAACCTTTTTGGCGTAGATTCTGAAAAGCCGTTCTCATTCTTGAGGATTGTGGGAGATATGAGAGTAATTGTAAAAATATCATCTTCGAATGACATATCATCTGAATTTTTATTGAACAAAATGGGAGGATCATCCAAAAAAGTAAATTCAGCTTTTCCATATTGCGTATGTTTTGAGCGACCAAGACGGATATCAAACGAATGCTGTTTGTTGTCTTCTGTAAGTCCGACTTTTTCAAGCAGTTTTTCAAGATCATCTTTGTTTCCGGCTATTATTCCCTCAAAAATCATTTCAGGTTCAATCGACTCATAATTGAATATATCTCCATCATTACTGGTTCCGGTAACCCGATTTCTGGCATTATGAAAATTGATACGCCTGGACGGTGAATCGAATATTAAAGTTTTTCCAGGCAGGAAATATTTCTCGTCAATATGTTTAAGAATATTGCGGCTTTTTTCATTAATAATTAACCTGTCATAAACTTCAATTGGGTCGGTCAAATCCTTTTCTTTTTCGAAAGAAAAGGGCACGGGGACTAATGGTTTTAAATTATCATAATGCTCAATGCAAAAAAATGCCGGTTCAAATATCAGCTCCCCGCTAATAAAGAATTTTTTAAAATATTCATCAGGCTCTCCGTTATCCGCTGCAAAGCGGAGATATCGCCATGCCAAAACTCCTAATATGCATGAGCCCGGTATGTAATCAAAAGTCGAAGTCATATTTGGATCTCCTACATTTGAGGAGATAGTTATTGAGGAGATGGTTTTAATTCGATAGCGAACCTTCCATTTTTCTTCCCTATGCGTCAATTCCATTAATTTCCACCGCCCTTCTCTGTCGTATTATACAGCTTGTTTATTATTGATTCATAATCATCGCTTATGTTACTTCCTTCATTCTCAATCGTACAAAAAACTTCCCCTAGTCCGCGGTTGCGGTTTGTACCCATCCGAAGGAAATTTGCGGAGGCAAGAGCAAGTAAATTTTTGGCTTTTTCATGCAACCCGACATTACATAGATTTATTTCACCCTCAAAAACGCCGCCCTTTTTAATGGCTCTGAGCGTTCTAAGAGAGCCTTCCTTGGCAACACCGGGGCTTTGTCCGTTTTTATCGTTTTTTTCTTTCTCTCCCGTTTCAATCGCCGTTTGCTGTCGGACAACAGTATAACAATCCCGGATCGCTTCACGGGAGACGATTAATGGAAACTCTTCCATCCCCCATTTTATCCATTCTTTTAATTCTTGATAATCATCAGGATAGAGGTTGTCAATAATTAAGGGTGAAGATTCTGTCTTGCCGGGTTCTCCTAAAATATCAACAATGTCATCCTTCAGCGATTTGACGAACTTAGCCTGAGTTAAGAATTCTGCAATTTCCTGTGCCGACTCCCTCAAACAGCCTTTAATCCTTCGCGCGGGAATGTAAGGGATGCATAGTTCATCAAAAACAACATCTGAATCGATATATGATCCCCAGCCTTCGCCCGATCCTACTAATGTATCCGACAATAGCTGTATCTTGATTGTGAATTTGCCTCGACCGTTTCCCGTCATTTTGAAGCCTCCTGTTTCTTGCATTCTTAATATACCTGTCACTTTGTATATATAAATATTTTCGAATAATTTATAAGGTTTCGACGTTTGTTAAAGAACACTGCAATAGAATTTCCGGATAAAATTCCATCAATTCAATCATGTCGAAATATTGAGTATATACTTCCCGGTTGTCTTTATGTTCCCACAGAGAATTTTTTGAATCCGGCAACTTATGTCCTCTATTTCTCATTCCCTTGATGAACGTTTCTTCCGTTTCGTCGTCAAGCGAAAGAAAACGGAGGAGTTCATGGACTTTTGAAGTCGGCCAGGTGCTCATGAAATGTTTCATGCCGTTCTTAATGGGATCAAAGTTCCTCTCTTCCCTTTGCCATATGTTATGAGGAGAAATGCGATAAGGACGTAAAAGTAAACTTGCGTTCTTATTGTTTCGGACTATCTTATAATGTTTATCACGAATCATTTCAAGGCTACCGGAAAAGCCTCCGTAGGCAATATGGAAATCAAGCCAAGAAGCATTAATTCCTTCATTAGATAGGTCCTCTTTTGCTTCTCTTTTTGCTTTCTTGCACAAGCTCTCGGCAAGCTGATATCCTCTGTAAAAAGGGTATTTTGTTTTGATAATTGAGATGCCGGAGCAGGAAGAAAGCTCGAATGATGATTCTGAAGATTTATCCCAATGAAAGACTTTCATGAATTTCTCTGCAAGAAAAACGCCCAGGCGTCCGTCGCAAACAAATGTTACATCGTCGCCTCCATAAACAATCGGACGTATCGGAAGAAATTTTTTACCGCTTTTCTTGTCTGTTTTTAGTTCGAAAATTTCTTCAAAAGCTCTATTTTCGTCGTCGCCTGCAAGTTTCACCAGTTTCTTGATAATATGCTCCATCGATTTTTTTACTCTATTTTTGATGTAACACGATAATTTCCTTAATTCCTCAATCTTTTGGCATTCGGCAAATTTCTTTCCGATATTGTTACCGTCAATGTGAACAATTGCAATGTGACTGTCTCCGATCTTCTGACCGAGATCATCCAGTTTAAACGGAAAAAGAAATTTGTCTTTGAGTAATTCTTCAAATGCATCCTGCAGTCTTTTGTTTGCATCAGGAACCTTAGCAAGTTTTCCATTTGCTACGGATGAAATGTATTCAAGTTTATTCTCTTCATCCCCATACTCGCACTCCATGGATAATCCGCTTCTTTTACATATAGCGGTAATTCCGTGCCGGGGAATTACTGTTTCCCGATGATATGCGTTTTTATTGATAACAAGTTTTTCAAAGAGGGATTTCTTGTCCTCGGCAAAGTTTTTGAAATCATTCTTATCCTCATTTACTTCAAATTCGCCGAATGCAACGCAGGTACTTAAGCCGGGAGCGTCTATCAAAAGATCTTGCGTCCATTTCTTGACGAAATTTATCGCTTCACTTTTATCAGTAAAAAATATAAGAGCATTGCCCCCGCCTATATATCCGATCTCGACCTTCTCATCCGGTTTTTTTATAAGCCTGAATTCGTGTGGAAGCTCTTTCCATTTCTCAAGTAATTCATTAGATAAACTAATGCTTGGGGATAGGGCTTCTTTGATTGCTTTTGTTAAAATTGAGCGGTAAATTTCCTCGACAATAAAAGACGCTCCAATATTCTCTTTCAATTTGTTGCTTCCGAATACGTAACTCTGTATTGAAGCGGCGTCAAGTAAAACGGCATGTAACTTTTCCATGTTCTCCTCCATTACTTTTTGTTATTCATGAAATCATATATTTTCTCTCTCATTGTTTCAGGCTCAAGATCTTTTATACCAAGCACCAAAATTCTATCCTTATTCTCGCTGCCTGATTCCCCTGTAATCCCTTGCAGACTGGCGAAAACATTATTTACTTGTTGAGTATCAAGGCAAGTTATAAGAACCGGTTTGGCTTCATCTCCGCCAAGCTGTTTTGTTCTGTGATAAACTTCAAAGCCAAATAATTTTGCCTTGGAAGTATTAAAATCGCCTTCAATTTTAATAGAGGAACTACACTTTCGACATTCGATAGTAGTGTTATCACTTGCAGTTTTACAAGATATACCACATACTTGATAGCCTTTTGTGATTATTGTATCAATCTCGAAATCCGGATTTTCTTTGATTTTTTTTAAATTTGATCGTAATTCAGAATAAATAGGTTTTCTTTTCTCTTCTTTTTTATCATAACAACGGAAAACCCATTCAATGTAACCGTCAAGCCAGCAACCGTTGAAAAATTTCTCTGCTCCTTTTAAGAAGCCATTCTGACTGACACAATCGATTAATCCTTCCAGTTTTTGTTTTGTATCTTTATTTCTAATTTTGCTCAATAAGATCTTGTTAAGTATTTTCTTCCTACTATATTCTTTGGCAATTTCTTTTAAGGCATCCTTATGATCTAATAAATCACTCAGCTTTTCTTTTTCAATAAAGTTCTTGTATATATATTCCAAAGGTTTTTCCCAGCAATAGCTCTCTTCGCCTTCCAGCTTCTGGCCATGAAGTTCAAAGATTTCATCAGGAGTAAGTTGAAGACATTCTTCTTTCCTTAGATCCTCGGTATTGTTATATTTAACGATACCTTTACCCACTCCGTCAAATATTATTTTGAAATCACGGCTGTCAAGGTAGGAAAAAGAAGCTTTCTTATTAGTAAACTTAAAATCAGTATATCCTTTTTCCTTGTTCACGGCTTTTATGACTGCTTCCCGGGCATGAATTGACATGGTTTTTGTGCCGCCTGTGTAATTAAGATGTATTTCATTCCAGACTCCATTAATTATTTTAATATTATTTAAAATACACTCTTTAACATTTTCAATAATATTAGATGGATCTGCAACGTATTTAATTTCGCATTCTTCAAACTTTTCTTCCATATTATTTGCATTAATGTTCTCCATATTTTTATTGTTCCAATATTTCTTGAGCAATTTCCTCAATTGTATTTTTTCCTTAGCCGTTTGAAGTGAAAAAACCAAAAATATTTTTTTAAGATTAGTATTATAGTTAATAAAATATCTTGCAACAACATAGTTTGGCAATGGATTTTTTCCGACAAGCAGTACAAGGTATTCAAAATTGAATTTTCTGTTTTCCATCATAGCAACGTTCCATTCCATTAATTGATTTTTTTTATAATGCATGTTTATTTTTTGCATAAATTATAATATTCCTTCATTAATATAATTATATTATCTATTAAGCTTAACATTGCCAGTATTATAAATGACCCATAAATTCGCACAATATTCTATGAGTATTTAAGGTGTGGGGACCAAGGAAGAGGATGTGGAGGTCCGCAATTCCTAAAGAAGCGAAAAATGTGTTCACCTCGGCTTAAGGTTGAGGTTGTCCTGAAGTTTTTGGGGGAAGAGCAGTCGTTGTCTCAGATTGCATCTGAATACGGACTTCATCCCAACCAGCTTTCTCGTCGAAAGAACTCGTTTGTCGGGAAACTGCGGTGATATTTGTGGATGAAAACAAGTCTTTGAATAAACTCAAGGTTGATTATGGTTTGGAGGAGTATAGATAATGTTGTACTTTCTAGACGTGGTCAGGAGATTGCATTTCCAACGATATTTCCCATTAGTCCAAAATCTTTCCCTGTTACCCCAAAAAAATTCCCTGTTATCTTTTCAGGGAATTTGGGATTTTGCGGGATTCTTTGAGCGGGGGAAGTCCCTTTATTACTATATTTGTTCCATTTCGATTTTTCCTTATGCCAGTGTACCTGTCCAAAAAGTTAATATTTCCCTGTAAATTCCCTGTTATTTGATGTTTTTAGGTGAGATTCTAGTATGGTTGAGTCTGGGAAATTTTAGTTCACCACCAGTCATTTACATGTAAAATGTTTATATATAAAGAATTACGAAAATCCCGCAACACTGCGGGATTTTTGCATTGTAGGAAGTAACTTTGACTCGGGTAAGCCTTCGGATTGGGATGAATTTGGCGAGACATATGGGTTTCTATACATGGGCGAAATATGGCGAGTCAAAGGTATTGGCGTTGTTTCCATCTTTGGGAGCGAGTTTGGGGTATATAGCTATGGTTTAGCACTTTTTGCCGGGGATGTTGTCATTGCGAGCCTCCGCTGGATGCGAAGCAATCTCCTTTACGGGAACTGGGAAGGAGGGACTTTCACATCTCTACTTTCGTTTCTCCCCTCTCACTTCTCGCATTCAAAGAGTGAGATTGCTTTGTCGGCTTCGCATCCTCGCAAGTATGCTTTTTCCTTTTCATCGAAGCAAAGCGAGATGAAAAGGATTGCAGTGCTTGTTTTATCGAATCGAAGATTCGATAAAACAAGCGTTTGAAGCAATGAAAAAAGAGGTGACTATTCAGACCTCTAACTGTAGGAGAGGCTTCCAGCCTCGATTTTGGTCAGGAGACAAATCCTGGAGTGGGCTAAATAGTTGCAACGGATCTTCCAGCTTCAAAACCCCTTTAAGCCTTATAGCCACGGGGTTGGGGGGGGGTGTTTTGGGGGGTGTAAATGTTGCCACTACTATTATTGTTAATAACTTGACATTTCATCTGAGTTATGATATAGTGTTGACACTATGTATGTTGACACTTGCAAATATAAAAGAGGCGAAAAAATTTACAAAAGATCCTTGCTAAGGCATGGTTACAGGGAAGACGGCAAAGTCAAGCACAAAACTATTGCCAATTTATCGCATTTCTCAGACGTTGAAATCGAATCGCTCAAAATTGCGCTAAGCATGAAAAACGACATCGCGGCGCTCAAAAAACTTGCAAACGGACAGGTCGTCGGAGACAAAGTTGTGGGTCCCGTGGCCGCTCTCTATCAGGTAGCCAACGAACTGGGCGTCACGAAGGCGCTGGGGCAAACAAAGCCTGCGCGACTTGTGTTGTGGCTCATTTTTGCCCGCCTTATCGACCAGGGCTCCAGGCCGTCGGCGGTCAGATTGGCTCAAACGCACGCCGCCTGCGAGATACTCGGATTGGAATCCTTCAACGAAGACGATATGTACAAAGCGCTGGATTGGTTGGACAAAAACCAGGAGAAAATTGAGCAAAGATTGTTCGAACATTGCCCGAATAATAAAACGGGGAATTTTTTTCTTTACGACGTAACTTCCTCGTATTTTGAAGGCGACAAAAACGAACTCGCCACCTACGGTTACAACAGGGACAAGAAAAAAGGCAAAAAACAGGTTGTCTATGGTCTGCTGAGCGACGAAAACGGCGAACCTGTGTCGATTGAAGCTTTCGATGGAAACACAAAGGACAACAAAACGCTCCACAATCAGTTGTCGAAACTCAAAGATCGCTTCAACTGCAAGCATATCACCATTGTGGGCGACAAGGGAATGATAAAAAGCGCTCAGATTGACGAGATAAAGGAGTCCGAATTTTGCTACATCACCACAATCACAAAACCGCAAATTCGAGAGTTGCTGCGCATTGGAACCATACAGTTTGAGCTGTTCGAAAGCGACCTTTGCGAAATATTTGACGCTGAGAAAAATATTCGCTACATATTTCGCCGCAACCCGCTTCGAGTCAAGGAAATAAAGGAAAATCGGGATTCGAAAATAGAATCCATCAAAAATCGGGTAAAAGCGGCGAACATATACCTTGAAAATCACAAGCGGGCAAAGGCGCAAACGCAGTTCAAAGATTTGAGCGCCCGCATAAAAAAGTATAAAATCCACAAATTTGTCAGCGTCGAAGCCGACGAGGCAGCGAGGGAGTTGACCTTTCACCTCGACGAAGAAGCCCTGGAGACGGCATGCAAGCTTGACGGTTGCTATGTTATCAAGACCGATATGCCAAAGGAAGACGCCAAAAAAGAATTAATTCACGACCGCTACAAAGCTCTTGCGGAAGTGGAATGGAGTTTTCGCACTTCAAAGACCGGCTACCTTGAGGCGCGGCCTATTTTCGTATGCAAGTCAAACCGGACAAGGGCACATCTTTTTGTGGTTATGTTGGCATATAAAATCGAGAAGCACCTTCGCAATGCGTGGTCGGATCTCAACTTGACGGTCGAGGAGGGAGTAAAATCGCTGTCCACGATAACCAGCGTGATTGTAACCATCGGCGATGAAGAGATTATCCGCGTTGTAAAACCCAATAAACGAAACTGCGAATTGCTGGGGCGAATCAACGCAATGATGCCGGAGGCCCTGCCCTGTTCTCAGTCCGTTGTTGCCACGAGAAAAAAGCTTGACAATAGCCGCAAAAAGCGCACAACGATGGGAACCTGACGATGTTTTTTTTTGATTTTCAAATGGAACATCCGTTGCAAAAAAAAAGTATGTTTTTCGGGAGATAAAGTCTTGTCATAGAAAGTCGTTTGAGAACCGCAGACCTCATCGAACTTGTAAAGTATGATGGATTATACAGTTTAAAGTTTTTTGGAGATGGGGTTATCGAGTAGGAGGGGGTGGTAAGCCCCCGTCCTCTCACACCACCGTATGTGCCGTTCGGCATACGGCGGTTCATAAGGTCATACGTTGCCGCAGGATTTCTTCTCTAATTGTGCCGACGGAAAACTCGGCGCTCCCACGGGCACTGGCGGATTCACCGTTGCCTCCCGCGATGAGCCTTCTTTCGAAGTTGTCTGCTATCTTCGCTTTCCACTCGAACGCATAAAGTTTCTTTCCTGACCTTATGTTCAGCTCTTCACATCAACACATTTTAACGTCGATGTTACTATGGCCTCTGCTGACTCCTGCCGTTCAGCCGCACATCGCTGTGCGGGTTACCCCAGAGGGCATACCGGCAGGCCTCCCCGGGTAAGAACGCAGTCTTTCCCTCCACATATCCGCCTCATATACTGCGCCGGCCTTTGGCGATAAGGACTTCGCTTTGCCCAGCAAGCTCGTCCAACCGGAACAGCCTCAGTATGAGATTCGTATTCCTCGGACCGGAGGTTTGCCGCCGGCTTCCTTCAGATTCCACCTCACGACGGACACCCTTGCCATTGGCTAACCACTACTATCGCCTTCGCGGTTCGGGACTTACACCCGAAAGACTGCGCTCATGCCGGGCGCACACATTGGAATATCCGTCTTTCAGAGCGGATATAAGAGGTTCCACTGCTCTTGGGTCACCAATATTGCCCAGAGCTTCGGCGGCAGCCCAGCGGATAAGCCAGTGAGGGCTCTCCAATACCCTTTCCAGATCGGAGTAAGAGAGTTTGTTTATGCTTTGGAGGGCGGCAAGAGCGGCAACCTGGTCCGGGGGATCTGCCCCGTCAGTTAGTTTCTTCCGCCATTCGGCTCCAGAAATCCCGGAAAGACCCCTTTTTCCCCGATCTATCCATTTCTCCAACACAGGATTTTCACTCTTCATAAGTATTACCGCCCTTATTTTGTCTTTTGTCTCAATTAATTCATTTCTCCGTCGAATGTCCAATTTGTATGAATGATTATAATTTCCGAAAAAAGCCAGGTTGTCTTTCAATCAGTTTCTTCCGCGGAACTAAATTCATCTTTTTTCTCTATAACTATAGCATAGCATACTTGCGAGGAGCCTGCGACGAAGCAATCTTAACATTCTTCTGTATTTCGGAGAGATTGCTTCGCTTCGCTCGCAAGTATGCTATGATGTAGTTATGAAAAATTTGTCGAAAATTTGGTTTTTC
>JAIORV010000071.1 GCA_021107945.1 Vulcanimicrobiota bacterium | reverse complement strand
TTTTAACAAATTGAGTGATTTAATTAAAAGATGTCAGGTGTGCGAAATCTAAGAACTAAATTTATTATCCGATCACCAATGCAATTTATTGTGGTGAATTGATTGTAACCCCCACCACTACAGCGTCTTAACCACTTCAGTGGTTTACCTCATCGAGAAACCGTTAAAACGGTTGAATTGGTTTTTAACAGTTTTATAAGGTATTTTTTACAGTAAAGACCGCTGATTTCGAAGAGGATAAGTAATGAAAAGAAAGAAAATTGATTTTAACCTCCGAGGTCATTTTTGTTTATTTTTAAAATAATTCGTTAATAACTGGAATAACTTTATAACATTATTTTGTGAGGAATAAAATTGAAAATTGTAACCGGCACTGATATGGCTTCTATTGACAAGCACGCTATCGAGGAAATGGGCGTTCCCGGCCCTGTCCTCATGGAAAATGCTGCAAGAGCCGTCTGCAGGGCATTTGTCTATGCTTTACAAAAGGGAGAGAAGCCCGCCGTTACCGTCATAAGTGGAAGCGGAAACAACGGTGGAGATGGATTCTGTACCGCAAGGATCCTCTCATGCTGGGGATTCAGGGTCTTTCCCGTTCACGTGGGCAGGATTCAATCTCTGAAGTCTGATGCCAGTTTGAATTATAGACTTCTGAAGGAATATGGACAGGAAATTATATCAATTACATCGGAGTCCGACCTGGAAAGACTGGATGAGGTCCTGAAGAATTCCGACTGGCTTATTGACGCCCTTTTTGGCACGGGATTGTCCAGGCAAATAATAGGGACTGCAGGAAAGGTGATTGAAAGATGCAGGAAATTCAAGGGCAACATACTTGCCATAGACATCCCGTCGGGAATTAACTCCGATACCGGGGAAATTATGGGAGTCGTTCTCCCTGCTAACCTCACCGTAACATTCGGTCTTCCCAAGTGGGGGCATTTTCTTTTCCCCGGAGCAGGTAATGTCGGGAAGCTGGTGGTGGCTGATATCGGTTTTCCGCCTGAAATGCTTGAAAATGATTCCATAAGGGGAAATCTGACAACCGCGGAATACGTACGAAAACATTTGCCCACAAGACCCTTGAACGCTCACAAGGGAAACTGCGGAAAACTCACTGTCATTGCAGGATGCAGGCATCTCCTGGGAGCGGCGATTCTTACCTGCAAATCCGCCCTCAGAACAGGGGCCGGATATGTTACACTTTTATTGCCCAATTATCTGGAGCCTCTCTCAAAGATTGCTATACCAGACATTGTTACAATGGGGCTAACGGATATGGAGGGCGGATTCATTACCACGAAAGCTGTTGACACCGCTCTGGGACATACCAGGGATAACGATGCAGTCGCATTGGGACCCGGCATGGGAAGAGCGCCCTCAACAAGGGATTTCGTTATTGATTTCCTCGAGGAGAACAAACTCCCCGTTGTTATTGACGCTGACGGACTGAACAGCCTGGCGATGCACAATGATTTAAAACGTGATCCGGATGTCCCCTGGATAATGACGCCACATCCGGGGGAAGCGGCAAAACTTCTGAACCGGCCGATAAAAAAAGTGCTGGATGATGTTGTCGGAACCGCCAGGGAACTTGTTGAAAAATATAAAGCCGTCATTGTGATGAAGGGCGCAAATACACTAATAATGGATACCGACAGTAAAATATTTGTAAATCCCACGGGAAATCCAGGGATGGCAACGATGGGAATGGGGGATATTCTGACCGGTATAATTTCTACATTGCTTGCACAAAGAGTAAGTCCATTTATTGCGGCAGTGTCCGGGGTTTATATTCATGGTCTTGCAGGAGACCTCGCTGCAAAAGATTTGAGACAGGAGAGTATTATTGCATCGGATCTTGTAATTAAAATTCCTGAAGCACTTGATCTTATCAAGAGGGCGGAGGTAACTGAAAGGATAAAAATGCTTCGGTAGAAATTATTATCTTCTCGAAAGGACAAAATTGGATGGAAAAGGGTTACCATTATGATAATGTCGGCGAGGTTCAACCAAGACTTCCCGGCGTAGCGACAAGGACTCCGATTGATTTCGGCAATATTCTGAGTAAAAAAGTCAAGAAACAGATCTCTGGTTTCAAGAGAATACTGGCACACTCAGCCGAGAATTATCTTATTCATATTTTCAGGAAATGGCTTGGAAAGGGATGGTGGGGATATGCCCTCTTTCAGGGAGCAAAAAGACATGGTAAGTTTACCGTGGAGGTGGGTATAAGCAGGCGAAAAACTTATCCTTATTGCTGGGCCTCGGCGAAACCTGACTATTCTGTGGATTCTGTGAGGGAAAGACTTGGAATGATTCATTTTATGGAGGATAAATGGTGGAATTATACGAGTGTTAACGAGTTGAAAGATATTCTCGATGATATTCTCACAAATTTTGTGGGCAGTGGCATTCATATATTGATGGAGCAGAAGAGGGAGTCCCTCATTGAGAAGTTCGAGGAATATCACAGGCAGGTGAGATCTATCAGGCGCAGGATCGAGGGACACGATAAGTTGGATCCTTCTTTAATTTTCCCTTCGTCTCCTGATATCGGCAAGATTCATGAATTTATTCTGAAACATTCTAACATTAAAAGCTATTATCGTCTTTATGACAAAGAATTTCAATACAGAATGGGTGCGCCCAGGTTTATTGTTATTCAGTCTCGTCTCATGTCGGATATTATAAATCGTCCCGACATACGCTATCTTGTGCTGACAGAAAGAAAATCCCTGAATTATAAAGATGACATAATTTATGATGTACTGGGGAAAATTCCCAGAGAAAAATATATGAGACCCACGGAAAATGAAGACGAACGAATAATGATGTATGGCTATTTCAAGTCCCTGTCGGTATTGGAGTCTGTTATTGGATTTGAAGCAGAGGAAAAAGATGATAAAATTCATGAGGAAAGATTTGAGGGACCATTAGCATTACCCGAAGAGAAAATAGAAAAAGAGAAAAAGGAGTAACCATGAAAGTAAGAGATATAATGGAAACTGTCGTTATAACCGTCCCCCCGGATGAGCCTGTAAAAAAAGTTGCAAAACTACTGGTTCAACATGATGTGACAGCTATTCCCGTGGTTGATAAGTACAATAAAATACTGGGGATAGTTAGCGAGGAGGATCTCGTATATCGCCTTGCCCATCCTCATTTACCCCCGCATATCGAGCTCCTGGGAGGAGTTATCTATCTTGAAAATCCTTTCGAGATGAAACACGAATTAAAAAAATTGACCGCTATCACCGCCGGGGAGATTATGACCGATAAAGTCTTCACGGTAACCGGAGACGCGGAGGTTGAAGATGTGGCAACACTGATGATTGAAAATGATGTTAATGGCATCCCAGTTGTAAGGGAAGGGAAGATCCTGGGGATTGTTACAAGACACGATATTGTAATGACACTTGCAAAGAGTGAACCCAACGAAGAAAATGAAAAGAAAGAAGATAAAGAAGAAAGCGAGGAAGAGGATACAACGGGTGAATAAAAATATTATCCTCTTGAGCTATGATAAAGTCTTCGCATCAGTTTATCCGGATCACTATAAATATTATATAGAAGCGATTAACAACCTGGGACTTTATCCTGTACTTGTAAATTCCGCAGAGGAGCAAGATTCCATTACAGACAGGATTGAATTGTCCGCAGGTGTTCTATTCTGTGGGGGAGGGGATGTGGACCCCCGGTTTTATGGCCAAAGTGATATTCATCCATCGGTGAAGATTGCCGGGAAAGCGGCCGATGAAATAGAAATAAAGGCTATAAAACATATCTTGAAAATCAACAAACCTTTCTTTGCTATATGCAGGGGGATCCAGGTTCTGAATGTTGCGTTGGGAGGCACATTGTATCAGGATCTCGACGCCCATTTTCCACCGGAAGGAAAGGCCAAGCATCATAATAATCTTGAAAAGCCCGGAGATATAAGCTATAAACCATCGCATCACGTCAACATCATAAAAGATTCGTTGATCCACAGGATACTCGGTAAGGAGAAACTATTCGTTAACAGCACACATCACCAGGCTGTCAGGGATGTCGCTCCCGGACTTTGCGTAACCGGCAGAAGTCCAGACGGCGTCATTGAAGCAGTTGAAATCCCCGGAAGAGATAATGCCCTCGCGGTTCAATTTCATCCCGAGCGCATGTGGGCCGAGGATGAAGATATGATGAAGCTTTTTGCATACTTCGCTTCGAGGAAATGAGGAAACCAAGCGGTTTACCTCTAAGGAAATGAGGAAAAACGGAGGACAGATGCCAGATGCCGAATTTGTAGGAGGGACGTCCCCGTCCCGATAAAAGGAAAAAGGAAAAAGGAAAAAGGAAAATGGATGACGGATAATGGATCTCGTTTCTCGTCTCTCGTATCCCACCTCCCACTTTCGGAAGGATAATTCAATGTCTTAATGTATTAAGGAACTAACCTGAATGTACATTTTACGGAGGCTAAATATGAGTTTGAACAAAGAAATTATGAAAAAAACAGATAAACTTTTTCCATTTATGCAAAAAATCAGACGACAGATCCATATGTACCCCGAACTGGGAATGAATGAATTCAAAACAGCTCAACTAATCAAAGACAAACTCGATGAAATGGGTATCCCATACAGGGATAAGGTCGCCAATACCGGAATCGTCGGTCTCATCGAGGGAAAAGAACCCGGCAAAGTTCTGGGAATACGGGCGGATATGGATGCCCTTCCCATTACCGAGGATTCCGACAAGGAATATGCATCAAAAATTGAAGGAGCAATGCATGCCTGCGGACATGACTCACATGTTGCAATTCTGCTGGCAGCGGCAAAAATCCTTAATGATTATAAAGATAAATTTAAAGGTACGGTAAAGTTGATCTTTCAACCCGCCGAGGAAGGACCCGGCGGCGCGAAGCCTATGATTGAAGAGGGAGCGCTTGAAAATCCGAAGGTTGACAGAATGGTCGGATTACACGTGGGGTCAGGAATAAAAACAGGACTCATTGGCATCAAAGAAGGACCTACACACGCATCACAGGACGAGATAAGGATCACAATAAAGGGATATGGGGGGCATGCGGCATACCCCCACCGCTCCGTCGATGCCATTGTCATTGCGGCGCAGGTTGTAATGGCACTTCAGACAATTGTATCAAGAATTGTTGACCCGGCCGAACCCTCGGTCTTTACAATAGGCACTATAGAGGGCGGATACAAGCACAATATCATTGCCGACAGGGTGGAAATGACAGGAACTATCCGGTTCTTAAATGACGATGTGGGAAAGATGAAAAGAGAAAAAATTGAAAAAATCGTGGCGGGAATCACCAAAACCTTCGGTGGAGATTATGAATTCAAAGTGATAAGAGGCTACCCCACCGCAATAAATGATGTGGAGTTTGCAAGAGAAATTAAGGGATACCTGACGGATCTCCTCGGAAACGATATAGTTTATGATGTGGAAAAGTCCACAATGGGAGCGGAGGATTTTGCATATTTTTCACGGAAAGTACCCTCGGTTTTCATGCGACTGGGATCCGGCGGAGAAAACAAGGAGTTCTCACTTCCCCATCATCATTCGGGGTTTGATGTCGATGAAAAGGCGATGATTAACGGATGCGCCGCTTTCGTAAAAATTGCGATGGAATATTTAAAATAAATTGCAACTATTCACCGCAGAGAACGCGGAGGACGCAGAGTTTTTAATAAAGTTAACACTTTAGACAATTATTAATTTCAAAAATCGGAAAGGGGTGATATAAATGCAAGTGTTCTTTGCATCATGGCTTGTAAGTTCCATAACTCTATATATTATTGCAAGGATCCTGCCCGGCATTAATATTCAACATCTTTATACCGCAAATAGCTTAATAACCACGCAGGGGGCAATTACATGCATTATCGGCGGTCTCGTCATGGGAGTATTTAATGCAGTTTTGAAGCCTATCCTCAATTTTTTCTCGCTTCCTCTTACATGTCTTACCCTGGGGCTTTTCTCGTTCGTCGTAACGGGAATAGTATTCTACCTGGCGGCAATGGTAATTCCCCATATGCAGGTGGCAAGTATCTGGTGGGCGATACTTGGCGGAATGTTATTTGGAATAATCAATTCGCTAATATCAGGTCTCCTGGGAATAAGGAGAGATAGAGAGGATTAATTGATAACGGAAAACCGGAGGCCGGAGGACGGAGTGGATTTATTTTTCACCACGAAGTCACGGAGGACACGGAGTTTTTTTTAAAATTCTTCGTGAACTTCGTGTCTTCGTGGTGATTATATGTTTTTCGATAGTCTCTCACATCCAACTTCTATTTTCCATTTTCCTTATAGCTGCTTTCCCACCGGTATTATGTAAAGAGGAACCTCGTCACGATCACATCCCATCACCTTTGCAACCTTATCATCTGAAAACGCACCTACAGGAACCGAGCCAAGACCCAGGGCGACTGCCTGCAAATGGATGTTTTGCGCCGCATGTCCCGCCTCCATGTGGACATACATTACCCCCCTGTCCCCATAACGACCGGTTGTTCTCCCATAAACGGCGGTAATTACCACGGACAAAGGCGCGCTTGCCACCCATCCCTGACCCAGCGCCGCCTGACTCAAAGATTTTCGATGATCGCCGTCGGCTATTTTTCTTATTCTGTGTCCCTCGGGAATATACTCGAATATTCCGTCCGCAGTCACCGCATATGCCGTTAACGGATATGTCGCCCCCGCAGAGGGACACGCCTTGAACCTGCTTCCGGGACGGTTGATCCCCTGCGCAGACCATAGAATCTGACCGATTTGATCAGGATCGAGTTTGTCTATGCTGAAATTCCTTACCGATTTCCTTCCCCAAAGAGCTTCCTCCAGGGATATCTTCCCCTTCTTTAAAGCCGACGGGAGAGATAACGCCTGCCCCTCGCGTAAATCCGACAATTGATATACTTCACCGGGTTTATCCATTTTATCTTTCACCTTCCCATCTTTTATTTTCACATTATTTATTTTCTTACCCGCGGGTGGATTTCCCCGGCAGGAGTCGCCGGAAATCAACAACAACACCGCACAAACAAACAGGAAAAACCATTTGTAAATTCCATTCTTCCCCATAATACATCCCGCCTTTCATGCCATTTTTATTCATATAAAATTACTGTTCAGACCACCCCGCTATTTGGGTAGAGGCTGGTCTCCCGACCAACCTGGAAACGGCTTGAAATCGTCATCCTGAACTTGTTTCAGGATCTGCCGATAAAACGATGGCATTATTAGATTCCGAAATAAATTCGGAATGACGTTTGCAAAAGTCCTGTTAACATTTGCATATTATCATTCCATTTCGACATAGTCCAAATCCTGCCTGTATCATTTCCCAATTCTGGTTTTGTACTTATTTTGAACCACGACTGTAGGAGAGCCTTCCAGGCTCGATTTTCGCGGTAAGATGCCACTCCTGCAGGGGAGGACTGAATAAGAAGATTTTATTATTCAAGCTATTTCTCAAAAATAATGTCTTGTTATTTGGGCGGCGGGACGCCACCCCCACCATTATAACAATGCCCCCACCACCATAACAACGTCGGTAGCTGCGGCGTCTCGCCGCAGATCAATCATTAAAAATAACTTAAGCATATTTCCAATAATATTTATACTAATATCCAATTTGGCTGTCGTAAATCCTGATTCACGAGAAAAATTCCCGAAATAATAATTAAGAAGGAATAATTTCTTTTTTAGTAAAATAAAAGGTATAAAATTAACCCTAAGGTGATAATATGTTAATTGAGTTTTCAGTAAAAAATTATCTTTGTTTTAAAGATTGGGTCACACTGAGCATGGTCGCATCCCCGGATAAAGAACACGAAGAACATACTTTTGACCCGGAAACTTTCCCCGAAAGACTGCTTAAGAGCTGTGTGATTTATGGCGCCAATGCCAGCGGAAAAAGCAATCTGTTTAAAGCGATGAGTTTTATGAGGAGGTTTGTTGTCTCTTCTTCTAAAGACAGGCAGGTCAAGGAAAAAACCGGCGTTACTCCCTTCAGACTTTCCACCGCAACGGAAGGAGAACCCTCGGAGTTTGAGATTTCGTTTATCTGTGAAGGCATAAAATATCGATATGGATTCGCGCTTGACAGGGAGAAGGTTCACTCGGAATGGCTTTTTCATGTCCCGGTGACAAGAGAAGCAAATCTTTTTGAGCGGAAGGGCAACAAATTTAAAATAAGCGGTCGTTTCAGGGAAGGCAAAGGACTGAAAGATAAAACAAGGGACAATGCCCTGTTTCTTTCAGTCGCCGCCCAGTTTAACGGAGAGATTTCAACCAAAATTTTGAAGTGGTTTTATAATTTTAATGCGATTTCAGGTCTTCAGGGGTATACGCCTGTGACTTTTAAGATGATGGATACCGGTTATTCGGAGAAAATAGGTAAATTCATTAAAATCGCCGATCTTGGTATTGAGGGCTTGAGTAAAAGAATATTGAAACCTTCCGAAATTGATCAAGATTTCCTCGAATTTCTAAAAGTAAAGATTGATGGTTTTGATGAGGAATTAACTGAAGTCGAAATGAAAATACCTGAAATACAATATCATCATAAAAAATTTGACGATGAGAATACACAGGTATCAATAGAAAAATTTTCTTCCAATAATGAATCAGAAGGAACTCAGAGGCTGTTCTCACTTGCCGGTCCCATTATTGATACATTGGAGGAAGGTAATATTCTTGTTGTAGATGAGCTGGATTGCAGTCTTCACTTTCTTATTATTCTGGAAATATTAAGAATGTTTCATTCAAAACACAACAAATGCGCCCAGCTAATCTTTAATTGCCATAATACTAATCTTCTTTCAAATAAATTATTTCGAAGGGATCAAATATATTTTATTGAGAAAGATTGTTTTGGCTCTTCTGATCTTTACTCGTTGTATGATTTTAAAGATGGGGATGAGAAGGTAAGAAAGGATTCATCTTTTGCTAAAAATTACGTGACAGGCAAATTCGGAGCTGTACCGCATACTGGTGACTTCGAAGAATTACTGTTATCACAGAAAGGTTTTGACAATGGCACGGAAAGGATCGAGGAAGACAAGAACATATAGGCGAGAAGGAAAAAATCTTCCACTCAGAGATACAGTCCTTATCGTATGCCAGGGAAAGGAAACCGAGAAGAATTATTTTTCCTCTCTGAAAGATGATTTTGGCATTAGAGATCTCAAAGTAGAAGTTAAATCCAAGGATCCACACAGAATAGTAGATTATGCATTGAAGAAATCGTGTTTAAAAAAATCGAGATATAATAGGATTTGGTGTGTACTCGATAAAGATAATTCCACCGATCAGAATTTCAATGATGCTGTTACAACGGCCGGCAATCGAGAAATCGGTGTTGCTTACTCCAACAAGTCATTTGAATTATGGTTGTATCTTCATTTTCATTACTCAGAATCGGCGCAGAGCAGTCAGGAATATGAAGATAAGCTGAAAGGTCTTTTTAAGAAACATTTTGATAAGACATACGAAAAAAATGACAAAGAAATATTTTCATTACTAAGGGATAAGATGGAGCGGGCAATAAGGCATGCAGAAAAACTCTATTCCAAGAGAAATAAAGACAGCCCGGCAAAAGCGGATCCCTCAACAACAGTTCATCGGTTAATCAAAGAATTGCAAAAAAAGGCAGAATTGTCAGAATTGTAATACACCGTTAATCCGGACTGAATATAAACCTTCCTTCTAATTGAGACTTGCTCCCTCTATACTATTGTGGTTGAGATTCTTCGCTATGTGAATCTCAGTAGATCAAGAAAATCCCGTCTTTGAGAAAGTTGTCGGAGTTAAGTAATTCATTCTTGATCCGCTCAGAATGACAATTGCGTGAGTCCTATTTTATACAACCATATCTCAATAAAAGGAAATAAATAATTACTCGTGAAATCAAATACACGGAGGGTGTGAATTTGATGTGTGAAGCTTCTGTTTTTTATTATGACGAAAAAGGAAACCTTCAGGGTAAAGAAACAATTGAAGGTATTAACAGCATTCTTCAGGAGGGTTGTTTCAATTACTTTGATTTTACAAAATGGGGGAAAGAATATACCGAGTTCAAGCTCTCCGGGGGGTTTTCTGTAGATTGCGTTTCATATGGTCATCTTATCGAGCCTGAGTATTTTTTTTAGTCTGTAGTATAAAGTTTTTTGAAGATGTGGTTTGGGGGCTGACTTAGTGGACAGCTCCCGAATAAACTATATAAAAGATAAGCTTTCAGCCCCCTCTTTGCAGGAGTGGCATCTTGCCGAGAAAATCGAGACTGGAAGCCTCTCCAACCTCGATTTCATGCCGTTTCCAGGCTGGTCGGGAGACCAGCCTCTACCCAAATTGGGGGGGTGTCTGAATAATTGCCCTTATTTCAACATCTTTTTCATATCTTCTTTTGACGGTATCTTCCCTGCAACAAGAACCTTGCCGTCTTTTACCAGGGCGGGGGTCATCATTACGCCATATTCAATAATGGCATTTATATCAGTGATTTTCGTAACCTCAGCATCCAGCCCTTCTTCACTTACAACATCCGTTACCAGTTTGTAGAGCTTTTCACATTTTGGACATCCTGTTCCCAAAATTAATATTTTATTCATTATCTATTCCTCCTCATTTTGTAGCTGTTACATTTATGCTTTTTATGCAATCCAATGCTTTACTATGGCAGCTACATTGGCCTGCTTCTTTAATTGCCGTGGCAGGAAAAGTTTTTTCCTCTAAAATTTCAATCTTTTTAAATCCTGTTTTTTCAATGGTTTTCAAGTAGTCATCCATCAACATAGCTCCTGCAACGCATCCTGCATAATGTTCCATAGAATTTTTTATTTCAGACGGAAGTTCTTCAGTTAATACAATATCTGAAACATATATTTTTCCTCCGTTTTTTAGCACCCTGTATGCTTCCTTAAAGGATTGCTCCTTATCAGGAGAAAGATTTATCACGCAATTGGATATGATTTTATCAATGGAATTATCCTCCACCGGGAGATTTTCCATCTCTCCCATTCTGAATTCGACGTTATTATAATTACCTTTAACGGCGTTCTCCCTGGCTTTCTCAAGCATTTCCTCCGTCATATCCACTCCGATAACTTTTCCATTTGCTCCGACCTTCTTTGCGACAAGAAAACAGTCAAAACCGGCTCCGGATCCCAGGTCAAGAACAACATCTCCTTCTTTGATTGAAGACAAAGCAACAGGATTACCGCATCCTAAACCCAAATTTGAACCTTCCGGCACCTCATCGATATCATCTTTAGAATATCCTATATTCTGTGAAGTCTTTGCGGCTGATTGCTTTGAGTCTTCATCACACGAGCACGAGCAGCAACAACTGGAATTATTTACTGCGATTTCACCATATTTCTTTTTTACTATTTCCTTTATTTCGTTGCTTTCCATAAATCTTTTATCTCCTTATTTAAAATAAATTACCATAAATCATACCCGCCGCCGTTGACATTACAACAACAAGCGATATATAGACAAGGGTCTTTTTCGTGCCCATCACCGAGCGTATCACGAGCATATTCGGCAAAGACAGCGCCGGACCCGCCAACAGGAGAGCAAGGGCGGGACCTTTTCCCATGCCTGCTCCCATAAGACCCTGCAGTATCGGCACTTCAGTCAGTGTTGCAAAATACATCAGCGCTCCCGATACGGAGGCAAAAAGATTCGCCCACAGGGAATTACCGCCGACAAGTTGCGCTATCCACTGCGACGGGATTATGCCGCTATCTGTATCAGGTCTTCCAAGGAGAAAGCCTGCAATCATTACTCCGGCAAAAAGAAGGGGCATAATCTGCTTCGTAAAGCTCCAGGTCTGCGAGACCCATTCTTTCATCTCATCTTTTGTGAACCACAGGTAGAGAGCCATAGCAAGTATAACGGCAAAGAAAAGGACAATATACCAATGAATATTATAAATACTCGTCCATAACTTGAGAAAAGAATTCCCGGAGACGTCCGCCGATGATACGGCAGGCTTCGACCACGAGGCAAACACCATAATTCCCACCATTGAAAAGAAATATATTACATACTGCCACAGGCTTCTTTTCTCTTCCGGAGCCGGCATCGAGGCGAAACCCTCCTGGCGCAGTTCTTCTTCCTTGCCGAATATCAGTTGCATCAACAACCCGATCACAATGGAAAAGAAAACCGCTCCCACCGCCCGGGCGATTCCCATTTCAAGCCCGAGAACCCGTGCTGTCAAAATAATCGCCATCACATTTATTGCGGGGCCGGAATACAGAAAAGTTATGGCAGGTCCCAATCCCGCTCCACGTTTATGTATGCCTGCAAAAAGGGGAAGCACCGTACACGAGCATACTGCAAGGATTGCCCCGGACACAGACGCGACACCGTATGCAAGCCACTTCTTCGCCTTCGCTCCCAGGTATTTCATTACCGACGCCTGACTTATAAAAACACCAATTGCCCCGGCTATGAAAAACGCGGGTACCAGACAGAAAAGCACATGCTTTTGTGCATAATCATTCAGCAAAATAAACGATTCCAGAATCGCCTTCTGCACATCGGGATTCAAAACAGGAAGGAAGTATGCAATGAGAAATACAGCGAGCATTAACAGGAATTTCTGATATTCTTTCATGCTTGTCATTATTATGAAGTCACTCCAATATTATAGTAAAAACTTTCCTGGCGGTTTAAGGTTCTATGATTCTATGAAAAGCTTCCAAAAAACTCAAGAAGCTTCTTTCTGATATCATCTCTTACTTTTCTGAAACCTTCAACGATCTCTTCCTCCGAGCCTGTGAACAGGGCCGGATCGGGAAACCCCATGTGAATCCTCTTTGAAGGTCTCTCAGATAGAAACAGCGGACACGTCTCTCTTGCATGCTCGCAAAGTGTGATAATATAGTCAAATTCCACATCCTGGAAATCATCGGGAGAATTTACCGTATTCCGGGATATGTCAATACCAATTTCTTCCATGACCTTTATGGCATTTTTGTTAAGCACGGAGGGTTTTGTCCCGGCGGATTCTGCATGGATCTTTCCAGCAAAATCGTGATTCACAAAACCTTCCGCCATCTGGGATCTACACGAATTCCCGGTACATAAAAACAGTACATTTAACAATCTCTTACTCCTCTTTCTGCAACTTCTCTTCCGGCAACTCCTCTTCCGGTTCAAACCAATGAGTTGTTTTCTTGCAAATTTCCACCAGGAGCAGCATGACCGGCACTTCTATAAGCACTCCAACTACAGTCGCCAATGCCGCTCCGGATCCGATGCCAAACAATGTCGCCGCCGTGGCTATTGCAACCTCAAAATGATTGGACGCTCCGACAAGGGCGGATGGGGCTGCATCCCGATATTTCAATTTAATGAGCTTTGCCGCTCCGTATGTCAGGAAGAAAATAAGAATCGTCTGTATAAAGAGCGGAACAGCGATAAACAATATTATTAAGGGTTGTTTTAATATCATTTCTCCCTTGAATGAGAATAAGAGGACCAGCGTCATGAGCAGGGCTATAATAGATACCGGAGTGAGATATTTCAAGAATCTATCCTCAAGCCATTGTTTTCCCTTGTGTTTTATTATCCATTTTCGAGTAAAATATCCTGCCACAAGTGGTAATGCCACATATATCAATACAGAGAGAACAATCGTCTGCCAGGGAATGGGCATATTGTTTTGTTTGAGGAGAAATCCTCCGAGGGGTGCATATAGAAATAACATTGCCAGGGAGTTTATCGCCACCATTACCAGGGTATGACCGCTATTTCCCCGGGCAAGGTAACCCCACATCAAAACCATTGCAGTGCAGGGAGCGATTCCCAGGAGAATTGCTCCTGAAATGTATGAACGGTATAGTTCAACAGTCTCTCCGTTGGTCGTCAAAACTTCCGTTCCCGGAAGATATTTTTTAAAAACATATCCAAGGAAGAAAGTAGCAATTATAAACATGGTGAAAGGCTTCACCAGCCAATTTACCGCCAATGTAAGAAGGACCGGTTTTGGAGTTTTTCCAGCTTTTATGACCTCGGCAAAATCAATCTTTACCATGATGGGATACATCATAAGGAAAAGGCAGATCGCTATCGGTACCGACACGCGATGGAATTGATATGAGTCCAGTGTTCTTGCGAGTTGGGGGGCGACCTTTCCTATGATTATTCCACCGCCGATGCAAAGAAGAACCCACAGCGTGAGGTATCTTTCAAATACTGACAATTTCTTTTCCTTCATAACATCTCCTCATATAACCTTAAAGATATATCGCAGGCAGTAGAATATCCCGATTAAGATAAAGACCGTTCCCGTAATATACCTTGCCCATTTTTCCACAACTGTCAACTTGTTATAGACTTTCCCTATGGACTTGGCGCCAAATGAAATGAGGAATGAGAACAATATGACCGGAAGAGCCGTTCCAATTCCATACAGAGAGGGCAGGAGAAATTTTGAACCGGACTTTATTGACAGGGGAATCAAACTTCCAAAGAAAATAGCGGCTGACACCGGACAAAACGAGAGGGCAAATACAACCCCCAGAAGTCCCGCTCCCCATAGACCGCTTTTTTTTGCTTTTTCCTGGATATGCTCGCTTATACCCGGTGAATTGAAATTCAGTTGTATCAGTTCCAATAGAAACATTCCTACGAGAATCAAGAGCGGGCCGAGGATTTCGTTCATGTATTTCTGCAAAAAAATGGACACCGAGGGTATTGAAAAGATGCCGCTTATCAGGAGAACCGCCAGTAGCATGTATGTTACCGCCCTGCCAAGCGAATAGAGTAAACCTGACAGAAGAACATATCGGCTGTCATCCACCTTTTTGCCGATGAATGAAACTGCAACTATGTTGGAAGCAAGGGGACATGGGCTTATGGAAGTAAGTATGCCCAGCCATATAGCGGTTGTAATACTCCAGAAAATACTCATCATTTCTCTCCAGGGTAATTATTAATTTCATCGGAAATATACTTGCTGAATTTCTCCTCATTACCGACTAATTCCCAAACTTTTTCCAGATTTTTCCACCGCATCTCTTCTCCGTTCTTTATGTCCGACAATACAACTGATCGGGTATGCAGTTTGTAATCCGTCACAAAATGCTTGTTTTCTGCGTTATCAACATTTACGACTTTCCATTCAACGTTTTCATCTTTTAATTCATCCGCAAACTTTGTGCGGAGAGTTTTTTTAGTCAGAGCTTCTATCTTTTTACAAGTAGCGCATCTTACGTTTCCGTGAAAATAATAAACAATGATTTTATCATTTTTTTTCTGATTGTTGTTCTCGTCATTTGAACCTGGTGATGGGGTGCCTTCCGGCGTCAGCGTCGGGGGCGTCCCCGTTCCCGGAGGAGTTGTATTCCTATTGGCTGATTTTTTCATCATATTTGAAACAAGCATAACGACGCTTACTATTACAAATACAATTAGAATTATTGTAATCAATTTTTTTGGATTTTTTTCTTTCATTTGCTCTCCTTCATTTTGAATGTTCAATCAGATTTTCCGAGTCTGCATATATCAATAAACACTAAACACTCTTATTTTACTATTTGCACAAATATACAAATTTCCTTCAAAAAAATTCTGCAATAAAAAAAATAATTTCAAACAAGCTAACTACTCACATTTCGCACATGTGAATCTGTCAAGAAGTAATAGAATTTAGTTCAAGT
>JAIORV010000078.1 GCA_021107945.1 Vulcanimicrobiota bacterium | reverse complement strand
CGAATAAAGCAATCCGAATCTGTAGGAGGGATGTCCCCATCCCGATAAACGGATAATTCAGGATGCACGTGTTTTTTCACCACAAAGACCACAGAGGTTTCATGGGAAAAGGGGAAAAGGGAAAAAGGAAATGGGAAATGGGAGAACACCGGAACTTTGTGGTTTTAGGTATCCTCACCTCTGACATCTGAGCTCCAACAAAAAGCCACCCTGAAATTTATTTCAGGGTAGCTTCGTGGTGGATTCTAACTTAGTAAAACAACGATCTTTGCGGTGAAGAATTAAAACAATATATCATGTGAACTTAAATTATTCCCGGTAAATCCGATAAAAGATGTGAAGGAGGTGAATAGAATCTGAAATAAATGTGACCGGACCAAAAAAATGGTCTGAGTTCAAGGGCGAGGCAAGGACGCCGAACCCGATCGGGAAACCGGTCGAAACAAAAATTCATTCAAGGAGGAATGAAAAATGGGACTTGTTGTTAATAAAAATATTGGTGCAATGACGGCGCACAGATACCTGAAACTAAACGACGCTCAATTTTCAAAATCAGTGGAAAGACTCTCATCGGGTTTAAAAATTAACCGTGCGGCTGACGATCCGGCGGGACTTGTTATTTCGGAGAAACTCAGAGCTCAGGTTGAGGGCTTGAACCAGGCTATCAAAAACGCCCAGGACGGAATCTCACTGATGCAGACCGCAGAAGGATCTCTCGAAGAAGTTACCACGGTTCTTCGGAACATGAGAAACCTGGCTCTGCACGCAGCAAATACAGGAGCTTCGGACTCGGCTGCCGTGCTGGCTGACCAGGAGCAGATTGAACAGGCTATCGCCACTCTGGATCGTATTGCAAACACGACCGCATTTGGAAGTAGAAACCTGCTTAACGGATCCGCAGGTGTAACCGCCACCACAACCGACTCGGACGTTACATTTGTTAGTGGTACGGCAGACACAAAGGCAGGAACATATGCAGTTGAAGTTACGACCGCATCGGTCAAGGGCGTGCATCAGAGTCTGGCAAGAGAAGGTGTAGATAAAGTAACACTTACCTCTGCCGCTGCCGGTTTGGTCCTGGCAGATGCTAATCTTGTACTTACCGGAAAAGTTTTCAATGATGAGACTATTACCGTGGGTCTCCTCACAGGTGATACAATGACCGAGGCTGCGACCAAAATCAATACCGCACTTACCACTGCCGGTTTCTCTGACATGACAGCCGTGGGAACCAATGGCGTAGGCGGCACTGTCGCAATCACGATCAACCGTCTCGGTGGCGATCACGACGATGCAGTCGCAGCAACTGATAATGGTACATTCGACGCTGACGGAGTACGCGCTGCACAGGGAACTGTCACTTCCAGCACCAGACTTTCTCAGAACGAGATTGTCACGTTTAAGGATGGGGATGGAGCTAACGTTTCTGTCGCGCTTACTGCAGGAACAACCATTGGAACTGCAGTTTCACAGATGAACACGGCTCTTGAAGAGGCAGGATTCGAAATTACGGCAGCATGGGACAGCGCGAACGAACAGTTCGAAATGACCAATAATGATTATGGTGCAAGTGATGTGGTAACTTATTCCGTAGCAAGCAGTATTATTGACGGAGCAAACGACGTGGCAGCGACGGGAATCGGCGAAAGCGCCGGAACCGACAATACTATCGCTGACGGATTGAACGGAACGGCGGGTGTGAATGTTGCCGGTGAAATAGACGGAGAGGCGGCTACATCCTCGGACGGAGTCTATCTGACCGGCGCCGGTGGAACCGATGTCGAGGGGTTGAAACTCAGGACAACAGGTGGAGCCGCCGTCGAGGCACAGGGCAACGTCCTCGTAGAGCAGAACTCACTTACTTTCCAACTTGGCGCATTCAAAGGACAGACCGTTAAAATGGCTCTGGGAGATATGAGAGCCAACCAACTTGGAAAGACCGCAACCGGAACTTACACAAGTCAGGGGCTCGCTGACGGTGCTTACGTCAGAAATCTTGATGTAACAACTGCTGATGGAGCGCAGGATGCAATTGAGCTTATCGACGCCGCTCTCTCTGAAGTGAGCTCCATGCGTTCTCAAATGGGTTCATTCCAGAAAGACGTTCTTGAAGCGTCAGTACGCAACCTGGGAGTTGCATCACAAAACATGGCAGCTTCAGAATCAGCAATTCGTGATGCGGATATGGCAGAAGTTATGCTTGACTTCTCAAGGGCGCAAATTCTTACCAACACCGGTATGGCTATGTTGGCACAAGCAAATCAAGCGCCACAGAATGTCATGAGGCTTTTCAGCTAAACGGGGGTCAAATGACGGATGACATAGATCATATGACATAGGTCGGATGACGGATAATGCAAGCTGGAGGCTGGATGACGGATGAGAAAAGACGGATCCCGCCTCCCGCTCCCCGTCCTTCCAGCCTCCCACTTCCAGAAAAGGATAAGGTGAAAACATGAGTTCTATCTCTAGCACAGGCTTCAATGTCGGAGGGTTGATCTCGGGGCTCGATACCAATGATATTATCACCCAGTTAATGGATATCGAGAGAAGACCCATCGTCGCTCTTGAATCCAAAAAAACGGAGACAACCAGCCAGTTGAGCGCGTGGAGGGAGTTGAACACAAGGATTCAGGCTCTGAAAATTTACTCTGATAAATTGACAAAGGAGAGTACATTTCAAGTAAGAACCGCAACTACATCCCACGAAGACATTCTCACTGTATCGGCATCATCGGGGACAAATACATCCTCTTTCACAATTACCGTGAAAAGCCTGGCTACAAGTCATCAAATCACATCGCAATCATACACATCTTCGGACGTGGAAATCGGGACCGGCTCATTTGAAATATCTATCGGCTCCACAACTTACGACGAGATCGAAATTACCGAAGATAACAACACTCTTGCCGGATTGGCGGATAGCATAAATGACAATGACTATGGTGTTACAGCAAGTGTTATCAAGGCGGCGGACGAGGATTACAGGCTCATATTGACCGGGGAAAATTCGGGAAGTGATAAAGGAATCTCAATTGACTCGAATCTGTCGGGAGGAACATCCCCGACATTCTCCACAATCCAGGAGGCGGAGGATGCACACATTGTCCTTGGAACAGGTGCGTCCGCGCTTGATGTATATCGAAGCAGTAATGTTATTAACGATGCCGTCGATGGGGTGACAATAAGCCTGAAATCAGCGGATGAAAACACGCAGGTTACAATAGCGCTCTCAAACGACAACAGTAGTACCGAGACACAGATTGGCAACTATATCACTCAATTCAACAACCTCATTACTTATTTCGAAGATCAGTTTGCATATGACGCTGATACCGGAGAGACAGGGACTCTGTTCTCAAACACAAATCTTCTGAAGGTAAAGTACGACCTTTATTCAGCGGCTACCGACCCCATAAAAGGAGATAGTTCATATCACTCCATAAATGAAATCGGCATAGGTGTTGACGAGACCGGGAGACTATTTGTCGAGGATGATGCCCTTTTAATCAATTCACTGGAAGATGATATGGAGGGTGTAATGAGTTTCTTTAGCGATGAAGATAGCGGACTGGCGGTCAGGCTTGATAACTATCTTGAGAATATCACCGACACACAAACGGGCATACTATACACGATCGAAGATTATTTCAATTCAGAGATCGAATCATTAACCGATTCAATTGAAGTGAAAGAAGAATATATGTCCAGACTTGAAGTGCAATACTACAAGAAATTCGCAAAAATGGAAGCCGCTTTGGCACAATTGCAAACTCAGAGTAATTACATCGATTACCAGATCACAGCGCTCCTCTCGAATCAGAGCGGATCGAGTTCAACGAGCTCATGAGTAAGCCCGGATAACGGAGGTCGGAAGTCAGAGGTCGGAAGTCGGAGGTCAGAGGATCTGTAGGAGGGACGTCCCCGTCCCGATAAAAGGATAATGGACGGCGGAGAACGGAGGACGGATCCCATTTCTCACTTCCCGTTTCTCGCCTCCAGCACGAGGGAAAGGATGAAAGACAATGTCACCCTATCAGAGAAGTATAAAAGGTTATCAAAAAGTGCAGGTAGGCACCGCATCGCCCCAGAAGCTCTTGCTGATGGTCTATGACGGGACCCTGAAATTTCTAAAAATGGCAAAGATGCTGATTCAGAAAGATCAAGCAGACCGTGCCAGGGTATATGTCTTTAAAGCCACATTGGCGTTACTGGAGTTGATTTCTTCATTGGATTGCGATAATAGTCCCGAGATATCAAATGCTCTTAAGAGTCTGTATGTCTATTTACTTGACAAGCTCAAAATTGTATTGCAAAATAATTCCATCGAGGATATTGATGAAATCACCGGGATCCTGGAGTCTCTGAAGGAAGCCTGGAAAGAGGCATTTTCTTCAACCGGAGATGAGCATATCAACTTGTCCGGCCAGAGAATAGGGGGTATATGATGAGTCCTTTTCAGATATCAGAAACAATATTGGATATATGCCAGTGGTGCAATAAATATCTTTCCCTCACCCGGAGACTCAACAAAATAATCAGGGAAGAAGATATTGACGAACTGGATTCGGTGCTGAACACCAGGCAATATCTGCTGGAAATGTTACCGGGCATCATGACAAAGGAACTTGTTAAAGAAAGCTCCGATATACTTCTCGACTACATCAACAATATCAAAGAATTGGAGAGGTCTTCCATCAGACTTTTAAAATCTAAAGAAAATGATATTCTTCACCATGTATGTGATATAAGACGGTGTAGAAGTAGTCAATTATGCAGGGGACGTAAAAAGTCAGCCCCGCAGTTTATTGACAAGTTAAGCTGATACTTTTTTAGCAGCCTCTGAAAGAGATTCCCCCCTTGTGGGGGATTTTTTTTTAAGGATAAAATCACTGCCCTGTAAATACCGAAGGCACAGGAAATCATGTTACCAGAGAAAACAATATTCTTCACCGTGTATGTAAAATAAAACGGTGCAGGAGCAATCAAATATGCAGGGGCCGCAAAAAGTCAGTCCCACAGTTTATTACAGTTGAGCTGAGACTTTTGGCTGCCCCTAAAAAGAGTCCCCCTCTTGTGGGGGATTTTTTTTTAACTGAAGGATAAAATAACTGTCCTGTAAATACCGGAGGCGGAGGTGACAGGATGAGCATAGGTGAACTTGCACAACTTGCCAGAAAAATGATGATGTTATACATATCGTTGGCAGGGCCTATTATCATTGCCGGCATGTTGCTGGGACTGATTGTCAGTGTTGTGCAGGCGATAACACAGATACAGGAGCAGACACTCAGTTTTGTTTTCAAAGTGACCGCTTCGTTGGGAGCATTGCTTCTCCTTGCTCCGTGGATGCTCAAGAAAGTCTCCGATTTTGCAGGTAGTTTCCTGGGCAACCTGGACAAATTTGTAAGATAAAAGTTATTATTCACCGCAGAGGTCGCAGAGAACGCAGAGTTATAAAAGAATTTAACACCTCAGACAACTAAACAGGAGCGATTTCCTAACCGCTATAAGTTCATATAAAATTTGGATAGAGGTTGGTCTCACGACCAGCCTGAAACGGTGTAAAATTAAGGTTTAGATATTCCTCCCACAAGAGGGAGCCGAATAAATATGATCAAGAATGGATAGGAGGAAGTTTGAAAACCTCCGCTACCGGCAACCGAAAGTTGGGTCTCCGAGGGCAACTGACCTTGGCATTACGCTTTGTGAAATAAAAGAGGAAGAAATGAATACGATATTTGAGCAGGAATCGGCAATAACATTCATCCTGGTACTTGCAAGGGTATCGGGTGTTGTAGCCTGTACTCCTCCGTTTACCGTTAAAGCATTCCCGACAAAAATCAAAGTACTGCTGGCGGTTGCAGTCACGTTGCTTGTCTTCCCTGTTCTACCGGCGCAGGCGGGTGTTCCCCCCACTATGCTTCATTTAGTTTTCTCTGTTGTACAACAATTGTTTATAGGATTTCTCATGGGATTGGCCGTTTCGATATTTTTCGCAGCGATACAATCGACAGGAGCCCTCATAGATCTTCAAATAGGCTTTGGCATGTCCGCCATTGTTGACCCTTCATCGGGACATAGGACAACCGTTATAGCAAGATGGTTTTCATTCATGGCGGTTATTATCTTTTTCGCTGTCGGGGGACACCACTGGCTGATATTGGGACTGGTGAACAGCTTTAAATTGTCACCGCTGGAAAATTTTGCTCCGGGAATCGGATTTGTGGATTTTATAATAAAAAATTTCTCAAATATTCTACGAATGGCCTTTAACTCTGCGATACCAATACTGATTGCCGTAATACTTGTTGACGTGACGGCGGGATTCATAGCCAAGACCGCTCCTCAACTTAACATACTGTTTATAAGTTTCCCGTTTAAAATTGCCCTTGGATTCCTCGTTATGATGGTATCAATACCCTCACTCCTGATCGTCTTCGAGAAGTGGTTTACACAATTGAGAGAGCCGCTGTTAAAACTTTTTCACATCTGAATTTTGGAGATTTTATGTCAGAAGAAAAAACCGAGCAACCAACCGGGCACAAATTAAGTGAAGCCCGCAAAAAAGGTCAAGTGGTAAAATCGAAAGATGCCGCCACAGGTATCTTTATGCTGATCATGTTTTTCGGTTTTGCAAGTATGGGCAAGAATATCATATCCACCCTCATGATGGAAACGAAAAAGCGGGCGGTCTTATATAGTAAGGTCAATCTAAATCAGGAAACGATTCTTAATATCTATAACCATTCATTAGTCGGGTTCTTCAAAGCTCTCGGACCGATTCTTTTTCTGGCTGTTGTGGCTTCCGTTGCCGGGCATCTCATCCAACGGGGATGGGCGCCGTCACTTCAGTCAATTATGCCCAAGCTGGATAAAATCAATCCAATAGAGGGGCTCAAGAGAATTTTCTCCCAGAAAGGATTTATAGAGTTTCTCAAGATCTTAATTCGCACATTGGGTATCGTACTAATTTTCAGGGCGTATCTCCTGGAAAAGCTCCCGTTAATCATGAGAAGTTCCGCTATGTACACTAATGATGCAATTTCTTTCTATGGCTCCATTGCGATGGGATTTGCGGGGCGTATTACATTGTGGATGGTTGTTATCGGAGGGTTTGATTATTTCCTCCAGAGGTATCTCTTTATGAAGCAGATGCAGATGACGAAAAAAGAACTCAAGGATGAACTCAAATCAACGGATGGAGACCCGCACCTCAAGCAGAGGCTCAGGGAAAGACAGAGGGCTTTTATTCAACAACGTATGCTTGAAGGCGTCAAAACTGCAAGGGTTGTTATCACCAACCCCACACATTTTGCCGTTGCATTGAAATACGATGAAGAGACGAATCTTGCGCCTGTTGTCGTTGCAAAGGGCAAGGACCACCTGGCTGAGAGTATCAAGGCCCTCGCCAGGCAAAATTCGGTTCATTTATATGAGAACAAGTCGCTGGCGCAATTACTTTACAAAAATACGGATATAGGCGAGACAATTCCACCGGAATTATATAAGAGTGTAGCCGAGGTTATAGCATTCATCGAGAGACTTGGCCCTGGAATGGAAAGGAGGAAAAATCCTGGAAAATAAACAGAAAAACTCAATTCTGAAAAACAGTGATATTATAATTGTCATTGCAATGGTGGGAATGCTGGTATTTATGGTGCTGCCGCTTCCTCCGTTAATGCTCGATTTCCTGCATGCATTCAATATAACACTGAGTTTGATGATACTTCTCGTGGCAATATATACTATCGAGCCTCTCAATTTTTCAGTTTTTCCTTCGCTTCTTCTCATTGTCACTTTACTTCGCCTTTCTCTCAACATAAGTGGTACCAGATTAATTCTTCTCCATGGAGAAGCGGGACAGATGATTGCCACATTCGGCGATTTTGTCGTGGGTGGTAATTATGTTGTGGGATTTGTGATCTTCCTGATCCTTGTGGTGATACAATTCGTTGTTATAACCAGCGGAGCGCAGAGAATTGCGGAAGTAGCGGCAAGATTTACTCTGGACGCCATGCCCGGCAAACAGATGAGTATTGACGCCGACTTGTCGGCCGGTGTCATAAACCAGGAGCAGGCAAGCCGGAGAAGAAAAAAGATCGAGCGGGAGGCCGACTTCTATGGAGCTATGGACGGGGCGGGTAAGTTTATCAAGGGTGATGCGATAGCCTCGGTTATTATCATTATCATAAATATCCTGGGAGGATTTATAATAGGAGTCGCTCAGCAGGGACTTGACCTTATGACGGCGATGAAAAAATTCACATTGCTTACTGTCGGAGAAGGTCTGATAACACAGATCCCTGCGTTGATTATCTCCACTGCGATGGGAATAATTGTAACAAGAGCTGCATCCGAGTCAAACCTGGGCGAGGATGTGACTTCACAGATGTTGGGTCAGCCCAGAATCCTGTCGGTACTGGCGGTTCTGCTGGTTGGATTCGCTCTCGTGCCGGGACTTCCCACAATACCGTTTCTTGTAATGGCAGGCTTTTTGTTTATATTATCAACAAAACTCAAGAAAGAATCAGCCGGTGAGGAGGAAGCAAAAAAGGAAGCGGTCAAGAAGCAAACAAAAGAATCGAAGCAAAAATACGAAGCCGAGCCTATTGTTCCGTCGGTTAATCCCGATCCCATCGAGATTGAAATAGGCTACAGTCTTGTCTCTCTTGTTGATGAAAAACAGGGAGGCGATCTACTTGGCAGGATATCGATTATTCGCAAGAATTGCGCCCGGGAGTCAGGCATTGTTGTTCCCCCGGTCAGGGTCAGGGATAATATCCAGCTTTCTCCCCGTCAATATGTCATAAAAATATTCGGGGAGCAAGTTGCGGAGTATCAGTTAATGGCAGGAAGACAGCTTGCCATCGGCAACGGGTCGCAGGAGGATATCATGGATGATTACCTTGACGGAATCGACACCCGCGAACCGGTATTCGGACTGCCTGCCGTCTGGATCGGGGAAGAGGAAAAGGAAAAAGCCGAGATGCTGGGCTATACCGTTATAGATGCTTCATCGATCATTGCAACACATCTCTCTGAGATCATCAAGTCAAGGGCATCACTACTTCTGGGCAGACAGGAAACTCAGGATCTGCTTACGCGCCTTGAGGAAAAATATCCCACACTGGTCAGGGAAGTAACACCGAATCTTCTTTCAATAGGTGAAATTCAGAAAGTACTCCAGAACCTGCTTAATGAGAGACTTCCAATTAAGAATCTCAGGCAGATATTGGAGGTTCTTGCGGATTACGGCGCAAAAACCAAGGATGCATACTATCTGACAGAGCAGGTACGTGTGGCGCTTGCAAGGACAATCTGTCAGATGTATCAACTTCCCGACGGAACAATTCCCGTTATCACTCTTGGAATGGAAGTGGAGAATTTCATAAGGGAAGCGGTTCAAAAAGATCGAAACCAGCCTCTCGCCACCATCGAGCCCCGCATGCTGAAGCACTTCTATGAATCATTGCTGGGTTCCATCAAGAAAGTAACTCTCAAGGGATATGAACCTATTATCCTTTCTTCCCAGGGGATCAGGATTTATATCAAGAAGTTGTCCGAAAAAATCGCTCCCGACCTTGTTGTTCTCTCATATAACGAAATTTTAAGGGAAACTTCAATTGAGGTTGTTGATGTCCTGACACTGGGCATGAATCAGACGAATAAATTGCCTATGGATTCCATACCGGGGAAAGTACAAGTATAAAAAATAAAGGATCATTTTGTCAGTCTGTAAATACAGGCTGTGAGGAGGATAGTTTAGATGACTATGACTCTAAAGAAGCCGACACCGATTTTGAATAATACTCAGAAAGAACTAATCCGTGAACATATTTACCTGGTGAAGATTATCGCATCAAAGATGGCAATATTTCTACCAAGGCATATTGATACTGACGATCTGATCCATGAGGGAATTATGGGCTTATTGGATGCAGCCGTAAAATACGATTGCAAACATGGCATGAAGTTCTCCTCCTATGCCTCAATAAGGATCAAGGGTTCGATACTTGATTCCCTTCGCGGCATGGACTGGATCCCGCGCAGGATACGAAGATTGTCTAAAAAAATCGACAAGGTCAGAGAAGAACTTCAACAGGAGTTTAGAAGAGATCCAACCCCCGGGGAAATTTCCGGGCATCTTGGAATTTCTAAAGATAAATTATACCGGATAATGAAAGATGTGGAACACTCTAAACTCCTCTCGTTCGAGGAATTGCAGCTATTCTCCAGCAGATATTATATTCCCGAGGATCATGTTACCTCGGTTACACGAAAAACAAAATGCACCGATTTTGAGAAGGTAGATCTGCGGGATCAACTAAAAAAAGCGCTCCAGCAGTTAAGCGATAAAGAAAGACTTGTTCTCGCCCTGTATTATCTTGAAGACCTTACACTTAAAGAAATCAAGCTGATAATGAATATATCGGAGGCAAGGATAAGTCAGATTCATACAAAGGCAATTAAGAAACTACGGACGATGGTAAACAATGAATATAATAAAACAGATAAAGAAAGAGCTTGTTTATAGTTATCCGTCGTTTTTCTCTCGTATCTTTTTCGAGAAATCCTCAAGACTTTCTCCGCTTACTTCACTTGAAGAGATGTTTTCATCCCTGACGGATTTCCAGACTTCCGACCTATATATCTTTACTGCCGGAGGCGCTTTTATCCCAATCCGAACATTATCCCCGCGCACCTCAAGAATTGTCAGTTCAATACGGTTGTCTATTATAATGGATTCGTTGAGTTTTCTCGACAAAACAAGCATCCGGAAAAGCTCCTTTCAATTTTTTAAATATTCATTGGAACTATCCCAAAACCTTCAGAAGATGTGGATAATTTTATATAAATAAAAAGCAAGCATTTGAATCTATCAGGACTTTTTTTCTCATCTTTATATACATCTTTAATTATTGCTGATTTTCTTAATAAACCGCAAAGAAGCAAAGGGCGCAAAGATTCCCGCAAAGAAATTTAACAAACTATACTTAATTAAATTAGTTTTGCCGTCATCTGAAACTTCAAAACCGATGAGGGCGATTGCCGACTATCCGGATAATATTCTTTGTATTTATTCAGACCACCCCAGGATTTAGGTGGAGGCCGGCCTCCCGACCATCCTGGAAATGATATGAAATCGAGGCTGGAAGCCCCTCCCACAGTGGGAGGTCTGAATAGTTACGATACAAAAAAAGCATGTACTCAGTCCTGGGAACTAAAAATGTCCAGGGGTAACCACCCTCGACGTTTCATGCAAAATTTATCATAATTACTGTATTTCAAATTTTCAATAATTCACAATTACCCTGGAAAACTCCTATTTTCTTATTAAGGGAGTATGGGGCAAATAAACCTGATAAATACTTTCTTGTTTTATTTATCGTTTTTTTCTTAATTTTAACCAGCCCGCCGGCAATAAGCTTTCTTATTTTCTGCCTTGACCGGTAAAGGGAATTATCAACCGCCTTTTTCTCTCTTCCGAAGAAATTCGCTATCTCGACTGATGTGTAGCCATAAATCTTCATCTTTAAAATTTGGGCTTCATTAAAGGAGAGTTTTGAATTAATGATTACAAAGATTTTTTCAAGAGTTATCATATTGATTGCTGACGATTCCGGAGTCCTTGCCTTTCCTTTAAGGTTGGAATATAATTTTTCGTGAACTGAATGCGCATGAGTAAGTATTAGTTGTTTTTTCTGTGTTGCAGAACGGACTGCCCGGACTATTGAATTCTGAATCGAAAGGGAAACATAATCTTTCAATGATAATTTTTCCCAGGCCTTGTAACTCATAATTCCAATAAATAGTCCAATAAAGCCTTCCTGGAACAAGTCTTCTTTTTCCTGTCCCGGTATAAAATATCGCTTTTCCATTCGATAGACATAAGGTTCAAAAAGTTTTATGAGGCCTTCTATGGCTATACGCTCACCTGATTGCGCCCTTCCGACTATTTTTTCAAGTGCAAATGAACATAACTTGAAATTAGGGCAATCATTCGGGCAACTCCCTATATTTCCGGCGGGACATTTTGAGTGCCTTTTTGTTTGGAACTTTTCTCTGAAGATTCTTCTCCCGACATACTTTTTCGCCATAAATATTATTTTCTGTGGAGATGCTTGATTCATTATGACCTCCATGCGATAATTTTTTTTACAAAATATTGGTTAATTTATCTATACATCTGCCAGTTTTTTTAGATACCACATATTGTGAACGGCATCACAAACAAAAAATACGGATTATTATTTAGAAGTGACAAAGCCAAGTAGTGATACTTCCTTTCGTTTTGTTGATTTAAAATTTCTCAATTATTTCACTTCTATCTCATATTGTATCTTTTCTATGCTTATGTTCTTTATTACCTCGAAACATTTTTTGTTCTATAAGACATCTGATTGAATAATAGTTATACTTTTGTATATAATAAAAAAAATTTAAACTTAGCTTGCAAGAATTAGTACACGTTAAACTTATGTATAATAGGTTAATTCTGCGGTTTATGGGTGATGGACTGAAATTTCATTCCTGTTTGAATTGCTATATTAATAATTGTATTTATTCAGACTACCCCAGGATTTGGGTGGATGATGGCCTCCCGACCAGCCTGGGAATGTTATGAAATCGAGGCTGGAAGCCTCTCCTGCAGTGAATAGTTACTAATAATTTTTCGAATAATGTCACAAGAGTATTTTTCTACCGGGTGGGAAAATGCTATTCTTGAATTGTGATTATTCATCACTTCACGTCAATATGCCAGTCTGAACGGGGGTTTGAGACTATCGAAACAGCAATTTTTTTACGCAGATTTCATAAAGACCGTAAAGGACAACCAGCTATAACGGCGAAATCTCTATGTATTCTGCGATCTCTCCGGCAGATGGAAAATTGATAGAAATTCAAGGCTTTTCGACACCCTCACTTCCTTTTTAAATAAAAACAGGTAAATTAGGGTCGTGCAAAAGTTGTTATTGCAAGCGATAGCCAAGCAATCTCTTGAACACCTAAAGAATATTGAAAATACCTCATTTGTTTTGCCCGGGACCGCTAATAACAAATTGCACAAATGTTCAGCCCCCCCTTTGCAGGAGTGGCATCTTGCCACGAAAATCGAGCCTGGAAGACTCTCCTACAGCGGGAAGTCTGAATAGCATCCAAAATGCGTAACTCCTGTTAGTGTTTATTCAGACCTCTCTTGTGGAAAGAACTCCCCGGGCTCGATTTTATGCCGTTTCCCGGCGGGTCGGGAGACCCGCATCCACCCGAATAGTGGGGTGGTCTGAACCGAAGCGTAAATTATCATTTGCAAGCTCACATGCGAATGAATTCAATTGTTTTAGCTAACTGTAAGATGAATGAAAATCAAAAAAAACAACATAATTGTAAGTCCGATTGCAGGAATAAGGATGTAATCGACAACTCCGACTCCTTTTCCATGGACGATGATGGGGTTGATTGCCCCTCATGCAACCTTGAATTGAAACCACGGGTTGCTATGGGAGAGAGTGAAGATCGAATTACAATTTCAATTCCTGAGATGGACTGTGGGGAAGAGATAAAATTAATCAAAAGAGAGCTTGATGGACTTTCCGGTATCAGAAAAATAGATTTTGACATTGTAAATCGTCAAATAAACCTGGAAGTTGATCCCTCATCCCTGGATGTCAATATAATATTGGACAAAATCAGGTCTCTGGGAATGAATCCCACATTAAAATCCGATGAAGAAGCGGGCAAAGCCAACTCAATGTCCCGGTTATTCCTTATGAATACAATGACCTCGGGCGTTCTTATTCTGGTTGCCCTGTTCTTGATGAACGTTCTCTCTCTTAAGTCCGCCTCAATACCGGTTTTTCTTCTTTCAATGATAATCGGTGGATATTTTATTGCAAGAAGAGCCCTTGCCTCGGCGAAAAGACTTACTGCGGATATGAATGTACTCATGACTGTTGCGGTTGTCGGGGCGGCATTCCTTGGCGACTGGTTCGAGGCGGCGGCGGTTGTTTTTCTTTTTTCCCTGGCGCAGTTACTTGAAAGCTACACCCTGGAGCGCAGTGGAAATGCAATAAGGAAACTCATGGATCTTGCGCCGGACGAATCCCTTGTGAGGCGTGATGGTAAGCTTGTTACAATACCCTCATCGCAGATAAAAATCGGTGAAACAATTATTATAAAACCCAGTAAACGAATTCCCCTGGACGGCATCGTAACAAAAGGATCTTCCGCCGTCAATCAGTCCCCTGTAACCGGTGAATCAATCCCTGTCGAGAAAAACATCGACGACACAGTTTTTGCCGGGACGATAAACGAAAAGGGAGCGCTTGAAATTAAGGTTACTCACACCACCGGCGATTCAACCATAGCCAGGATAATAAAGATGGTTGAATCCGCGGGAGCTAAGCGTGCTCCGGCTCAGAACTTCGTTGATAATTTTGCCAAATATTATACTCCAATAGTCATATTTATTGCCATTCTCATTGCTTCAATTCCACCCCTGACATTAGGCCTTCCGGCTAAAACATGGATATACCGAAGTCTTGTTCTTTTAATGATAGCGTGCCCCTGTGCTCTGGTGATATCCACACCGGTATCAATTCTATCGGGACTCACCAGGGCGGCCCGTGACGGAGTTCTTATCAAGGGGGGGATGTACCTCGAAAATTTTGTGAAAACAAAGGTTCTGGCAATCGACAAGACGGGGACCCTGACTTGTGGAAAGCCTGAAGTTATAGATATTTATCCCGTGCCGGGCAAGACCGGGGAAGAGGTTTTATCTTTGGCGGCGGCGGTGGAAAGTTTATCGGAGCACTCAATAGCACAGGCAATTATTAAAAAAGCAACGGAGATGGGATTAAATATACCCGAGGTGGACAATTTTAAGAGTGTTACAGGAATGGGGGCAATGGCGGAGATCCATGGCGTAAAGCACTTTGTAGGCTCCCACAGGTTCTTCGAAGAGCGATTCCTCTGCAATTCCGATATTCATGATACGGTAATAAGGTTGGAAAAAGAGGGAAACACTACTGCTGTGGTGGGGAATGAACTTGGTGCAATGGGTGTTCTGGTCATCAGGGACAAACCCCGACAGAAGGCAAAAGAAGCCCTTAATTTACTGAAAAAGAGAAATAAACTTAAAATCATAATGCTTACCGGCGATAACAATGAAACCGCCCGGTCGATAGCCGGGGAGATGGGTATTGATTATAGGGCAGAGCTGCTTCCCGGGGACAAAGTGTCTGCGGTGGAAGAGATGAAAAAAGAGTATGGCAGAACCACCATGGTGGGCGACGGTATAAATGATGCTCCTGCTCTTGCTTCTGCTGATGTGGGTGTTGCAATGGGAGCGGCGGGAACCGACACCGCCCTTGAAGTAGCGGATATTGCGCTGATGTCTGATGACCTTTTAAAATTGCCATATACAATGGAGCTTTCAAAGCATACCCTGAGAATAATAAAGCAAAACATCATCCTGGCACTTGCAATTAAGCTTGTATTCCTGATACTGGGAATCCTGGGACTCGCAACATTATGGATGGCTGTTTTTGCGGACATGGGAGCGTCGCTGATCGTCATCGTCAACGGAATGAGACTCCTGAAATTTCGTCAGAAATAAGCTTATTTTCTAAGAACTACAATCTGGTGTTTTTCCAGCCCTGAAAGCGTTGATTTTTTATTATACCATTGCTTAAATCTTCCAGCTTTATTTTTGTCTATAATAACTGCGGCGATATAATACTTCTCCCCGTTTGAGCTTCCGGCTCGCCCGATATATGTCGGTCCCAGTGAAAATCTGCCGCTCCTCTCCGTTGTCTGCTGGAACCACCATCCCTTTTTTTCCTGTCGGGCAAGAATAATAAGAATTTGCCCGGGAGCAAGCTCCACTTCTCCTTCAACTGTTATCACCTGGCCTACACTGTGCCGGTGCCGGGGATAAATAATCCTGACCAGTCTTGACCTGATCTCAAGTTCCCTTTTTTGTGCTCTCACTACTAATGTTGAGAAGAATAAGGCGCAGGAAATCAGGATTACAACCATAAATATTATTGCTCTTCTCATCCCTTCATCTCCCGTATTAATTGCTGATTATTTTTTATATACACTGATAACATGATTCTTGCGGAGTATTGCAAACTGTTTGTTCTCGCAATAGACATAATTTCTCAGGTCGTCTTTCGGTATGATAATTGCCAGAACATCCATTCTGTCCCCCGTTTGTGCATCCTTTGAAAAGAGTATGTCAACAGGCCCAAATATACCGTCGCAATGTGCGTATGACCTGTAATTCCAACCTGTATCACCGACAAACTTATAAAGAAGTACCACCAATTCATCATCATCAAGACCTCTCACGTTGGCCTTCAACCTCACTTCGTTTAAAAATGATTTATCCCGGGGCTCAAGGATTTTTACACACCTGATATTTCTGAAATAAGATATTACTCCTATTGTTGCGGCAATTATCCCCAGAAAAATAAGCAATATTAATATTATGTGAGTAAATCCCTTTCTTTTTGAATTCGCATTATTGAAATTTGATGAAATCTCAGGGGATTCATCATCATTTTGAACTCTTCTTACAGATAAAATACTTAAAATTTCACTCACATTTACAATATCATTGTATTTTGTTGCAAAGCTATTCATAAAAATGCCACTTTTACTATTGAATTCAACTTCGCCACAACCTGATACAATTATTCCGACGACTTTTCCGGTCTCCAGGAAAAGGAGGGGAGATCCCGATAGCCCCTTTTGAAAAGCATCACCCCGGAGTGTAATAAATTCGAATACACCGTCGGGCTTTTCAATTCTTGTAATACCCGATATGGTCCCACAAATCGATCCTCCCACAAAGCCTGACTCGGCATTCATATAACCAAATGATGCAAATTCTCCCCCAACCTTCCATCCCGCATCAAATTCCACCGGGACACAATCTTTCTTGTCAATCTTGAGAATGGCATAATCCAAAGAACGATTATATTCTTTTAATATAGCTTTACGATATTCAAAAGCACCGTCCCGATTGAAAATTTCCACCTCGATAGTGGGATCATGAAGGTATAACTCTTCCCGGCCTGTATGAAAACAGGTAAGAATATATCCGTCTCTTGAAATAAAAAAGCCACTGTTTGTGTAAATATCGTCAATATGTATCGAAACAACAGAGTCTTTCAAGGACTTATTTTGTTTATTGATTTTGTCTGAATTGCCACCAACACCAGGGCAATCAGGGACATTCATGGTAACTTCGGCTTCATCTCCAAAAATATTCACGATACCATTATCAAAAAGCCCCATACCTCTAAGTGTCATCTTATGACTCCTGACGCCTTGTTTTTCAAGAATTACTTCCATAATATTACCTCAGATATGTGACCTGTTAACAATTATGTAAAAAAACATATCAACAGTTTGTAATTACGACACCAGATTATTAATATGGTTATTGCCGCTACCATTTCCCCCAAATCAATCTATTTAATAAAAGCCATTAAAACTTATATTGAATATAATTATTTATTTGTTAAAATTCTATAAGTTTTAATTATATCCTTCCCAATAATAGAAAATAATTACAGTTACATTTGTATCTCATTGCGGGAAGGGAGAGAGGGGAGATGAGAAGTGGGAAGTGGGAAACGGGAAGTGAGAGGTGAGAGGTGAGAGAAGGGAGGTGCGATGGTTTATTGAAGCACTTTGTTTGGGCGGCGGGACGCCACCCCTACTATTATAATAAAATTGGTGACTGCGGCGTCTCGCCGCAGTTTAAAAAGGGTGCACATGTTTCCTGTCAAAAATATTTATTGCTATTCAGATCCCACCGCCA
>JAIORV010000140.1 GCA_021107945.1 Vulcanimicrobiota bacterium | reverse complement strand
AATACATTCTTGCCGGGATTGATCGAATAAAGTAAGATGATCTTTTTCCGCTCAGAGCCTGTCCTTGAACGAAGTGAAGGAATGACAGCGTGGACGACTCTCTTGCGGGAGATCCTTCGCTCCGATCGAGGGAAAGCTTCGTGAAGAAATGACATGGTGGTGGGATCCGAATAGTAATAAATATTTTGACAGGAAACATGTGCACCCTATTTATATGGAAATGGATGTGATATTTAGAGTGCATTGACAATAATGCAACTATTAATTTTTGAACAACACCGCAATTGTTTTTTAGAACAACACCACAATTTATTGTGGTGGAGAGTGAAGGGCTTAACCACGCTGTCTTAGCCTCTTTAGAGGCTTCCAGATTCTGAAGGTTAATGGTGTGGTGGAAATAAGAGCACATAAAAAAACTTCTAAGCCGGAGGCCCGAGGCAAAGCAACAGAGCTTGAAGACCTTGTCCCGGGACATCTCCTGACCTCTGAAAATCAGTCCCCATCGGAGGTTGAGGAGATGTCATGAAAGATTAGCTATTTGGGTGGAGGTTGGCCTCCCGACCAGTCTGGAAACGGCATGAAATCGGGATTGGGAAACTCCTCCTACGGGATGGGTCTGAATATACGCCCAAATTTAACGCCATAAAGTTTGAATACTTGCAATAATTGAAATATATATTTCAATTATTGAGGCTAATAAGCTATGCGATATTGCTGGAAACCACTTGTCCACATATCCAC
Source organism: Vulcanimicrobiota bacterium (assembly GCA_021107945.1). Lineage (GTDB taxonomy): Bacteria > Vulcanimicrobiota > JAJTBE01 > JAJTBE01 > JAJTBE01 > JAIORV01. The sequence continues at coordinate 17,353 of JAIORV010000140.1, read as the reverse complement.
AGATCGAGTTATCCACAGGGTTGAATTGCGATGCCTACCCCCAGGGGGTATGTTTTTTATAATGATATTCTAAGGTCTTGATGGGTTATATTGGGGTTATGTGCTATGGAGCTAAGCGGCGTGGACAAAAGCCGGCACGATTATTATTACATCTTTATATGTGGTATATATATTCGGGCTGGGAAGGGGCTGTCCAAAAAGATAGCAGAGGTCTTCAGAACTCCTTATAAGATGTGCCTGCCCAAAATTGAAATACAAACCAATATTTTGGGATGTGTCGAAAAAGTGAACTTGTTCATCCTGAACTCGTTTCGGGATTTAATGTTCAAGCTATTTTTTGGAGCCTGAAGTTTTATTAATCAGGACTTTTGCAAATTGTCATTGCCGGGAGCGCAGCGGTCCTGAGCAAAGCGAAGGAACTAATCTCAACGTTCTTTTACTTTTGAAGAGATTGCTTCGCTTCGCTCGCAATGACAACACTCTTGAACCGTTTCTGCTTAAGCCCTGCAAAAAATGCTCCGGCGTGAACTGCGACGACTGGAGGATGTGATTCTTGGCTACAAACTGTATTTGTTAAATGTCATGAAAAATTAGAAACAAGTTCGGGATGACTTACCTCTCTGTGTCCTCTGCGCCTGCGCTGAACTTGTTTCAGAAAAAACACATACATCCTGTACTATAAGTTTATCGGGATGAGGACATCCCTCCTACAGATTCGGGCTGCTTTATCCGTTTTCCGAATCCCTCTGTGGTCCCTGAAACAAGTTCAGGCTTTTGCGGTAAAAAAATGTCATTAAAGATTAGCTGCTTTGATTAGCTGCTTTGATTAGCTGCTTTATGGAGGACTTTTTGGTTAGCACCAATCACGTCTTCAAAAAACTTTATACTGTAGATTTAATCAAACCTATAAACCCAAAAAATGCATTTGAAATCTTGTAATTACCGTATTGTAGTTTTTTACCGAGGAAAAGTTCATTTGTCGCCAGTACAGAATTATATCGAAGAATGCCTGAGAATTGATACGCTTAATTAACAGTGAACCTTCGTATATAATAGATTCTCTGCGCCCTCTGCGCTCTGGGCGGTGAATTTAAAAGCATTATCCGGGATAAATACATTGAAACGAATTCTCTATAAATTAAAAAACCGGAGGCAATTGCCCCCGGTTATTATAATTATTATTCAGGAAAAACTTTAAATGATTCAGCTTGTATAAGGAAGTAGCGCAAGGAATCTGGCTCTTTTAATCGATCTTGTCAATTCCCTTTGATGTTTGGCGCAATTACCTGAAATTCTTCTGGGAAATATTTTTCCTCTTTCGCTAACATATTTTTTCAATACGTTAAAATCCTTATAATCAATGCTGACCACTTTATTGACGCAAAAATGACAAATTTTTCTTTTGGGTCGTCTTCCCCTTTGTCTTCTGACCATTGAAATACTCCTCTCAATCCTTGATTTAGCTAGAAGGGCATATCTTCCGCATCAAACTCATCCACATCAACTTCGTCAATGTCAAGCTCTTGAACTTTGGGTGGTGACATGGGCATTGATTGCTGTTGATTCGGTCTTCCAGCATCATATTCCGCGGCGGCTTTTCTGCTTTCTAACATTTGCATGTTTCTTGCAACAATTTCGAAAACTTTCCTTTTCTGCCCTTCTTGTGTTTCGTATGTTCTTGTCTGAATTTCTCCTTCAATAAGAACAAGCTTGCCTTTTCTCAGGTATTGACCGCATATTTCCGCCAATTTCTGCCAGGCAACAATATTGAAGAAATCCGTTTCATCATTTTTTGAGCGAACTCTATTGACTGCAAGACCGAACTTTGCAAGTTGCGCTCCTGACGGGGTATATTTAAGCTCCGGATCCTTTGTAAGCCTACCAACAAGAATAACCTTATTGTAACTGGCCCCTGCCATTTAATCCACCCTCTTTCTAATTTAACCTTATGATTAAAGATTTTAAGACTTTATCGTTAATATTAAAATTTCTCTTCAGAACATTCTGAGTTGGTTCTTCGGAGTTTATACGCATGACAATATAGACACCCTCGGTTTTCCCCTCGACTTCATATGCCAGTCTACGTTTTCCCCAATTGTCAACATTAACAATCTCTCCACCTGTTTTTGCTATCAGGTTGGAGAATTTTTCCTGAATTTGGGTCAACTCCTCGTCTTCCATATCAGGATCCAGGATATAAGTTGTTTCATATAGCCGCATTTGCTTCCCTCCTTCTTTCGGGCGACAATTTTTATCGTGAATTATTCATAAAAAAGGCAAATAACCTTAACAATTATCGTATTATATCACTTGAAACCAAAGTTGACAAGTATATCTTTTTATTTCTTTTTCTTCAATTCCTTTTCTTCAGTGTAATTAAACTCAAATCCTCCGATAACAATAAAATCACCGTCTTTTACTCCCATTTCTTTGAGCCTGTTTTCCAGTCCCATTCTCTTGATCCTTGACTGCAAATAATATACCGCCTCATCGTTCTCAATGTCGGTCATTTGAACCATTCGCTCGATTCCTTTTCCCCGGACAACAAAATAATCCTCCACCTTATCAATAGTGAAGCTTTTTGTATTGATTCCCTCAGTTTCTGAATCGATGATAATTTTTTCTGAAATCTCTTCGTATGGCATATTCTTTTCTATTCCTTTAAGTATCTCAAATACCGCCACAAGGAGCTCATTAATACCTTCGCTTGTCAGGGCAGATATTGGGTAACATTTTTTTCCTGACTCCTCAAGTTTATCCCGGAGAGCAAAATATGCCTCCTCAGTGCCTACAATATCGATTTTATTCAATGCAATAATCGTTTCTCTTTTTGCAAGCTCTTGATCATATAGCTCGATTTCATTCATAATCGTATCATAAACATCCAGGGGAGATTCCGGATTCACCTTGGTGAGGTCTATGATGACAATGAGCATTCCCGCCCTGGAGATATGCCTCAAAAATTTATGCCCCATCCCTTTACCCTCGTGGGCTCCTTCAATTATTCCCGGAATATCCGCAAATACATACCTTATTCCCTCGGTGGCGTGAACCACGCCCAGGTTGGGATGAATTGTGGTAAATGGATACGAGGCAATTTTAGGAGTGGCATGGGATATTGCAGACAGAAATGTTGATTTTCCCGCGTTCGGCAGACCGACAAGCCCCACGTGGGCAATAAGTTTCAACTCCAGGCGAATCCACTTATCCTCCACTTCCTCTCCCTTCTCGGCGAAACTGGGCGCACGATAGTTGGAAGTGGCGAAATGTGCATTACCCTTGCCTCCTCTTCCTCCACGGGCAACAATAATTCTCTGACCGTCCCGGGTGATGTCCCCGATGACCCTTGCTGTTGAATCATCATATACAACGGTTCCCGGAGGGACATTAACAATTATATCCTTACCAACTTTTCCGTTTTTATTGTTTCCCTTGCCATGCGATCCTCTTTCCGCTTTGAAATGTACCTTCTTGTAAAATTTGCTCAAGGTATTCATATCGGATTTGCCCTCGAGTATTACATTGCCGCCATTTCCACCATAGCCGCCGTCAGGTCCTCCGTGAGGGCGGTATTTCTCCCTGTGCATACTCACACAGCCGTTGCCGCCGTCTCCGCCCTTGATATTTATTTTTGCCTCATCAATAAACATGTTATTATTTCTCCATAAAAAATACAGCCTGCGGGCTGTATTTTATTTTTCCTTCAGACTCCCGTTTACCAATTCCCCAGGTGAAGATATCAAACATAACAGAACCCACTAGGAAAATTAATTTCATAAACTTAAACGGGAATTATAGTTACCATCTTCTTATTATTCCGTTTGATGAATTCAACTTTGCCGGGAATCATCGCGAATACGGTAAAGTCCTTGCCCATACCGGCTCCGTTGCCCGCCATAAATTCCATTCCTCGCTGACGTACAATAATATTACCCGCTTTTACAACTTGTCCGCCGTAAAGTTTTACACCGAGTCTTCTTCCCGCACTGTCTCTTCCGTTCTTCGTTGAACCCAGTCCTTTTTTATGTGCAAAAAGCTGAAGATCGAATATCATATAAAACACCTCCCCGGTTTTCCAAATAAAAAAAAACCGTCTGTCGTAATTTCGACCCAATTATAGCATAACAGCAGTCAGTTGGCAAGAAGATTAGAAAAAAATCATGATTTTTTTTATAACAGGCGGATTGTATGCCCCGGGAGGAAACCCGCCTAACTTGTCAAATACCTTCATATTCAATTCTCTGTAGTCTTTGCGGTGAATAGATACAAAAGGAGAATGACTTTCAAAGAACATTAATTCAAGAAAGGAAATAATCTATGGAAAGATTATGGGCTCCCTGGAGATTGAAATATGTTACAAAATGTGACGAAAAAAAGGACATTTGCGTATTTTGCGAACATCTCAAAGAACAAGATCGTGAAAAGAAGATACTTGCCAGAGGTGAGCATTGCTTTGTAATAATGAATATTTTCCCATACAACAACGGTCATCTCATGGTGGCTCCATATCGTCATGTGTCAAGTCTCACTGATTTGAACCGTGAGGAGATGTATGAAGTCCTGGAATGTCTTGCTGAATGGACTGAAATTCTCAAATCGGCGATGTTCTGTCATGGCTTCAACATCGGAATAAACCTTGGCAGAATCGCAGGCGCGGGTATTGCCGATCATCTTCATGTACATATTGTACCACGCTGGGATGGAGATACTAATTTCATGCCAATCATCGGTGACACAAAAATAATTCCTCAGAGCCTTGAAGAATGCTACGATTTGCTTAAGAAAACAAAGGAGAAGAGAGATGGGGGAGACCAGTAATAAAAAAGAGACCAGACTAAAAATTCACTGGACCAGATTTGCCGTTTGGGTTATTGTTTTAATTATTGCGGCTGCATTACTTATAAAAATATATCATACCCTGATAATATTTGCTATAGCTCTTTTAATTGCCTATCTTCTGTCACCCGCAGTCAGTTTCTTCTCGAGACTTACCATACCGGTCCTGAATAAAAAACTCTCCTGGTTCGCTTCAATTATAATTGTATATATTCTCCTTCTTGCAATACTTGTTACTTCCGGAGTTGTACTTGTCCCCGTAGCGATTGAGCAGGTAAATAACATTGTAAGGGATACGCCTGTGTTGGTCGGCAAGATTCAGGAATACTTACTGAAAATGGAAATCAAATATGAAAATCTCAACATCCCCGCTGATGTTGAAGTCAGAATTGAAAAGTTTATCAATTCCACTATCGAGGAGTTGGGTAATGCGATTGGAGTCGTTTTTAAATCCGTGGGCAGTGTTCTCCTTGGCATAATATCATGGGTGTTTTTCTTCGTCATAGCTCTTATAATTGCAATGTTTATCCTCACCAATATCAAAAATATGAAGAAACAATTTTATTCGTATATACCTCTGAAATACCTGGATGAAATAAAAGATCTACTAATGGATATTAATAACATTTTCGGTAATTATATCAGGGGTTATTCAGTATTATGTATGATTAACGGCTTTCTGACCTATATGATGTTATTTGTGGTAGTCTGGATATTTCGTCTCTTCCCCCACTTTTCACATGATTTTCCATTTTTTAAATATGCCCTCATTATTTCTATTATAGCCGGGGCAACATACTTCATCCCATATCTTGGTTGTGGATCCACAGTGGTTATAGCAATGGCGCTTGCCTTTCTCCAGAAACCCACGCCGGGCTATGTGGCGATGATCGGACTTGTTGCATTACTCACAAACCAATTTGTTGACAGGTTTATCACACCAAAGATGCTGGGAGACGTTCTGGGCGTATCCACACTTTTCATCGTGTTTGCGGCATTTGCCGGCGGCGAATTACTGGGGATCTGGGGATTGATCATCGGTATTCCCATGGCGGTCATGCTCCTGTCAATTTTCCGTTTCCTTCAGAAGAGATTTCTCGAACACCCCGTATCAGAGGAAATCCCCGCCAAGGAATCGGGATATTTATTACCTGAAATATTCAAGAAAACAAAGGCATCCGAAGATTTCCCATACATAATTCAAACAATAAAATTCCCAGGTGGAAATGAAGAGCAGGAAAAGGTTGTTGAAAATCAAGTTTAAGATTTTAGTAAAACGTCATCCTGAACTTGTTTCAGGATCTGTTTAAAAATGGCATCATTACAGATTACGAAACAAGTTTGGAATACAGGAAAACAGGAATTAATTCTTCGTGTCCTTCGTGACTTCGTGGTGAATAATTATATAGTAAATTCTTTGCGAAAAAAATGATATAGATGGTATAGAAAGGAAACACAATCATTTGAAAGACGTCCAGAGCTACCCCGACTCACGGGGGATTAGAATACAAAAAGTGGGAATAAAAAAGGTTCATATTCCGCTTCAAATATTAACAAAAGACGGCAGGTATCAAAATGTAACGGGAATCATCTCATTATGTGCCGACCTCACGGAAAATGCCAGGGGCACGCATATGAGCAGATTTATGGAGATCATTACCCGATGGAGTAAGAAGAAGATATCGAGCAAGGAAGTCAAGATTATTTTGGAAGAAGTAAGGAATGAATTAGAAACCGACAGGGCACAGATATCGATTCATTTTAAGTATTTTATGGAAAAAACTTCCCCGGTATCCCATTCCAAAGGTTTCATTGATTACGATTGTCTTTTTTACGGACTCCTGGAGGATGATCTTTTTTCATTTATTTTGGGAGTGAAGATTCCTGTGCAGTTGGTATGTCCATGCAGCAAAGAGATATCAAGAGAAGGAGCCCACAACCAGCGGGCTGATATTAATATTAAACTGGAATATTACCCCGACGAATTCATATGGCTTGAGGATCTTATCCTGGACATTGAATCCCTCGGGAGTTCTCCCGTTTATCCCATTATAAAGAGGGAAGACGAAAAATATATAACCGAGATGTCTTTTGGAAACCCAAAATTCGTGGAAGATGTTATCAGGGACGTAGTGGAAAAATCCAGGAAAGATGACAGGGTCAGGTGGTTCCAGGTCGAGTGCGACTCGTATGAATCAATTCACAATCACAACGCATTTGCGTACCAGAAAGAATACATCGGCAAAAAAAGTGAAACAGGATTAATTCCTTATAATCACCTTAATTTCATGTTCAGGTAAGTTATTAATAGTTATTAATGACATTTTTTAACCGCAAAGACCACAAAGACCACAAAGACTAAAAAAATAATTTTCTTTAATGTTTTTCTTCGGATATCCTCTGCGAACTCAGCGCTCTCTGCGGTGAAAATTCCCATTTCCCGTTGCCCTTATCCCATTTCTATTATCCCACTTCCCGTTTCCCAATTATGAAAGCAGTCCCTCGATTATCAGTTCAACGGCCTCGTCTTCGTTGAGTCCTCTTGCCATAAGTGTTTCAAGCTCCTTGGAATCAACACTTCCGATGGCGGCCTCGTGTGTGATATGTGCTTTGGGATGCCTTACTTCGACTATCGGGATAGCCGTTGCAATACCGTTGTCCTGGATGATCTCCTTGCAGTCAACATGTCCCCTGGCATAAGCAGCGGTCGCCGTTAATTTGTTATAAACATCCGCCCTTGCGTTTCCTCTTACGGCAACTCTTGAAGTTAAAACTCCTCTTGATCCCTCGCCTTCGAGACTTCCCACTTCTTTTATTTTTATAATATCATCACCGCTCCCGTTAATCCTGGCGGTCATTTCCATCACGCTCTCGTCCCTGCATATTGTCTCATAATCAATGTCAATAAGTCCGACCCGCCCCTTTATCAATTCGAACTCCGTCTTGAAATTAGCGCGCTTATCAAGATGGACGATTGCTTTCGGATAGACCTTGACTCCCCCTTGTTTACCATGTATATGCCTTTCAAAATATGTGTATTTTGCATTCTCTCCGACATGAATTTTAGCGTCCATTATATGCTGAACATCAACGGCGAACGGGAATGTGCAATGGGCATATATCATAATCCCGGAGTCTTTTTTTATATCAACATCCATTACAATCTTCTGGATTCCTTTTTCAGGGAGCATTCCAAAGCATATATGGACAGGGTTTTCTATCGTGATACCTTCGTCAAGCACGAGCTTTGCGTTTATCCCGTCTTCCATCTCTTCCACATCGACATGAAGACCCGGTACAAGGTGGGCACCAAGCACTTTATTATGATGAACAACAAGGTGTGCCGAATTTGGATCCTCTAAAACGCTGTGATCAAATCCGGTTGTGTCGAAAAGTCCGAATTTGTCCGGTTTTTGTTTTAACATAGATTCATCCTCCCGGTTTATTCCATTTCAAACACATCCGGCTCGGGCTTGTTTTTATGATCGCATAACACACATTTTTTTCTGAAGTATCCTGCGATTTTATTAACACTTCCCTTATCGACTATTTTCCCGTTACACATCAGGAATGCGTATTCCGCCTGCTCCAGAACGGTCAGGCTGTGTGTTATTAGAATAACCGTTGTTTTTCTTTTCTTCAGCACCTTGATCATCTCAAAAATCTTTTCAAGGGCGGCCACATCTATTCCCGAATCAGGCTCATCAAGGAGAACAAGCTCAGGCTCCATTATATAAATCGAAGCCAATTCAATTCTTTTCCTTTCGCCGCCGCTGAGGGTCTTATCAACCGCTCTGTCTATATAGTTATCAGGGGAGAGTCCCACGCTCAGGAGGGCGTTTCTCAAATTCTCCTCACTTTTATCTTTTGCAGCAGCTTTAAGGAATTTCTTTGTTGAAAGCCCCTCAAACCTGGCGGGCTCCTGCCAGGCGAGAGTGATTCCCTTCCTTGCCCGTTCATCAATATCAATATTGTGAATAGACTCATCCTTGAAAAATATCTCGCCTGAAATGTCCCTGTAGTCGGACAATCCCATTATAGTGTAAGCAAGTGTTGATTTGCCCGCTCCATTGGGACCCACAATGGCGTGAATATGTCCTTCCCGAAAATCCAAATTCAGGTTGTTTAATATTTTTTTGTCCTCAAATTCGAGACTAAGGTTTTTCAATTCAAGGATTCCCATAGTATTAACCTTCATTACTTTCTGAGAGTCTGTATGTCCGGCATCTCTCCGACTTTTATTGTTATGCTCTTGTATGATTTATCTCTCCAGATCTTCAGAATAATTTCTGTTCCAATCTCAGCGGATCTAACTTTTTTCTGAAATTCCTCAGGAGTGTTTATTTTTTCAACTTCAACTTCAACAATAACGTCTCCCTTTTTCAATCCCGCATCACTGGCCGGGGTTTCGTCAAATACTTTCCAGACAAGCACTCCCTCTGTTTTCGGCATTCTAAGAAACTCAGCCTTTGCATCATCCATGGACAACATCTGAATTCCGATAAATGCTCTTACGACTTTACCCTTGTTGATAAGCTGATCCTTTATCTTCTTAATTTTGTTTATGGGTATTGAAAATCCTATTCCCTGTCCACTGGCGCTTACAATCGTATTCATCCCTATAACTTTGCCGTCCAGATTTGCCAGGGGTCCGCCGGAATTTCCGGGATTGATTGCGGCATCGGTCTGTAGGAGGTTTGGATATTCCCTGTCAAACATCGTGGGGAGATTTCTTCCCTTTGCGCTGAGAACCCCGATAGTTACCGTATGTTCATATCCCAGGGGGTTTCCGACGGCAACAACCCATTCTCCCACACGGGCTTTGTCTGAGTCGCCCAACTCGGCGGCGGGAAGATTATCGCCCTCAATCTTTATTATGGCGACATCCGTGAGTTTATCCTCACCCACAACCTTCGCTTCATATTCCCTGATTTGTTTCTCGTCTCCGTTTCCGGAAGTGTCAACTTTAACTGTAATATTTTTTGCATGATCAATTACATGCTGATTTGTCAGGATCAAGCCGTCACTGGAAATAATTATTCCCGATCCGCTGCCGCGTTTTTCTTTGGGGCTACCGTAATATTGTTCGTATGGGCCAAAAAAAGATCGCCCCTGGCTCTTATTAAGAAACGGGGAATTCATTCTTCCGCTTTTCTGTCTCTTGCCCCTTGCTTTTGTTGTAATAAAAACAACTGACGGACCTATCTTTTTTACCGCCTTAACGACCGTATCACGGGTCATAAAATCGTTTCCCAATATAACCGGCCCTTTGACAGTTGATCTTGCAATCGCCGGTCCCGCTTCAACGGTATTACTCTTATTGATGTACCAGGTATAGGTAAAAAAACTTCCCAGTAGTGCGCCTATAAGTACAAGAAGAATTATTACGGGTAACTGCTTTTTCATGCAAATTCCTCCTTATGTTCCTTCTTACTGTTCCGGCTTACTGTTCCGGCTTACTGTTTCTTTAATAAGTCCGGCTCTTGAAATTCCGGTTTGATGATTTCTCCATCTTTCCAGAGTTCTTCCAGGTTATAATATGCTCTGAGGTTATCAAGAAAAATATGGATGACAATAGTACCATAATCTATCAACAGCCATCCGCCGTCTTGCTTCCCCTGAATCTTTTTCTGATCCATTTCATAGTCATATTTTAAGGGCATTTCTAAATAGTTTGCTATGGCCTTATTATGAATTCTGGAAGTCCCGTTTGCAATAATAAAATAATCGCATATGATTGAAACATCCTTCATATCGATTATAAGGATATTCTCTCCCTTTTTTTCGTTAATAAGTTCCGCGACCTTGAATGCTAATTCTTTGGTATCCAGGATTTTTCAACTCCAATCTTATCAAATTTTATTTGTAACTATTCACTTGACTATTCACCACGAAGGCACGAAGTTCACGAAGAATCCAAAATTAAAAACTCTGTGTTCTCCGTCATCCGACTTCCGTTATCCGAATCGTATAGATGATTCTTGTAAATAAAAGATTCCACCGCATCGGGAACCATATATTTTATCGATTTGCCGTTCCTTATTCGCTCTCTTATTTTTGTCGATGAAATGTCAATCCCGGGAATCTTCAAAACCTTTATTTTATCTCCCTCGCTTAAACCTAATTCAACCTTTCTGCCGACAAGCCTGCCTTCGTCGAAACCGGGGCGGGTTACGGCAATAAATCTCTTCAGAAGCTTCAGGAGATCATCAAGTTTATGCCACGGAGACTGCAGGAGTGAATCCACACCTGTTATAAAAGAAAACTCCACATTGGGATAAGTTTTCTTCAACTCAACAAGTGTATCATATGTGTATGATAACGAAGGCCTGTCAAGTTCGATCCTTGAAGCCCGGAATGCGGGATTCGATGAAATTGCAATATTTACCATGAGATAACGAGTATCACCGTTTAATAACCCGGTTTCATTTTGCCGATGAGGAGGAATACGATTCGGTATAAACAGGATCCTGTCAAGACAAAACTCCTGCCGCGCTTCCTCGGCGGCTATCAGGTGACCTATATGTATGGGATTAAAAGTGCCTCCCATTAGCCCAACAGATTCAGACAATTATTTACTCCAGGATGTGTAATTTTTTATTTACTACTGTCAAGTAGATCACCCATAATAATTACATGTTTAAATAAAAAGGTCAAGGGTAAATATTTATTAATTTGATACTATACCCCTGCCCTGTTGATGGGAAATGGGAAAAGGGAAATGGGAAAAGGGAAATGGGAAATGGGAGGTGGGAAATGGGAGGTGGGAAAAACAGAAAAACAGGGCGTCTGTCCGTATTTTCCTTCCCTCATAACCCTTGCCCTTTACTTCCTCACCAATTTCCTTAATTTACCGAGGATAATTTTTATCGCAACTCTGGGATTTTTTAATGAGAGTTTGACTTTGGAGAAAAAGTTTTCTATAGGAGGACTTCTTAATAAATATTTATCATTGGTAAAATGCAGCGTATGACCATTATAAAAGTGTCTCCACCCTTTTTCCTCCATTACTTTTATCAGATATTTATCCATTTCCCTGATCTGTTCGACTGTAACATTATCCTTTATAATTGTGGGGTTGGATCTGTCATCGACATCATTCCAATTGTTTAACTTTAAATAGCCGCCTGATAAAGCGTCGAGATAGTATTTGGTTCCAGGATTTGGATTTGCTATATGAAAATGGGAGTAATATAGAGGTAGTTCAGAAGAAAGTTTAACCGTGTCTTTCATTTCTTCAATGGTTTCACCCGGGTTGGCCAACATCCAGTAAGCGTGGCAGTTAATTTTTAGTTCATAACAGTTGTGGGCAAAATCTTTAATCTGCTGAACGGTCGTTTTTTTATTCATAATCTCGCATAAGACCCTGTCGTTACCCGATTCGGCTCCAAAAGAGATATTATTGAAGCCTGCCTCTTTCATTATTTTAAGCATATCATAATCAAGTAGATTCGCCCTTCCACAACAGGTCATGGAGATATTATCGATTTTTTTGACCTCTTCACAAAATTCCCTCAACCACTTTTTATCGACTCCCATGTCGTTATCATTAAAATTCAGATAAATGCTATTATATTTTTTCTTAAGATATTTTATTTCCGTAATAACACTTCCCACGGAACGCTGACGCCAGGGACCGGCAATTTTCCTCAACGCAGGTTGACACATGGCACAGGAAAACGGGCAGGATTGTGATGTAATTAAGTTCCAGCAGGGTACCAGGTTATCTTTCTGATAAAGCCTGTCATTGAAAAATTCCCTGTCTGAAATGGGTAAGGTATCCAGATCTTTTAGATAATCCCGCCGCTCATTTTTAATGGTTTCGCCTTTTTCATCTTTATACCAGATACCTTTTATACCTTCGAATGTTCCACTCTTCTCTATTGTCTTCACAACTTCAAGCATTGTGAATTCGCCCTCGCCAAGTGCAATAAGATCAATGTTTTCGTCACTTATACATTCCCCGGGCATTAGTGTTGCGTGCGGGCCGCCCAATATTATTGTTGCGTCAGGGTTTTTGGATTTTATTAACCCGGCCAATTCGAAACTTTCAATAATAGTCATAAAGGTAACTGAAATTCCAACAATGACATTGTCTCCTGTGTAATCAAGCGAGTAAGGCCTATCCCCTTTATTCTGGTCTATGTCATAAATATTATTATAGTTGTTTGATTTGAGAACGGTAGCAATCAATCTCAACCCAAGAGGCGGTGTTTCAAAGGTGGCCTTGGCATTTGGCTGGATCAGGAAAATTTTCATAACTGTTATAGCTTTATCGATTGTGTATAAGCTATTTTCAATAAATCCTGACTTTTTCTCCTCCCTTGATCCCTGGTCGGAGGGGAGATATGAGGTGGGAATTGGACTGTCCTTTTTATATGGATAAGTTAAGTTATCTGTAATCAGTTTTATCCACTTTATTCTTCCGGTGAGGACGTCGGAATTACCGATAGGGACAGCATTCCTGCCGCTCGAAACAGGACATTATTTTGAAAAAATAGCTTGCAAGATCTTCAAGACAAAATAGGTCTTCTTTGAGGTCGAAAGAAAGCTTTATCTCCTTTCTTAAAATAATTTTACATGAGACCGGCGATGTTGCACAATACAGATTTGAAAGGTGAGAAAGAGCGTTGCGCCACCTTCCTGGAATATTATAATTAAAGTAAATGCCATTGTCAAGGTCAAGTATTTATTGATTTAATACTGATACCCCTGTTGTATCATAGTTTTTCTGAAATGGAATAAACATCTCTCCATTATTGTATAACAAAATACTTATGGGACTATTATTATTTGTTCCCCTGAAAAATATATTGAGGTGATGATCATGAAAAAGAAAATCGGTATTATGTTATTAATCTTAATTGTTATTGTCGGGACTATTGCATATTTTTATCCCCGAGATGTGAATGGCGATGATGATATGAACGTGCCTATTTTTGAATCGGTTCCCGATAAGATGGTTATATATCAGGGTGATATGGCGCTGGTAAGGGACGAGATGAAAATTTATTCCGGGAAGCAGGTGCAGGTGATATTACCGCCACAGGCCATTCCGGAGACCGTGCAGATTATTGACGGCGGGAAAAAGGTTGAAAGGTTCAACCTTGCTTACGAAGCTTCAAGGGGGAAATCATATAGCTCATCGGGGGCGGGAATAAAGAACCTCCTTTCCTGGAAATCGAAAAAGGCGGGATCCCGGACAATAAGACTTGACTATATGATGCGGGGACTTTCATGGACTCCTACATATATTATGGACATCGTTAATGATCAAAAAGTAAAGCTCAACTACCGCGTGGGCATTCGCAACAGCACCACTGCAAGCAGTAATGTGGATCTGATACTTGTCTCCGGCGAAATCGGTACTCCCACCAAAGGATCCGGATACTACTACCGTTCAATGAACAAAGCCCAGGCAACGCTGGCCTCCTATGAAAGGCAATCCAGAAGCGCAGGGTCAAGAGGCACGTCTTTCCTTAAGGCTACAAAGATCAATGCATATTATACATATAAAATGCCAAAGGCAAGACTGGAGAAAAACGGCATATCATACGTCACAATTACCGATAACACACTTCCTGCACAAAAAGAGTTTGTATGGGTAACATCTACGGGGGAGCAGGTGGATATTATATATACGGTGGAAAACAAGACAAAAACCCCGTTTGCCGAGGGACTGGTAAGCGTCTATGACAGTGGAATATTCATAGGTTCCGATATTATCGAATGGACTCCTTCGGGAGCGAAAGGGCATGTAACTGTGGGCGGTGCGGTTGATATTCAGGCAGTGAAAAATGTTGATATAAGCGAAATTGTCCAGAGGAAGCGACAGAAAGAATACAAGCACAAGGTCAAGATGGTAGTGAAGAACTATGCAAACAAGACCCGTGTTGTGAAGGTTATTGAGCAAAAATATCCCGATGCCGTGGAGGCGGAGTTCGGTTTACAGCCGAAAAAGAGCGAGGCGAATACCTACCTATGGACGCTGAGCATTCCGCCGAAAAGTGAAAAAGTTATAAAGTATCAATTCTACTCTGATTCGCGTTATCAGAATCCATATCAAATATACCGTTAATAGTCAAAAATATCATGATTTCTCAGGCAAATGTAGATGTTAACAGGATGTTAACATCTATCTAATTTCGCCCATGTCAATTGACTTGACAGTCATATTCCGGTATTATTAATTTGATATTATTAAAAATGTTATAATATTTGGATGGGAGGATAAATATATGATTGATAAAATAGGTCAGGCTTCCGATACTTCCAAATGGGGAGTGACTCCCCAAAAAAAGAAACAGGAAGCAAAAAATATCATTACTGACAAGGTATCGACGGGGAAAAGAAAATTAGGTGTTCAGACTGAAAAAAGGCTCAGGGATTTGGCACTGCAAAAAAAGGCAGGGCAGAAACTGGTCCCGGGTATAGAAGATCAGCCTGCTGAAAATAATTGGAGTATCGGACCCTTCAGGAAATTTGAAAAACCAATCATGGAACCGACAAAAGAGGGTTTCGATTCTAAAAATGTTTACAATATGGCAACTATCAGGGAAGGCGATACATATTATATGATATATCGCGGTGAAGACAAGAATGAGACTGCCGACGATTGCACAGGCCGCCTGGGATTAGCTGTAAGCAAAGACGGTATCAATTTCGAAAGGGAACCAAATCCCATTATCCTGCCCGATCAGCCATATGACAAGCAGGGAATCGAAGATCCCAGACTTGTGAAAATTGATGATACTTATGTCCTTACATACACAGCTTATGACGGCAAGACTGCGAAGTTATGTCTGGCAACATCAAAAGACATGCGCAACTGGGAGAAGAAGGGACCTCTATTCCCCGAATTCCCGGCAGATGTGGATCGCACGGCGGATTGGACAAAATCCGGGGCGATACTGCCGGAGAGAATGAAAGAAGGACCCTTCAAGGATAAATACATAATGTACTTCGGCGACACAGATATGTGGATGGGATACTCGGATGACCTGGAAAACTGGAGCTATGTAAAGGAACCTGTACTCCGTCCCAGAGAGGGCAAATTCGACAGCAGAATTGTCGAACCGGGACCACCTCCCATCAAGACAAAGGACGGAATTCTGTTAATATACAACGGCTCCACAAAAGGAAAACCCGGTGAAAACTTCGGCGGTTACTATGCCGGGGCGGTTCTTTTCGACCCCAAAGATCCCACAAAAGTATTAAAGAGATCCGAAAAACCCCTCATCGGTCCCACGCAGGACTGGGAGAAGGAGGGTTACGTTGATAATGTATCCTTCGTGGAAGGTCTTACCGTGAGTGACGACGGGACGTGGAACATGTACTTCGGCGGAGCGGACAGAAGTATCGGCCTTGCTGTAGCGGATTTCAAACCCGAGCTTCTCTCGGAGCAGGCCGCAACTGCCGCAATGAGCATGACCCCCGGCGCCGTGGCGGTGGGAATACCAGGCTCCGGTGTATATAAACCGACACCGAAATAATTGCAATAAAATATCTTAAAATAAACAAAAAAGCCTCCGTAAAAAGGGGCTTTTTTTAGTATTTATTCAGACCCATCACTGTAGGAGAGGCTTCCAGCCTCGATTGTCGTGGCAAGATGCCACTCCTGCAAGGGAGGACTGAATGCTTACATAGCTTGAAGATGACTTGTGGTATTATTAAAAAAGAATAGCCTTCATAGTGTAGGTCATTATGAATATGAGGATTGTTCGAAAAGAAAAACAGGGAACAAGTCTCATTATTCTTGCCTTAATGTCTTCTTTATCTTCCTGATATCTTCCCTTGATTTTTCAGTAAGCCACATGTTAATGAGAGTCTGATAAAGAATCCCCTTGTATCTTGCAATTTTCTTGAGAGTTTCTTTTAAATTTGGGTCGATTCTTATTAATAAAGTCAAGAGATCTGCCCCCACGTCTCGCACTTATCTTAAAAGAAATAACTGATTTCTTAAAGATCCATTATTCAACTGTCAGTAATATTTTGAGGAAAGAGAGGAAAAAGAAGAAGGAGAAAAAAAAAGTAAAAGGAGAAGATGGAAAGGAATAATGGGAGGGTTTTAAAGAGGTAGAAATTACCAAATTCAAGACTTAATCCCATGACACTCTTGATTTATTTGAGGTGGAAAAATGGAGAAAAATGTAAAAGATTTTAACATCAGTCCAAAAGCCAACCTAGTCGAGGCTGATCTGGGCGGATTGAATCTATCGGGAGCGGACTTGAGAGGAGCCGATCTGCGAAAGGTCAATATGATGGAGACCAACCTGGAGGAAGCTAATCTTAAAGGAGCTAATATGGCAGGGGCAAATTTGGCATGGGCTAACCTGATGGGTGCCGATCTCAGTGATGCCAATTTGGTGGGAGCAAACCTTGATCAAGCAGATATGACGGGAGCTAAACTTGTGGATGCCAACCTGATCAGGGCCAACCTAGGCTATGCCAACCTGACAGCGGCTATACTCCCATGACAATAAAATGTCATGAAAATATTTTATCTGTTTTGCATGGT
>JAIORV010000149.1 GCA_021107945.1 Vulcanimicrobiota bacterium | reverse complement strand
TAAAGAATATTTCTCAATCGCATTTTTGACAAATTGAGTGATTTAATTAAAAGATGTCAGGTGTGCGAAATCTAAGAAGTAATAAAAAGAGTATAGCATAAAAAATAATATCAGGAATTGGTGGAATGTGTAACACGGGAAGTGAGAATAAGGAAATGAAGAATTCTTAATAATGAAATCAGGACTTTTACCTCTAAGGAAATCAGGAAATCAGGAATAGGGATTTTTGTGTGCGGATACCGGTAAACCTCCGCGTCCTCTGCGTTCTCCGCGGTGAATAATTACAAAAAAAGGCTTATTAACTACTTCCATTATGGAAGGTATTTACTTATAACCGTTGAATAAGTTGATGTAAATCGAATATAGAAAGGCGGAAGGCCAATGGCAGATAAATTTCAACCGATGTTAGAAGAACAACCTACAAAGGCATTAGCACAGAAAAAGCCACCTACATTACAGTTTACCATACCTTATCTTTCCGAAGGAGACGATGAGAGAATAAGAAGCTTTGTAGGCATATTTTACGAACTTCCATTCCCCGATTTCCCGACTCCTAAATTTTCATTTTTCGTCGCTAATGGATGGAGTAACGGCAAGGGCCAATTCCGGCAGAAAATGAGGCTATTGAATCCTGACAAGAAGACGGCTGTTATCGAAACTCCCGACCAGGAATTTGAGCTCAAAGATACAACAACACCATTTATGGCTGTTAATTATTTCGCCGAAATGATACTTCAACAACCCGGCATATATTGGTTCCAGACTTTCCTGAATGGCAAACTGATATTGGAGTTCCCTATGGTTGCAAGAAAGGCGGAAAATTCCGGTAAATAAATGCAGGATATTCCTTTTTCACTTAAAACTATAAGGAATATGTCGTTTTTATCTCCGGTAATGGCATTCTATCCATAATCAATCAGTATTTTTTATGTCGGATAAACTATATTATAAATGCCTTGTTGTATTCATTATTTTATTTGCGACTATTTTTCTTTTAAGAAGGAATATTGACGCAGGTAATGTAAAAAGAAAAGATAGAGCCACTTTTCTGGTTCATCGCTTTTTTACATTTGTTTACAGGAGGAAGTATAAGAAAGCATACCAATGCTTCGGAAAATCAGTCAGGAGGGAAGTAAGTCTTTCCCGGTTTAAAGAGGGCGCACAGGATGTCAGGTATTTGAAAATTTTGAAGATTGATGTTCTGGACGAGGAAGAAAACCTGATAAAAATGCGAATCCGCGCACTCATCCGGCTCGTTCACAAGGGAGAATTGTACGAGGCGACTTATGAGGGGAAAGTAGATGTCTATCGTGAGAATAAGAACTGGAAACTGATAACTGTTGATCTCCGGGCGACATCTCAAAAACCGCTTGGGAAGAAACCCAATCCCAAGCAAATTCAAAAGCTAGACTTCGGAACCAGGTAAGCAAAGACAAGAATCAGTAAGAAAACTTCAGGTTTTCATATTGATGTTAAGTAATCAAGATAAGCAGGTCGTAATTTTTAAAATAAAAGAATTCCTGTTGCAGGGTGATCTAAATTGAGATTCAGATTGTTCTTATCACATTTTTTGGTAGTCTTAGCCATAATTTTAATTATGGCATTTTCAGGCTATTTCAGTTTAAAATCGGTTCTTTTCAACCGGGTTGAATCAAGACTGAAAGCAAACGCGGAGACGCTTGTTTCCCGAATCAATGCGGTATCGGATGAGACACAACAGGGAGAAGAAACAACCCTGAGGGATAATGAGAAAGTTATTAAGGAAACGATAGATAACTTTACAACCTTGCCCACGGGGTTTGCCTGGGTTATTGACAAAGAAGGTAAAACCAGGTTTTTCCCAAGCCCCCAGGTCGGTCTGAAGGCATTTTTCGAAGCGGATATTAATCCCCGGGTTATGGAAGAATCTTCACAGTTTTTTATTATCGGCGAAGGTAGAGAAAGAAGATTTATTTTCTTCGAGAAAGTCCCTTTCACTGGAGACATTGTTGCAGTAACGGAGCCGGCGGCAGGCACTTTTGTAACTATTGCCGAGTATCGTAAATTTATAACATATACAGGTATGACAATTGTATTTCTATCATTTTTCGTCCTGATTTTTCTCTCAAGAGAGCTTCTGAAGCCCCTGTTTAAATTGCAGGAATATTCAAAGAATCTTGCAGTCGGGGAATATATCGAGAAGGCATCATCTCTGAAGGATCCAGATGTAGCTCCGATTGCCACCGTTCTTGAAAGACTTTATAACCAGGCACGGAAAGATAAATCTCTCGACCAGAACCCGCTTTCAGGACTCCCCGGGAATAAATCGCTGTATGACGCCCTGTTCAGAAGGATCGAGACTGAAAAGCATTTGGCTGTAGGGTTTCTTGATGGGAGTAATTTTACTGCATACAATAATAAGTACGGATTTGAGAGAGGAGATTCAGTTATTCGCTTTATGGGAATGACTCTTCTGAATGCCGTGAAGGAAAAAGGCAACAAGGATGACAAGATTTATCACCTTGGAGCGGACAGGTACTTCTTTATCACAACTCCCGACAAGGTTAAAGGTATATGTGAGGACACAATTCGCAATTATGATAAGCAGATAATATATTATTATGATGAGGAAGCCCAGAGCAGGGGTTATATTGTCAGCAAGGACAAAAAGGATAACACGGGAGAATTTGCATTTATGCCTATTTGTATTGGAGTTGCCACGAACCAGAAAAGGCCCCTCATTCATCCAATCCAAATCGGTCATATTATGGGAGAAATCAGGAACTTCCTCAGAGACCAGAAAAAGAGCGACTACTTGATTGACCGACGAATAACCGACCGGGAAGAAGAATATGAAGGAAAAATGGCTCCATTCACCAAGGTAGAACTGGAAGCGGTAAAAAAGGAAATAGAGGAGATGGAAAGACAAGAGGCGTCGGTAAAGAAGGAAGGTCAACCGATTCGAGAACTCACAAGAAATGATACCATCGAAGGGATTAACCCGGTGGACAAAGAGGTAAAGAAAGAAGAAAATACAATATCTCAAGAATCTCCAGGGGGAGAAACTAATAACCCAGAGGGAGGTAAAAAGGAAGAAGCTTCCTGATTATTCCCCTAATCAATAAAATATGGATAAATTCTTTTTATTGTAATTATTTTATCACAGAGGAAGATATAGCGTTTTAAAAATCACGAAACTAATGCCTGATTTATCTTTATGGAACTAGCAATGTGTCAGCCGTGTTGTTTCGTTACGAGTTTTTTTGGGAATACTAAACAAGAATAAAATTTATTAATTATTATGGAGGAAGAAATTGAGTCAGATACTGGAAAGACTTAATGAGCAACAAAAAGAAGCTGTAACCCACAAGGATGGGCCATTGCTCATACTTGCAGGAGCGGGAAGTGGAAAAACAAGGGTGATCACCCGCAGGATAGCTTATTTGTTAGAGAGGGATTGGGCAAGTCCTCACAATATATTAGCGTTGACATTTACAAATAAGGCCTCACGTGAGATGCAGGATCGTGTAGTAAAACTTGTAAATGACGTCAGAGTTCCCTGGATAGGCACATTTCATGCAATGTCTTCAAAAATACTCCGCCGCGAGTTAAAAGAAGTCGGCAGGAGGAGTGATTTCTCTATCCTGGGCAGATCCGAACAGTTATCACTGATTAGAGAATGCCTGAGAGACCTGAATATTGATGACAAGCTTTATGCTCCGGCAAAAATTCTAAGATCAATAGGCTTTGCAAAATGCCAGTTAAAGAATGTTGACAAGTTCACTTCTTCCGCCCATGGCAAATACCCCAGAACAGTTGCAAAAGTATATAAACAATATGAGGAAAAGCTCAACACACACAACAGCTTTGATTTCGACGATCTTATCACGAAAACGGTTTTCCTTTTTAGGGAGTATCCTGAAATCCTGGAAAAATATCATGATTTATTCAGGTATATACTTGTTGATGAATACCAGGATGTAAATCATGCACAATATGTTCTTGCAAAATTACTCGCAGGGGATAAACAAAACATATGTGTTGTCGGCGATGATGATCAGTCGATTTACGGATTCAGGGGAGCGGATGTATCAATTATACTCAGGTTTGAAAAAGAATTTAATGATGTCAAGGTTATCAAACTCGAAGAGAATTACCGCTCCACGGGGATAATCCTCCAGGCCGCCAATAATGTAGTGCATAAGAACAAGGGCAGGAAAGCCAAGAAATTATGGACACAGAAGACATCCGGTGAAAAAATCAGCATGCACACGGGACTTGACAGCCGTGAGGAGGCAAGATACCTGGTAAAGGAAATCAAAAAGGGACTAAAAAAGGGCGAGCACTCAAAAGATTTTGCGATATTATACCGGACAAATATACAGTCAAGAGCCATTGAGGAGGTTCTCAAGCAAGAGGGTATCATGTATGACGTTGTGGGTGGATTACGTTTCTATGAACGGATGGAGGTTAAAAATGCGGTCGCATATTTGAAATTGATAGCCAATCCGCACGATTATATAAGTTTCAGACGTGTTATAAATACACCCTCAAGGGGAATCGGCAATGTTACCGCCGATAAAATTGTCAAGCATTCCACCGGGAATGGGATTGATCTCCTCGAAGTAATGAAGAATGCCTCCGATCTTCCCCGGGTGGGGCGTAAAATCCAACAGACCCTCACCGATTTCGCGGCAATAATTGAGCTGTTATCAGAAGAAAAGAACAAGCTTTCCCCCAGTGACTTCACTAAACTTGTACTTGATGAAGTGGGTTATTTTGAATTCTTAAAATCAAAAAATGATGCAGAGAATGTGGAAAGATTGGAAAACCTGGAGGAGCTTATTAATGACGCCAGGGAATTTGAAATGCATAGCTCCGAAAAAACAATAGAAGCTTTTCTGGAGAAAATCGCTCTATATACTGACATTGACGATAAAAAAGACAAGATGGATCCCCTGGTTCTTGTAATAGAAGAAATCGAAGATTGGCCGGGATTGATAAAAAAGCTGAGAAATAAAAAGAACTCCATGATTAAAAGAATATGGTCATTTCTTGATAAAGAATGTCAAAAGGTCATTGAAAACCAGAAACCCAAACAGCCCATTGAGACAGAATTTAAAGAGACAATTATCAGCGAATTCAATAAAATTCTTGAAAACAGGGAGTTATATTGCAGAAAGTCCTTCAAGGAAGTGGAGTTAAATAAAGAATCAAGAGATATCCTGAATAAAGGAATCGAAAACCTCTCACAGCAAGACATTCTGAAACTAAACCGTCTTTTATTGGAAGCGGCCTTTTCCACTGAAATCGCGAAAGATGACGGCAAGGTAACGCTCATGACCCTTCATTCGGCCAAGGGACTTGAATTTCCCACGGTATTCATTGTAGGACTTGAGGAAGAGCTTTTACCCCACATAAGAAGCATGGAGGATGGGAAGCAATCTCTTCTTGAAGAAGAAAGGCGTTTGTTCTATGTCGGAATTACAAGAGCAACGAAAAAACTGCACCTTACTTATGCCCGTGAGAGAATGATGTACGGAAAAACACATAACCAGAGTCCCTCAAGGTTCCTTCGCGAGATACCGGAGGATCTTATAGACAGGTATGTGCCGGAAATATCAAAAAGAAGCTTTATTCGCCACATTGACCCGGTATTAAAAAGACACCGGGTAAAGAAAAAGAAAAGCAGCAAATTTTCCGTGGGAAGCACAGTATATCACAAGATATTCGGAAAAGGAGAAGTAATCAAGTGTGAGAAGAAATTTGTTACAGCGCAGTTTTCCGGCGTCGGTAATAAAACTTTGTCGATGGATTTCCTCTCCCCTTATGAAGATAAAGTAAAGAAACCCAAACCGGGAGACAAGGTGGTAGTTGAAGGAGGTAAGGTAGGAATTGTGAAGAAGCTGGAGGGCAATTCCATTTATGTTATTTTGGATGGGCCTGTAGTTGAGAAATTTCCAAAAAATAAGATAAAGTTGAAAAAGGACTAATATATGCCACTCCATCTGGATTATTTATTCGATGACCCACGACTCATGGTTGTGTGTCTGTTGAATGTTTTCATTAATCTCCTTACACTTACAACAAACGCCGCACGTGTTTCAGGAGCGGTCACAAAAAGAGTAGCTACTGCCCTATCTCTGTTTAATGTATTCCAGGTATCTTTCCGCCTGCTGAATATGATTTATGCCCCTCTGATGGCTTCAATCGTCGATAAGCTTGCAGGACAGAGAAATCCGGCAGTGCTTGTGTTCAAATTCGTTTTCTGGGAATTCACATATTTCGACGCACAGGCTACTACACAGGCGAATCTTGATATTATATTAATTAAATTGCGGTTCATAGTTTTTTCCGCAGCACTGGGATCGGCAATAGGATTCCTCCTGCTACCAACTTTTATAGAAATATATAAAGACGGCATCAAGGCAATGGAAAGACATGGATCCATACCAAACGTAGTATTTGCTTTCATGACAAGGTTGAGTTACTGGAAAGCCCTGATGAAGTGCATCAGGAAGCCGAGTCTTTTGGGTGTCAATCCACTTAACATAAAGGTGATACCAAAAACTTTCCTTGTCTTTAATATGATAGGCGTGTCCATTTGGACAATTGGTGTTATCGCCTCAATATATGCCAGTGTTTTGAGCCCGGATATGGTGAGAACATCAATCCACCTGTCGGGCATAATAAACGGAATCGGGACGGTCTGCCTTTTTGTACTTGTGGAGCCGGTATCATCGCTTCTCGTTGACCAGGTGGCGTCGGGCAAGAGACCTGTGGCACATGTTAAAATCATGGTAATATGGCTTGCAGTGGGATCAATTGTGGGCAACCTGCTGGGGGTTGTACTCCTCGCCCCCGCCTCAGCATATATACTTTGGATGTCAAAACTGATAGGACAGTTTTTCTAATTTTGATAATTCACCGCAGAGTTCGCTGAGGACGCAGAGAAACGGCTTGAATATTAGATCCTGAAACGAGTTCAGAATGACTCAACACACTTTTTTTAGTCACAATTGAGTGCAAACCCCACCACTACAGCATCCTAACCACTTCAATGGTTTATCTTCATCAAGAAACCGTTGAAAAGGAGGGGAATAAATATGACAACAGAAGAAAATCCTGAAAATTCAGACACAACAGAAGAGACAGAAGACCAGTCCAAAAAGAAACATAATCAATGGTTTCAAACTTTAAAAGAGAATTTCCCCTGGAAAAACTTTACTATAGGTCTTCTTGTTCCCAAACTCATCTTTTATACATTTTTTCATTATGGAAATATTCTAGCAGGTACTGTTGTCGCTCTTGTATGGTGTGTGGGAGTGGTCTTATTTGATTACATAAGAAGCAAAAAAATCGGGTGGTTTGCGATTATTGCGGCATCACTCATATTGGTTAGGCTCTACGCAATTTTGAGAAAGGATGATCCCACAGCTTACCTGGTAGTTGACTCTCTTGACAACATGCTTTTCGGTCTCGCATTTCTCATATCCCTCCTGTTTCCACGCCCTCTTATGCAAATATTTGTCGAGATGGGTGACTATTCTAAAATACCGGAGATATTAATAAAATCCCCATATTATAGAAAGGCATGGGCGATTATCACGGCAGTATGGGGAAGCGTGATGGTTATTGAGGCGCTTTTTATCTATATAACTAAATTTAGCAATCCCCGTATCTCCCTATATATCGATATTTTTTCAGGATGGCCCACATGGCTTTTACTTTTCTCGTTCTGCATGTGGCTCCCCCGCTGGTACTGGACGAAAAATTGGAAGAAAATAGAGAATAGTTCCTGAACCTATAGGAATGCTTGTCATCCTATAACCAAAGGAGGATAAAAATTTCAAATCCGCAATCCCACCTGTAGTCTTTGCGGTGAACAATACAATCCATCATGCATATATTTATCAAAACACTAAAAGATGAATCCATTATAACGCTTGTATTTTGCATTATTCTTGCACTTACGATTTTTCTTATTATTCAGGAATTCGCAATTGCAAGGCATCTCGATTTTTCCGCCCTTATGGATAAAGTCCCCGGTCCACTGAAAAAAATAGCGGAATCTTTCCTGGTGCTGTCTATTTTTGGTGGATACCTTCACATTATAGCTTCAGTTGACTGGATAATAATATCAGGGATATTTGTCTCCCTTGTATCGGCAAGCCTGATTTCAAGAGAAGTCGAGAAGAAAACCCTGGGGCTCCTCATGGCTCACCCGGTAAGCAGGTTCTCAATAATATCCCAGAAATATTTTGCTTTTATAATTTACCTCGTTATTATTTCTTTATTCTCATTCCTGGGGTTCTACCTTGGTATTAATCATGGCGTTATTGACGTTCCATATAGCATGAAAATTATTGCCCGGACAATCTTTAACGGGTTTGCATTCTTCTTCGCCCTCTCCGCCCTCGGGCTTCTTTTCTCCGTATTCTTTTCAGAGCAAAAAAAAGCTTCCATTGCCACGATGCTTTATTTTTTTCTATCATACCTTGCATTTTTTCTAGGGGCGTTCTCACCACGCTGGGCATTGGTAAAGAAATTAACACTATTTCAATTCTTCAATACCGAAACACTTCTCTTTTACGGGAAATTTAATTTATGGAATTGTATTTTCCTGTTTATAATCGGCATTGTCCTATATAGTCTGGCGGTTGTTATATTCTATAAGAAAGATATATCTACGTAACACAGAACTTTCGCATTTCCAGGAAAGAAATAAGTGAAGCTGTCATGTTATAACAAAGTCAACACTTTCCAACAGTAGCCATCCATGAGATTATCCCAAATGCCTCCAGGAGATTATCCCAAATGCCATCCATGAGATTATCCCCCGGCTTCAGCCGGGGGTTGAGTAAAGAAAAGAACTTTTAACCGTTTCAACGGTTTACCCATCTTTCCAAATAAAATATTTCATTGCCCATTCTCTGCATTCCTCTACACTCATGAGTTTGAATCCAGATTCTCACAAATGAATGTAATGCTAATAAAAATTGCCAAATTCCCAGCAGGAAGCCGTTAAAACGGCTAAACCTCAAAGAGGAGAGGGTGTCTTTTTATGCCCCCAACTGAAGTTCAAATCTTTATATACATTTTTTGGGATGGAGTGAATTGGCCGATAATCATATCAATTTTTGTGTCATCCTGAGCGGAATACGATCTTTTCCTTTCCCGGATAAAACATGGCAAGAACAGACATATACTTGCCTCCGATTTATCCCACAGCGAAGGATCTCATCCCCGGGGATCTACTTCAGAATAATCCTCTTTTTTATCAAGACCTGCTCCATTAAACAATCAGGGCCGAGATTCTTCGCTGTGTCAATCACGAGCATCAAGAAAATTTTATCTTTAAGAAAATCATCGAATTAAAGCAACTCATTCTTGATTCGCTCAGAATGACAATTTGCAAGGCTTTTTCCAATAATGAAGGACATCTTCCATTGGAATAGAGCATCAAAATCAAGGCTGAAAGGTCATCAAGATGAAGGCATAATAAATGTCATCAAAGATTAGAACTGAAGTTGGGGGTTAATCTCATGGTAAGTATTCAGTCCTCATCCCTGTAGGAGTGGTATCTTGCCACGAACATCGGGGACAGAAGAAGACCTCAGTTAAAAACCACTTCATCAATCTCTTTATGATACTGGTTTATTCTTGTCAAGTGTTTATAAAAAACAACAACATCTTATCAGTATTGAGTAACGGATCCGACCACCAATCCCGGGCCGTATGGCTTTGCCCAACTCTGATGTTTTGAGATTCTTCGCTGTGATAATCACCGGACACAAGATAATTTGGTCTTTGAGAAAACCGTCGTATTAAAGCAAGTCTTTTGTGATCCGCTCAGAATGACAATTTGAATGCTTTCATTAAACCAGAAACCGGGAAGTCCATAATCAGAATGACAATAAGTTCCGGGGAATTGTATAATTACATTCATCCAGGTTTTTCAGTGAGTGTATGTCTGTATCGGGAAGATATCACCTTCCCAGTCCACTTTTGCACCATATTTTTGCAGTATTTCAACTATCTCCTGCTGTCCTCTCAGCTTTGCAATTGAAAGGGGACTTCGTCCTTTTTTATCTTTTATATTGATATGGGCGTTATTTTTGATTAAAAGGGAAACCATCTCTTCAAGCCCTCTTTTTATCACTTTGTGAAGCAGAGTCTCGCCGGTGCGATATTTTTCGTTTATATCCATATCTTTTGACAGCAGGTACTCAACCATTTTCTTATGCCCCCCCAATGTCGCATAATAGATCGGAGGCAGACCGGCATTATCTTTTTCATCAACCTTCACACCAGTCAAGATAAGCGCCTCGGCAACTTCCTGGTGACCGTTTTGCGCCGCCCAGTGGAGAGGAGTTAAGCCGTCAATATCTTTTGAAGCGACATTGGCGCCCTTTGATATCAGCAATTCCGTTATTTCTTTATTTCCCTTGAAAGCCGTCTCATGAAGAAGAGACTCTCCAAACGCATTTTTTGAATTGACAAGCCCGGGCTTCTCTTCGAGAAGCTTTTCAATTTCATCCATATTGCCTTTTCTCATGGCGGAAAGAATCTTCCATCTGCCAAATAAAGTATTCTGTATTGATTTGAAAATATTTCTCATTAACTGCTCACATATTCCTCATCGATTTTCCACATGGTTCCCCGGGGAGAGTCCATCAGTATAATTCCCTTTGCTTTAAGCATATCCCTTATTTCGTCGGACCGGGCATAATTCCTATCTTTCCTTACATGGTCCCTCTCCTCGATGAGCAACTTGATTTCATCCGCAAGCTCTTTTTCAACAAAAGCTGACTCCATTTTTAAACCCAGAACCCGGTCAATATCAAGCATGAAATCGATTATCTTTTTGGAATCCTCTTTCGAAAGCTTGCCCTCGTCGATTATACCGTTAACCTCACTGATGAATGTGAAAATTTCAGCCATCGCTCTCGGAGCGTTGAGATTATCATCCATACCATCCTCGAAGCCGTCGCGGGCTGACTTTACAAGCTCGTCTATCCTGCCCGTGGAGTCTTCCCCCGACATTTTCCTGACTCTTCTGAGGAATTCAAAAAGCCTCTCCACGGCCTTTCCTGATGCCTCAAGTGCCTCAAAGGAGAAATCAATCTTTTTGCGATAGTCGCTTGTCACATAAAAATACCTCATCGCAAGAGGGCTGTATCCACGCTCTGCAATATCCCTGAGGGTGTAGAAATTCCCCTTTGATTTCGCCATTTTACCGCCATCGACAAGTAGATGCTCACAGTGCAGCCAATAGTTGACAAATTTTTCGCCTGTCGCCGCCTCCGCCTGTGCGATCTCGTTTTCATGATGAGGAAAGATGTTATCTACTCCGCCGGTATGAATATCAAAGTGATTTCCCAGGTGCTTCGTGCTCATGGCGGAGCATTCTATGTGCCATCCGGGTCTGCCTTTGCCCAGGCTTGTCTCCCAGAAGACATTCCCGTCATTCTCATCCCACGCCTTCCACAGGGCGAAATCCGAGAGGTTTTCCTTGTCATATTCATCATGCTTCACCCTTGCCCCGGTTTTCAATTCATTGACATTTATATGGGCGAGCTTGCCGTAATCGGGGAATTTCGAGATGGAGTAATATATGGAGCCGTCCTCGCCACGGTATCCGTATCCTTTCTCCATGAGCTTCTCGATCATGGCGACCATTTCTTTCACATACCCCGTTGCAGTGGGATATACCTCAGCTCTCTCGATGTTCAGAGTGTCAATGTCCTCGAAGAATGCATCTATGAATTTTTGCGCATAATCGGACGCCGATATATCCTTGCCTTTGACGGAGCGGATTATCTTGTCATCGACGTCGGTTATGTTCATAACTTGCTTAACTTTATATCCCTTATATTTCAGGTATCTTCTGAGAATATCTTCAAACATATAAGCCCGGTAGTTTCCTATATGTGCAAAATCATACACGGTGGGTCCGCACGTGTACATTTTCACAAACCCTTTCTTAATTGGGTCAAATTCCTCTTTTTTTCTCGTCATTGTATTTAAAAACCTTAGCGCCATTGTAATTCCTCCAAGTTTAATCTGCGTATGGTTTTTTTGAGTTCTTCATCCTGATCCCGTTTCCTGCAAGAGTGTTATTTGTAATGCTTTATCGGTGTGTAAATTATAAGTAATTCTTCACCACAGAGGACACAGAATTTTGAATGAAGTTAACATTTCAGACAATCATTAATTCCATTAAAAAGCATTATACATTATTGCACATTTAATGAATAAGTATTATAATTTGTTTGGATATATTACTTAAACCGGAAGGCGGTCTGTTCCAATAATGCCAAACGAACTGAAACCAGGACACATGTTAAAAAATCGCTACCGTATCGAAAAAAAGATCGGTGAAGGCGGGTTTTCGGTTCTTTACATGGCAAGGGATATGGGGAAGCCAGGCAATCTCGAGGAGAGGATAGATAAATTCCTGGTGGTGAAGGAATCAAGGGATGAGATAGGAAGCTACGAGCAGTTCAATGAGATAAGGTTCATGTATGAGCGTGAGTTTCGAACAATGCAGGAGATTGACCATGATAGTATTCCAAAAGTGTTTGATTTTTTCGACGAGAACGGGAAGGTTTATTTTATAGGGGAATATGTATCCGGGACGCTTTTTGAAGACAAGATAAAGAAGCCCCTGTCGTTGACGAAAACGGTCAGATATTCAAAACAGATATTGAATATTCTCAAATACCTGCATAGAAAGGGAATCATTCACAGGGACCTGAAGCCTGGGAATTTCATACTGACTTCATCGGGAGATCTCATCCTCTTTGACTTTGGAACGGCACGCTTCTACTCACCCGACAAGAAAGGCGACACGATAGAACTGGGAACTCCCGGTTACGCTCCCCCGGAGCAATACAACAAGAGCCAGACCGACGAGAGAGGCGATATATACGCCCTAGGGGCAATGATGCACCAGATGTTGACAGGGAAGAATCCCCAGGACAATCCTTTCAAATTTGACAGCCCCGATCTCATCAACAAGAAAGTTCCCGATGACCTGTCAAAGATTGTAATGAAATGTCTTCAACTGGATCCGGACGATAGATATGACAATGTAAGTGCTATGTTGGGAGTATTAAAGAATTTTGAGTCGGATCTTATAAAGCATATGGATTTTTCAGCGGGTAAAATAACAAAATTCATGGGTTATAGCAGGGAAGTAGAGAGCTGGAAGATATTTTATTTTTTATTATTTTGCATCTATGCCTCATATAAGATTCCAAGGGCTTACTATAATTCATCAAATTTTGTAAAAATTTACTTGATAATTCTTATGCCTCTTGTCTTATTTTTATTTTTTTATCTGCATGTAATATCCCGCACTGAATTCCTGTATATTTGCGCGGACAGAATATATATCCGGCATTTTTCAAAAGAAGCTATGAGAAAAAGGCATATTGCATTATTCCACATTGCTCAAAAGTTAATGAAAACAAAAGAAATATTCGAGATGGATGATGATTTGCGCGTCACGGTGGAGAAAAACATAATCGGACATAATGTAAAATTTTCATCTATGGGAAAATCGGAGACAATCATTATAACAAGCAAGCTGAAGGAATTGATCTCGGAATTAAAAAGCCTTGATGTCCGTGTGGATGTTTTAGTGAATCAATATTAACCCGGAAAATGCTTTTGAATTACACCGCAGAGGACGCAGAGGACGCAGAGGGCGCAGAGAATTTATTATATTAGAGGGTTCACTACCAATTATGCGCATCATTTTTTAGGCTTTCCTCAATATAATTTTTTGGCAGGCAAGTTCAGGATGACAGCCCACGGGGGGCGTTTTTGAGGAGATCCTTCGCTGAGTTATACCTTGGAGGAATGTAAGGTTCCGTTCTTGCCGGGATTGATTCACCAAAGTCAATATGATCGTTTTCCGCTCAGGATGACAGCGTAACTGGCGATTCGTTTTAATAACGACACTTACAAATTGTCATTCTGAGCGATACACGAGAGAATTACTTTAATCCGATGACTTTATGAAAGAATTTTTTTTCTTTATACTCGTTACTCACACAGCGAAGAATCTCGACCACAATAGTGTGGAGGGGGCAAGTCTCGGCAATGGTGGAGGAAGCAAGTCCCGATTAGAGGGAGGATTGTTTTGAAGGAGAGTCTGGGAGAGGAGATCCTTCGCTGTGGAATAAATCGGAGGTAAGTAAAACCCGTTCTTGCCAAGGCTTCATTCGTTAAAGTAAGGTGATTGTTTTCCACTCAGGATGACAGTTTGGAAGACCTTGAAACTATGCAAATCCAGTTCCTGCCAGGATTTGAAACTCGGTGTCTTCAGTGTTCTCTGTGGTATTTGCGTTTTATAAAATGTTATTAATAACAAAATCAACCGGATTAGTATAAAAGAGGAATGAAAATGAAAAAATTTGTTATCGTCATCACAATATCCCTGACATTTCTTTTTATCTTCTCAGTATGGGGATGTGGGCAAGCTCAGGAGACTTTAATCCATGCGTATAAACCTTCAAGATCGATACATGCCGTGAAAACAGTTGAAAATATTAAACTCCATGACAGCAAGAGAAATCGTGATGTGCCCCTCAAGATATTTTATCCCGACGGTGCGGGTCCCTTTCCTGTGATTATCTTCTCTCACGGGGCCGGAGGCTCCAAAGAAGGCTATGCCTACTTGGGCAAATACTGGGCGGGTTTTGGGTATGTGTCCATTCATCCCACACATTACGGGAGTGACACTTCTATTTTCACGAAGGGGAAGTTACGGGAAAATTTGAAAGCACTGAAAAAATGTGTAGATGACACCAAGAACTGGGAGAATCGCCCGAAAGATGTGTCCTTTATTATTGACTCGTTCGATAAAATAGAGAAAGAAGTCCCCGGGTTGAAAGGTAAGCTTGACAGGAACCATATTGGGCTTGCGGGGCATTCATACGGCGCATTTACAACAATTGCAGTCGCAGGCGCGCTCATAGATTTCCCCGGCAATAAAGACAGGACATTAGCCGACAAGAGGGTGAAGGCATTTATTGCTATGTCTCCCCAACCCAGCGGAATGTTTGGGTTTGACAAAAATACTTGGAAAAACATTAAAAGGCCTGTGATGCTGATGACCGGCACAAAGGATAAAACTTTCAGTAAAAAGCCACCTTCTACGAGATTGGAGTCATACAATGGGATGCCTGCCGGGAATAAGTATCTGTTGAATATCGGGAAGGCAAACCATTTCACTTTTTCCGGCGGATTTGGAAACATGATAAAGGCGAAGCCCTCCCATATTAATTACATCAAGACTGCCTCGCTGGCATTCTGGGACGCATACCTCAGGGACATCAAGAAGGCGAAGGATTATTTGAGGTCTGATTCCCTTGTGAAATATTCCAGTGGAGATATAGATTACAGGAAGAAGTAAAAGGATTTTATCGAGCGATAAGATAAATAAGTATATGGGGAGTTGTGTTATTTCATGACTTACTCATTTACAGGAAAGAAATATGTGAAATTGTCATCCTGAGCGGAATACGATCTTTATCTTTCCTGGATAAACCCCTGGCAAGAACGGATTTTGCTTACCTCCTATGTCTTCAACAGCGAAGGATCTCGTCAAACCAATCCAGGGCATAAGGAGATTCTTCGCTATGTGAATCCTCGTAGTTCAAGAAAATCCTGTCTTTGAGAAAGTCATTGAAGTAAAGTAAGTCATTCTTAATCCACTCAGAATGACATGCTCAAGTCTTCCTTTAAAATTGTGCTGAACCCCGGCCTTCGCCGGGGCAGGCTCGTTTCAGTATGACAATTGCGTAAGTCCTGTTATTTTTCTTTGATTTAGAGTTATCTTTTCCTCAGCGTACTCAGCGTACTCTGCGGTGAAAAACGAGTTGCAAACAACCACGAAAGGTGGAAATCAAATGAGTATAGATCCTGCCGGAATGAGCAATCTCTCGAAAGTGGCCGGAACCACCGGGGGATTCATGGGAGAATACAACGTCAAAATGTCCGTTAATGATACCGTTTCAATAGGGAAGAACGAGGATCCGGGCAAACAGACACTTGACCTGGAAAAAATGGGAAGAGCCCTCTTTAAATCCAGGCGCACATCTTCAGATGTCGAATGGATATTCACCGCCGATAAAAGTTTCTCGGTGCCTCCCACTACATCACCCGACGGGAAGAAGATCTTTGCATCCGACGGGTACAGGTTATATTGCATTGACCGGGACGGCAATGAAAAATGGAGAAAAGAGATGGATTCATGGTCATGCTCGATACCTATATGCGGTCCCGACGGATCAGCCTATATGTGGGATAAAGATAAACAGTTGAGATCATTCCGGCCTGACGGCTCGCAAAAGTGGAAGCATGATTTTGATAAATCAATCCAATCTTCCCCTGCGGTAGGACCTGACGGCACAGTTTATATTTGCACACAGGATCGAAAGCTCAATGCCCTGAATCCGAAAGACGGCTCTGTAAAATGGACAGGTGATATGGATTTTTCCGGGTCGCCGCGTCCTGCCGTTGCAAAAGATGGAACCATCGCCCTTGTCGATGATCAGGATACAATCTACAAATTTGATAAAGACGGGAAAATGTTGTGGAAAAAGAAATCACCGGGCAAGTTAAACGGGCCTGTCTCTGTGGGAGAAGACGGGACGATATATGTGCCGTCTGAAGATGAAAACCTGTATGCTTATAACCCGGACGGCAGCCTGAAGTGGAAATACAATGCCGGGCATCCCCTGCGAAAGCCACCGACCGAGGGAGCTGACGGCACTCTATATATCGGGACTTTTACCGGTGAGTCTGTCCACGCGGTCACACCTGACGGTAAGATGAAATGGGAATTTCCCGTGGGAGACCTCCAGGTGTCGGCTCCCGTAGTCGGAAAAGACGGCACTGTATATGTGAGCGGGTACGATCAAATATTCTATGCGCTGAACCCCGACGGCACCGAGAAATGGAGAAAGCATTTCGATGTTCGTCTATCGGGTCCTCCTATGGTGGGGCCTGACGGTGGAGTATATCTGGCCACGTTCGATAAGAAAGTCTATTCATTCGGAACGATAGAGCGGCAGGCGGAATCTGCGGCGAAAACGCAACCTGATAAAGAAGAAAAGGATCCCGGTAAAATCGAGATCCTTGAAAAATCAGTAATTATTGGCGGAGTCGAACTCAAGAAGAATAAATAAGGAGCCTCAACCGCCGAGAACATCTTTGTTCTTGAAATAGAATTCTGAGAATACGGAGCATCCGATGAGTCCGAGGCCGACACTCAACAAGCCGCTCAGGAACATTATCGCAAGTTGTCCCACAAATGGAATAAATCCCAGAATCATAAACAGAACCATTGCCACAAGGCCTGCACCCAATCCTATGCCGAATAAAGACAAGCTCAGGATAATATAATTCCCAAGATCCGAGGATATTAATCTCCACATATCCCCGAGTTTAAATGCATCGCCAAATTCCATATTCCTTGAATAGAACACCATGATCATCGGACCAAAGAATAAAAGAATACTGAAAATGGTGAAAAAGATCAACATCGGTATAGCAAATGCGGCAAGTGCCGCTCCACACATGGCTTCGCCTGGTCCATTGCTCATACCTTCCAGCGCTGCAAGACCCCCGATGAACGGAAGAAATGCAATACCGGAAACAGTGAGAATTACAGTCATGTAAATGAGGTTGGCCAGGAAAAGGTATAATCCGGTCATGATTAGCCCGCCGAAATCGTCATATCCCGGAAGCTCTCTCGAATTTTGACGGAATATTATCCTTCTTACATATCTTACCTGGTATCCCATAAGAACTATCGGCCCGATAATAGGGATAATCGACATGAGGGCAACTATAAGTACTTTTTGAAACCAGCCCGGGTCCTTGAATGGGCGTAAAATCATCTCCCCCAATTCAAGAGGTGCCTCAGACTCCGGCTCAGGCTGACCTCCCGGGTATTGATCTTGTCCGGGTAATGGTGGAGTTGGTTCCGGGGGCGCCGAATAGACTTCTCCCTCCAGGCTCACTCCACATTCAGGGCATTTTTCCGAATCATCGGGAATTTCAGCAAAACAGGATGTACACTGCATTAATCTCAACCTCCCTTTTAACTTTTCTTATAATAGTTTCGTGATTTATCTCAAACACCCTCTATATATCTCTGTTGTTTCCATTTCCCGTTTCCCGTTTCTCTTTTCCCGTTTCTCTTTTCCCGTTTCTCTTTTCCCGTTTCT
>JAIORV010000088.1 GCA_021107945.1 Vulcanimicrobiota bacterium | reverse complement strand
TCAGGAGATTCAATCGTTTTCAGGGCAATCCGGCGTCCCTGAGAAGTATGATAGCACCGTTCCGTAAAATGATGACAAACTAAATTACGCGGAGTATATAATATCTGCCCCCAAAAGGCGATTCTGTACAAGGGTAACGAGAAGAATGAATTCAGATATACTTTCCCGGATTATGAACCCCCGGTGAGGAAGTAAGGAATGAGGATTTTTTGCCTCTTAGGAAATTAGGAAATCAGGAAAATGGATTATAGATTACGGATTACGGATTACGGATGTTTTTTGTCACCACGAAGCCACGGAGGACACGGAGAATGGAAAACGTAAGTCTGATCTGTAGGAGGGATGTCCTCATCCCGATAAACTGAGACCGGATGCCGGGCATGTTTATTCACCGCAAAGACCACAAAGACCACAAAGAGATTCGGAGAATGGATAACGCAGCTTGAATCCCATTTTCCACCTCTCGCCTCTCGCCTCTCGGTTTGTAGGAGGGATGTCCTCATCCCGATAACTCCGCGGTCTCTGCGGTCTCTGCGGTTAAAAAAAATAAACGCCATAGCCACCGTTTGGGCATTTTTTAGTGGCTATGACGTCCCGGCATTTCCATTGAGCTAACCCCGGTTATTGTGATTTTAGAAATCACGAAACAAATGCCGGATATACCTTTTACCATATTGTCGATATTTCAGTTTTTTTCAACACCCTATATCTCCAGAATATGGAACATATCAGCCTTCAACATTTCCCTTGCAGGCTCGATGAAAGCGGTTTCGATATAACTTATGAGCTTCGCATTGTTGTCAGTGGATACTTCCTTAGTCCCGGTCATTCCGACGGTGAACGGGGTGGGATCGATCCTTATCACGAAGTCCTTTTTCGCAAGTTCTTCCAATTTGTCAACGGACAGAACTCCTCTTATCACTCTGTTTGCCTTTGAATAGCTCTTCACATGAAGTCCTATTTTCTTGAGATTTGCAAGAACCTTGTCGGAGACGTGAGTCACTTTCAATATAAGCTCAACCTTGCCGGCCTTGACCTCGAACTCATCCAATCTCAGAAATCCGTTCTTGCCCTCTTTTTTCACTTTCTCGGCAAGTCCGATGAGTGATTTCGCCATCTTGCTTATGCGGGTATCGGCATCTTTTGTCTCCCTTCCAATTCCGTCATCGCTTTTAATCCCGTGACGATGCAGGGGCTTTGTCTTTTCGCCAGGTTTGTAAGTCATTGCGGGCTTCCTGCTCACTCTTTTTCTATATAACGAACTTCTTCCGCCCGATGGAGCGTTGTTGGAGCCGAACGACTCTTCCTTATCCTCTCCAAATACTCCCTCATGACTCACACCGTCAGGCATCTCCACCGGCACTGTTATGGTCTTGAGCTTTCCACCCTCGTTCACAACTTTCTCCTCGACGGCGACAAATGATGTGAATTGGGTCATGAGGTTGAACTGCAAGCCGAGGTTTGTGATCATCTGTTTAATTTCCTTGTTTGGCTTGCCTCTCTGGATGCCTTTGAGATCCTTGTTCATCAGATTCCTTATCTTTGTCCTTGCCCAAAGTACTCCAAGCACATCGTTTTTGGGATTGTTTGCCGGGAGATCCAGCTTTATCTTCCTGCTGAAAGGTTTATTTGCTCTTTTTCCTTTCAGAACAATCTCCCCCCTGTATGGGGCGGTATATCGTCCCTTGATTATTATTGGTTTCCCGCCAAAGAGATCGGGGATTTGTGCGGGATAGACATCTTTCACCGGCGCATTTTTCCAGTCAATTTCTATATCCAGAAGCAGCGGATTGCCAATTTTTTGCTGAAATTTCTCCGCGACCTCATCACCATGGCGGTTCAGGGTGACCCATTCAACCTCTCCTTTACCCATTTTCGCCATTCCCTCTAACAGGTAACGGTTGACGGAATTGCCTGTACCAAATGGGAAGATTCGTGCGTTTCCGAGTTTTTTCTTGATGGCATCAAGGATTGTCATATCATTTCCCACATAACCGTCGGTCATAAACACCACGATCCTCATTCTCTGCGGATCTCTCTTTCTTCCAAGGGAATGGTCAATAGCCTTCATCATCTGCGTTCCGCCTCTGCCAAGGCATTTTGCGAGCCATTGTTGGGCATGCTCACGGTTTTCCTTTGTATTTGGCACAGGATCCTTGAAGCATGGGTTAACATTGTTAGCAAACGAGAGTAGTTGAAATGTGTCATTGGGATTCATATTTTCGATACAGTATTTCATTGTCTCTTTTGCCTTCTCAATAGGCCATCCACTCTGTGAACCCGATGAGTCAATCACGAAAAACATTTCTTTGGGAGTAATAATTGATTGTTTGGGTCTCTTCGGGGGCTGGAGGATGAATGTGAAGAACCCGGATCCCTTACTTGCGTGAGTCAGTATTGCATCTTCGATTTTCTTTCCGGCGGTTTCATATTGCAGTATGAAATCTTTATTAGGAATCCTGTCCTGCCCGGAAAGCTTGATTTTTGCCTTCCGTTTGTCCCTGGAGTAATCTACATCAACCTTGTGAAGGACAGAGCGGATATTCCTTACAGGTACTCCCGCGTCAAGACTTACCGTGACATTTATATCATGACCCGCTCTTGTTCCTTTTGGGGCAACCGGCGGGGAGATCTTTGATGCGTCGGGAACTTGCCTGGTGTCTTTTGCCCATCCGGTGCCTTTCTTTCCTTTGGGCGTTCCGGGCATGAACCTGGGACCCACGACCATCGGGAAGACGAATTCATATACTCCGTCATCATAACTCAGGGTCTCTACATAGCTTATCTGCACTTTTACCGTCTCGCCCGGCGGTATGTTGGCGACGGATTGTGTAAATATATTGGGTCTCTCCTGATCAAGAAGAGCGGTGGTTTTACCGGCTTTTTTCGCGGCATCGTATATTTTCCTTGCCTCTTCCTTTTTCTTGATAACCGCCTTTATTGTTCGCTTTCCTATTTTCATAACCATCCGGTCAATGGCGGCGTTCTGTGGAAGAGGAAATACATACACCGCCTCAATTGTCTCGTCAAACGGGTTTTGAAATTCCTGTTCCACATTCACCCTTGTTATAAATCCCGATATGTTGGCTTTCACATCGGTATGTTTTAACGGGCATTGAGATTTTATCTTGCCCTGCTTGTCAACTACCTGTAGTTCTCCCTGCATAATTTTTCCCGCAAATGAGGGAGCTGCCGACATCAGCAACAAAACAAGCATCAAGCTTATAATTTTTAGATAGTCCTTCATTCCATTTACCTCCATTTTTTATTTTATCTATGGCAACCGGTAGGGGAGGTGTCTCGCCTCCTAAAATCCTTAATCTCTAATAGTAAATATTGTTTTTTCAGGAAATTATTCCCGGGTAAATGGAACATACCTGGAACTTATATGGAACATGGAAAAATGATATCATAATGACAAGAAGCGGGTTAATGATAATCTTCAGGAGGCAGACTGATAATGAATGATATAAGGACTTCCGTTATCGCAGACAAATCCATAAATGGTTCAAATAAAAGATTTGATAATGATAATCCATCTTCACCGGTACAGGCTGATACAGTGAGCTTGACGGGAAACGGAGGGAATGGAGAACCAGACACAAAATCTCTTCGTGAGTTTGTAAAAAAACATCCCGGCATGGCATCGAAAATTAGCGGCATCACTGGATTGCTTACCGGATATAGCCTGGAGAAACACGATAAAGCAAAGAAGCTGGAAAAAGATATATCTACTTTTGAAAAACAAAAGCATTCATTGATAGAGGAAAAAAACAGATTAGAAGTTGAGAAAAGTCTTGAGTCGTTTCTCAACAATCAGCGGGTGAAACCTCCCAGTCAAGGCAGTATCGATTTGTGTGCATGTGGTGGAGCGATAGTGGGAGCAGGGGCTGCAGCCGCCGTGGGGGCGTCAATTCCATTGATGGCGATATTTCTTGTTGCAGGCTCTCTCTCCGCCGTATCTTCTGCATACTTTCTACATAAGCTCTCAAATAGATAGACACAGCACGGTAATGTCCTGGCTCTCCGCGTTCTCAGTGGTGAATAATAACCAATATTATTTTCTTGAATAACTAAGTGACTCTTCTGATATGGATGAAAGAAATTCCTTATTCGTTTTTGTCTTATTGATTCTCTTGATAAGAAACTCCGTTACTTCTGCGGAATCCAGCAAGTTCAGACCTCTCCTTAAGAGCCAGATTTTCTTCAGGTTACTATCTTTAATAAGCAATTCCTCGTGTCTTGTTCCTGACTTTTTGAGATCGAACGCGGGGAATATTCTTCTTTCTGCAAGTCTTCTGGAAAGATCAAGTTCCATATTGCCTGTTCCTTTGAACTCCTCGAATATGACATCATCCATTTTGCTGCCGGTTTCAATCAGGGCTGTTGCCATGATCGTAAGACTTCCTCCGTCTTCGATGTTGCGCGCTGCGCCAAAGAATCTCTTGGGCATTCTGAGAGCCGCCGTATCGAGTCCTCCGGATAGCGTTCTTCCACTGGGAGGAGTAACGAGGTTGGATGCTCTTGCAAGCCTGGTAACGCTGTCAAGTAAAATAACCAGGTCTTTTCCGACTTCCACGAGTCTTTTCGCTTTTTCTAATACAAGTTCCGCCACCCGGATGTGCTTTTCCGGAGCTTCATCAAATGTTGAGGAAACCACCTCTCCATTGATTGATCGCTCCATGTCGGTAACTTCTTCGGGTCTTTCATCAATAAGAAGGGCGATGAGGATAATATCCGGGTAATTTGTTGTAATTCCCTTTGCGATTTTTTTCAGAAGAATAGTTTTTCCAGCCTTTGGTGGAGCAA
Source organism: Vulcanimicrobiota bacterium (assembly GCA_021107945.1). Classification (GTDB taxonomy): domain Bacteria; phylum Vulcanimicrobiota; class JAJTBE01; order JAJTBE01; family JAJTBE01; genus JAIORV01. Next base: position 14,041 of record JAIORV010000088.1, on the reverse strand, counting down.
CGATAAGTCCCCTTTGCCCTCTGCCTATGGGCGAGAAAAGATCAATGATTCGATTTGATACTTCCGCTGGAGTTGTTTCAAGAATCAGATGATCATCCGGGAACAATGGCGTCAGTGTGTCAAAAGGCCTTCTTCTTCGGGATCTTTCCGGATCTTGACCGTTGACCGCCTGTATTTTCACAACTCCCCAGTATTTTTCGCCGTTTTTTGGCGGTCTTATCATTCCTGAGACCGTATCTCCCACTTTCAATCCGAATCTTCTGACCTGGGAAAGTGAAACATATATGTCACCGTCTCCCGGCACGTATGTCCTTCCCCTGAGGAATCCATATCCATCAGGATTAATTATTTCCAGGACTCCTGATGAGAACATGTAACCCTCTGTTTGCGCCTGCGCTTCCAGAATCCTGTACTTCAGCTCCTGTTTTCGCATCCTTTGGTATCCTGGAATTTTCAATTTTTTTGCAATATCCAGAAGTTCGTAGCGAGTCATCTTGTCAAGATCCGCAATGTTTTCCATTAAAGAACACCTCATTAACATTATTTTTTGGGAACCTTCTCCCAATCTTTTAGAAATTTATCAACACCTATATCGGTCAGAGGATGTTTGATCATCTGATTTATAACTTTGTAGGGAATCGTTGCTATATGCGCTCCCGCCCGAGCCGCCTCGACAACATGCATTGGATGTCTGATTGAAGCGGCAATTATTTGTGTTTCATATTTATAATAGTCGAGTAACGGCACCAGGTCTCTTACAAATTCAAATCCGTCCCATCCGGTGTCATCAATTCTTCCCACGAAAGGACTTGCATAAGTCGCTCCCGCAAGGGCGGCAAGCAATGCCTGGTTAAGAGAGAAAACAAGCGTGAAATTTGTCTTGATTCCCTCTTTTTTGCACTGTTTCACGGCTTTTAGTCCCTCTGCGACAGCGGGTATCTTGACTATGACATTTTTGTGCCACGATGAAAATTCCCGAGCTTCTTTCAACATTCCCTCCGCAGAAAGGGAAACCGTTTCCGCGCTGATGGGACCGTCAACAATGTCGCATATTTCAAGCAGAGTCTTTTTGAAATCCTTTCCTTCCCGTGCAATAAGAGTGGGGTTTGTGGTGACTCCTGACAATATGCCCCAGGAGTTAATCTCCCGGATATGCTCCACATTTGCTGTATCTAAAAATATTCTCATAAAATCCCTCCGCTGCTAATTTGCAATATTTTTTCAAAATTCTTAATAAAGCTGTTTCCAGTTATTTGTGACATTTTTTTACCACAAAAACCTGCCCTGAACTTGTTTCAGGGACCACAAAGGTTTTAAAACAATTCTCTTACAGGAGGTTAAAGCAAAAAGTTTGATTTGGCCATTTTTAAATGTCAAAAATCTTCCTTCCTTTTCAAAACCAACACACTCAATATGAAAAACACGAGCCCGAGAATCGAGAGATAGGCTATATGAATACTTAGTTGACATATACCTGCATTCATAAACATCGAGTCAACTATTCCCTCATTTATATAATAACTCGGCAATAGTTTTGCGACAGCTCTTAACTTTTCACTCACAGGTGCCATTGTTACCGGTAGAAAAAGTGCCAGAAACAACAATGAGCCAAAAGTACTGATAGATGTTTGACTGGGTAAAATCAGCCCGGTAAGGATTCCCAGTATCGAGAACAGCGCGGATCCGAGAAAAAGTATCAGCAATATTGCAGGTACATTCCCCAGAAAACCCCGGTTCAGTCCCAGAATGAGGATGCCTCCTATGAACACCAGCGTTACTCCCAGAAGTCCCTTTCCGATAAGAAAACTGGGCAGGCGACAGGGAGTTACCAGTATTGCCGGGAGTGTCTTCTTTTCCCTTTCCTCCATAATGGAAGTGGCCACTACCATATATCCTCCTATTACAGTAAAGAGGATCCAGGTTGGGAGCATCGCTGTTCGAGGTGAATAGTTTTTACCATACAAGCATTTTGTTTTAACAAAATCCGGCTGTAATTTCTCATATTTACAATAATATAAAATCTTATTAAGTAAGTCCTTTACAACCTGTGCACTTCTCAATCCCGATTGTCCTACCCAGAGATTCAATTGGAGATTTTCACCTGATTCCAGATTTTTATCGTAATTTGCAGGAAAAACCAAGATCGCTTGTGCATTACCTTTTTGTAGAATTTTTTTTGCACTTTCAAAGCTGTCAGCGGTGATTACTTTCAGTTTTTCCTGACGATTTGAAGCTTCTATAAGCGCGCCTGCCAATGTTGAACGATTTCTATCTACAATTACCAGACTTATCTTTGAAAGTTCCTTTGGCTTAAGAGCAATGGAAAAAACAAGTGAAAGTAAAACGGGAATAGCAACTGAGAAGAATATTGTTTTATTTTTCACTGCATCTGCAAAGTCCTTCTGTAGAATGAAAAAAATATGATAAATATTTCTCAATACATCACCATTTTCACGTCAGAAGTCAATATTTGGAGTTTTTGACTCAATTCATTCGCTCTCTCTTTTTCTCTTATGCCGGGAAAACTGACTAAAAATGCATTATATGAGACATTCTTGAAGTATTTCCGCACATCAAAAGTTACTCCCGATGACTCATAAACTTTATCAGCTGCTTCCTTTGCCTTGTCCTTGTTTGAGTAATAATTTCCGACCCGGATAGTTGTTTTTTTTCCTTGCGAATCCGGTATGATTTTTGATGAAAACCCACGGGAGCCAAGAAAATCACTGATATATTCCGCCTTTTTGCCGGTCGTCTTACTGGAAAAATCCTGTACCACGATATACCCCATGAATTTTTTCGTTTTTTTCTTGATTTTTAACACAGTTCCCTTAAATCCCATTTTTTCCCCCTCTTTAAGGGCTTTTCCGGCAATTGCCCTTGAAGTAAAATAGGCTTTTACTTTAATAAGGGGGCCCTCTTGAGTATTCCTTGTTCTCAAGAAAATACAAAAATTGGCAATCCATAAAATTAAAACAATGACGATAGAAATCCGTCGGAATTCAGAAGGGTTCACTCTATATTTCACTCCGCTATTTTATAAGGAGAAAGGAAACGAAAACAATTTATTTTTCCTGAAAATCATGAAAGATGTGGGACATAATCTGTAATTCATTTTATTTCTTGCGTTTTACATTTCCCACCATCTCAGAAAAATCCTCTTGAAAAAAGGGGATAATGAAAAAACTTGGGTAACTGTTCAACTCCCAGGGGTGCTTGTCATTCCATAATGAAGAATTAAATAAACCGCAAATTAGCAATAAATATTAATAAGAAACGGAATCCGGCCTCTGTCATCTCGCCTCTATGGCTTGTGGTCTTTGGGGTGAATAATTAAGGCTGTTTTTCCTTTTCATCTTTCTTGTTTCCATTGTCTCCGGGCTTATTCGTTTGTTTTGCCTTGCTTTTTGGGTTCTTTTTTGAAGGTGTTTTTTCTTCATCCTGATCTGAAGATTGTTCTTGAATTTCAACTTCCTTGCTTATTGCAGAGAGCAAGGATTTAAGAGAGTCCGCTGCTTCCTGATTTGCAAGCTCTCTGACGACAATTTTATTGGTTGTATATGGAAATTTCTTTTTATTTTCTTCAACTTCGAATTGCAACATGATTAGCTTGCTGACGCGTTTGGCAAAGGCCTCAGCCTTTTTCTTGTTTTTGAAATTTCCCCTGACTTGAATATAGACATTCGAGCCTTCAGGATTTTCCTTGATTCTAGCAGAGATTTTTTTGCCTTTAAGATAACTTACATACTCCACTGCCAGTTCACTCTTGTCAAAATACTGAACAATTCGATAACCTATGATTTTCTCTTTGAACCTTTTTGCTTTTGCCTTCTCGGAATCATGACCCTCTTGCTTTATTATTCCTTCTATCTTCTTTATGTTAGAAGGATTTTTCTCATAAACCACAAGCGTGTATTTTACCTCTTCCAGACTGCGCGCATCGGGCTTACTGACCCACCACAACCCAAAGGTTGCAACAAGTAGTAATACCACAAATATTAATGCCACTCTCCTTATGACAACACTGATCATTAAATATTCTCCTTGTTTATCTTCAAGCATACGGTAACTTGAAATTAGCAATTTTGGGATATTAATAGGATATTAATAAAGCACTCTTCCACTGGAATAATAAAAAATCCTGCAATAAGAAGGTAAAAAGGAATAACCATTTCGAGTAAAACCACGATGACTCCACTACCAGAATTTACTATGATTCTACGATCAAGCTATTTCCCTGCTTCAAGCAATCAAGGACTTTTTACTATTTTGTGAATTTCCTTCCCTGATGGATAAAGATCCCCGGATTCTCTTTCGAACAGGTTCCGGGGGACATAAGAAGAGAAATTTTCTCACACTTTACCTCAACCACTTAAAGGAAAAATTCCGGGGGAAAAGAAAAATACTCCGATCAACGAATGCATGAAGTGCTATATTAAAGCAAGGAAAGTCAAGCAAAGAGCTTCAAATAAAAAGGAAGGATAAGACATGAAATTTATCGTAACATTTGATCGGGATGAGGATGGTATGGTTGTAATAGAATGTCCTTCAATCCCCGGGTGTGTAAGTCAGGGTAAAACAGAACAAGAAGCGATTGAGAATATTAAAGATGCAATAAAGCAGTGCCTTGAAGTACGAGCTGAAAGAGGGATGTCTCTTAGTAGAGGTGGGAAGTGAGAGATGAGAAACGGGAAATAATGACTTTCTCTTCCCGTTTCCCGTTTCCCACTTCCATAAATTGAGATTGCTTCGTCGCAGGCTCCCCGCAATGACAAAACGCGTAACTCCTGGTTAAAGTTATACAATTATGAATACTATAGAACAAATTACTATACAAGAAAAAGAAATACAATTAACATCCCAACAAAGATCAGCCGTTTATTTCGGAGAGGGGCCGCTTCTTGTAATTGCCGGAGCCGGGACGGGAAAAACTTCATGTATATCTCACCGTGTGGCAAACCTTATATCAACAAAAGCGGCAAAAATGGAGGAAATCCTGGTTCTTACATTCTCCGAAAAAGCCGCCGCTGAAATGGAAGAGAGAATTGACCTTATCCTGCCTTATTCTTTCTCAGATATCTGGGTCAGTACATTTCATTCATTTGGACAGAGGATACTGCGGAACCATTCCTTTGAGACAGGACTGGACCCCGATTTCAAAGCACTCTCGGAAGAAGAGATGATCATTTTCCTCCGGGAGAATATGTTTTCACTGCCCATGAACAAGTTCAGGCCTTCCGCGAATCCCAACCGACATCTTGGCGCACTTGTGAAATATATCAGCAGGTTGAAAGACGAGGATATTTCACCGGAAAAGTATTATCAATTTGCAAGGGATATAGACACATCCTCAAATGATCCGGCTCTTATTGAAAAAAAGCAGGTTCACACGGAGTTGGCGGATATCTATAAGTGCATACAGGATATGATGTTCAAAAAAGGATATATCGACCTTGCGGACCTTGTTTTTATGCCGCTTCAGATTTTCAGGAACCACCCGCTTATTGCGGATATTTACAGAAAAAAGTTTAAATATATACTTGTGGATGAATTCCAGGATACCAACTACTCCCAGTATCAGTTACTGAAGTTGTTGTTCACGGGAAGAAGAAATATTACCGTTGTGGGTGACGATGATCAGTCCATTTACAAGTTCAGAGGCGCGGCAATCAGCAACATATTGAATTTTATGGATGATTTTCCCGACGCCCGCCAGGTTGTTCTCACAAAAAATTTCCGTTCCGGGCAAAAAATTCTTGACAGTGCATACAGACTTATAAAGCACAATAACCCATACAGGCTCGAAATGAGGAATAATATAAACAAGATGCTGGAGGGACGCGATGACCCGGATTCGGTATTATTTCATAGCGTGTTTGATAATCTCTCCACCCAGGCGGAATATATATCAAGCCTGATCAGGAAGAAACTTGATGAGGGATACCTCTACAGCGACATTGCAATATTGATCAGAAACAACAGGGATGCAGGATCAATAATCAGCGAACTTAACCTGGGGGAAATCCCGTTCAGGTTTTCCGGAGCGAGCGGACTCTACCTGAGGCCGGAGATCCGTAATCTCATCTCGTTTCTCCGACTCATTGCCGATCCCGATGATTCTCTCAGTCTCTTCTTCCTTGCGGCATCGGAGATATACGGATTGAACCCGAATTCCCTCACAAGGTTATCTCTTTATGCCGATCATGTAAACAAGTCCCTCATCGAGGTCTTTCAGAATGTAGCGAAAATTGAGGAATTGAAGTCAATTCCCATAAAGGACATCACCACAATTGCCAGGATTGTATCAGATATACACAGATTCACAAATCTCTCAATACGCCTCACATCGGGAAGACTTCTCTATGAATTCCTGAAACAGACAGGTCTCCTGGGGCGGCTGGGCAGGGCGGAAGTGGCGCATGCCGATCTCAAGACACAGAATATTGCATTTTTCTTTGATATAATCAAACGTTTTGAGGACATTTCGGATCACCCGTTTGCAATGCCGTTTATAAAGTATTTGAATAATCTTATAAGCGCCGGAGATGATCCACCGGCGGCGCACATCGAGACAGAAGTTGACGCAGTCTCAATTCTCACGGTGCATAAAGCCAAGGGATTGGAGTTCCCGGTCGTTATCATCGCATGCCTTGCCGAGGGAAATTTCCCCACAAGATCGCGGCGGGGACTGCTGGAGATACCTGACGAACTCATTAAGGAGAGTCAGATTCCCGAGGATTTCCATCTCCAGGAAGAACGGCGGCTTTTCTATGTTGCAATGACACGCTCGAAAAAAGAGATTTATCTACTTGGTGCCAGGGACCTCGGAGGTAAGAGAAAACGGAAGGTCAGCCGCTTTATAATGGAGGCGCTGGATATCCCCCTGAAAAGCTTGTCTGTCAAGGTAGTGTCGCCGGAAGATCGAATCAGGCAATTCGCCCCGCCGGTAGAAGTCGAATTAAAATCGTCGGAGCATCCGGTCATACAGACACCTCTTCGCCTCACGCCCTATCATATTGACGACTACATTACATGCCCCTTTAAATATAAGTATATTCACATATTACGGATTCCGGTGATACGCCACCATGCGGTTGTGTATGGAAAGGCCGTCAGGTCTGCTGTCAAAGAATTGATCAAGCGAATAACAAACGACATACCGGTTGAGTTAAAAGAACTTCTTGATGTGTTCTCGAGGGAATGGTCAATGGAAGGATTTTTCTCCCGTGAACACGAAGAAACCCGGTACCTTGAAGGCAAGAATACTATTGACGAATTCTATGGAGTTTATTCCGGCGAGATTCAGGCGGGAGATATCGCCGAGAAGGATTATAGTTTTACAATAGATGATATAAGGATTACCGGCAGTTGGGATCTTTTAAAGACCGATTCACAGGGTACTGTGATAATGGATTTCCGTACATCGGATGTAAGGGACAAAAAAACCGCATCCCGCAAGGCAAGGGATTCTATAAAGAATCAGGTATCACTGCTTGCGTACAGGAATATGTTTGGTAAAGATCCCCTGAGACTTGATTCATACTTTTTAAAATCAGGTATCACAGGAACGCTCAAGCCGTCCGAGAGCAAATATCGCAAGGTGAGCGATAAAATCCTGAAAGCCGCCGCCGGTATTTCTTCCGGGAGTTATGACCCGGAACCGGAGTATTTCAAATGTATAGTTTGTCCCTATATGGAAATCTGTCCCGCTACGGCAAGGGAGTTATAATAACGAGGTGAATTAATGGCAGTTGAATTCAGTTTTATACATACATCCAACCTACATCTTAATATGGAAAATCCTGAAATGGGAGATTTTTCAGGCCGTTTAAAAGATTCTTTGCTGGAAGTATTCGATCTGATTATTTCCCTTACCAGGAGAGAAAAAGTTGATGCCTTGTTTATTGCCGGAGATCTGTTTGAAGCAAAAACGGTATCGGGCGAAACTCTGAATTATATCAGGGAAAAGTTTGAAAGCCTGAAGCCTGTAAATATTTTCATCTCACCGGGCAGCTCGGATCCGATTACTGAAGATTCCCCCTATTTAAGATTGCAATGGCCGGAAAACGTATATGTTTTTAAGAAAAATGAATTCACAACACATTTACTCGAAGAGAAAAAAGTGGCGATACATGGCTTTGCCCATACCTCGGAAGATTTTCAGGAAAATCCTCTTGAAGGATATAAAGTCGGAAATGAGGACTATTTCAATCTCCTGTTCTTTAATGGATCTATAACGGATGTGGGATATCCCGACCAGAAAATAACGGCTCCGTTTAGATTTCACAATATTCTTGAATCAGGGGCCGACTATGTCGCGCTGGGGCATTTTCATCGAGTTCAGAGTCTCAAAAGAAAAGGGGAGAAGACGATCCAGGGGTGTTATCCCGGGTCGCCCCAGGGAACCAGATTCACCGATGAGGGAGAAAAAGGCATATTGAAGGTTGTAATAAGCGGAAACAGGAAAGATATAACATTTCTTCCCACAGCGCGAATTAAGTTTAACAATATCAACCTCAATTGTGGCGATATGAGTAACAAGGATGATATAGTCAACTGCTTGAAGTCCATAATACAGGAAAAAAACCTCGCCAAAAATCCCACACAGATTACATTAAAAGGAAAAATTGAAAAAGAGCTTGTACTTGACATAGAAAAATTAAGACAGGAAGTGGGCAAAGATTGCCTCTATCTTGAAATTAAAAATAAAACCAGGCATGAATATGATCCCCAGGAATTTAAAGATGAGCGGACAGTCAGAGGTTTTTTCGCAAAAAAGACTTTAGGAAGAATTGAAGCTACACCTCAGGACGATGAAAAGAACAGAGAGATATTACAACTTGCCTTGAAATATGGACTTGATTCCTTTTCAGGGAAGGAGGTCAAGAAAAGATGGTAATTACAAATCTTGAAATTGAAGGTTACGGAAAACTCAAGAATATTTCCATAAACTTTAACAGTGGCTCAAATATGATCTATGGAACAAATGAATCGGGCAAATCCACTATTATCAGATGCCTCCTTTCACTTCTTTACGGACAAAAATCAACCGCCCCCGGAGAACTTGACGAGAAAGAGGAGATGAAACCCTGGAATGGCGCGCCTTACAGGGCATCCCTGAGATATGAATCCGGAACCGGCGAGAAATTCAGGGTCACGAGGGATTTTGAATCCGGGTCTGTTCAAATTATTGATGAAAATACCGACAAGGACATTACAGACTCTTTTGAAAAGGACGATCAGAACGAGCCGATGTTTGCCCGCAAACACCTGGGACTTGAGAAGAAGGGATTCATTTCAACAGTACTTATGAGCCAGGGGCAGGTGGATAAACTTCAGGACGCCCGGGGACTCTCATCAAAAATTATGGCTCTTGCCGATACGGCAACGGAAGAGAGCACCTACCTCGATGCCATATCGAGACTGGAAAAACTGTTGCAGGAAATCGGAGATGAGGATGACCCGGAATCGGAACTGAGCAAGATCCAGGAAACCATCAACTTGTATATGACCTCATCACGGGAAATAGAAAAGGACAGGAAAGATAAAATCAAGCTGCAAATAGAACTTGCATCGGCCGGGGATGATCTGGAAAATTATGAAAAAGAATTGAAGAAACTTATTTATTTCCTCAACAGGAAGGAAATTGAAAAATGTATCTCTATTATCGAAAAAACAGAAGCGATTGAATCGGAAATTCCACAAATAAAAGAAAAATTAGATAAAATTAAAGATATCGACTCTGTTTCAATGGAAGGAAGAACAACCCTGTATTCACTCCAGGTAGAGCTGAAATCTGCGCGTAACAAGCTTGAAGAGATGGAGCAAAAAAGAATAGAGATGATGTCCGATTACCAGAAAGTGAAATCCCAACTTGATGAAAAAAGCCGGTTGTTAAATCTGGAAGACAATATTCAGGATCTGTTGGACTTATCGGGAAAAACCGATGAAGCCCGCTCCGCTGTTATAGAAAGCAAGAGAAAAATGCTTCAGGACGGTAGAAATAAAATCGATGACATAAAGAGGGATTTTCAGGAAGAAGAAGGTAAATTCACCGGCTTTAAATGTGCGGATGAATATGATGAGAAAATTTCCGACCTGGAGTCTAAAGTTGCCAAAAAGGATGTATTGAAACTCAAGGAAGCGGATCAAAAGAGACTGGAACAGGAAATGGTGCGACTCAAGGGTATGACGAGATCAAGGTTGTTGACGGCAATATTCCTCATGTTATGTGGTGGCGTAATTGGAGTCTTTAGCTTTTTTCAGAAAATATCACTTCAAGACTTTTCACTGACGAGTAACAATGTGCTCTTTAGTGTGGGAGTGGCAATCGTTGTGGGAGGCTTTATTTTCTGGCTCACGGGAAAATCCAACAAGAGAGAAATTGGAATAACTGAACAGAATATACTGGTAAAGAAAGATGAGATTAAAAAACTTAAAGAAGAGGTGGCTTCCGCACAGATAGCACTGAAGGAATTATTCGTCAGGATCGGAGCACTCTCCGTTGACGAATTGAGAAAAAGGTACAGGGAGTTTAACCGTATTAAAATAGATATGGAAACAACCGTAAACCTGGTGAAAACCCTTGAGAAAGAGTTGAATTCTCTTACAGAGGATTATAACCAGTCACCGCAATTGAGAGAATTATTTATTAACCTTGGCTACACAACAGAAGACGAAAAAATTACAGGTCAGATAATCGAAAGATTCCAGAATGATTACAATGGAGCAAAGGCGCTGGAGAACCGGTCAAATGAAATGAGAAAAGAATACGAAGTTTTTCTTGACGAGAGAAAGAAGCCTGAAGTAAAAATCGGGGAACTCGAAGAGAAAATCAATGAAGTTCTTGCAATAGGTGAGGTAGGCTCCACCGAGGAATATGACGAAGCCCTGAAAATCTCACAAGAATCCGACAAATTGGTAGCCAGGCTGGACTCCCTGGAGGAGAAAAAGATGTTGATCATTGGCGATAAAACCATTGATTATTACAAGGAAAAAACAAATAAATTAAATAAAGTAATAAACAACCTCATTGAACAGGATCAAGAACTCATGGATGAAGATCCGGGGGATAGAGATACGGATAAAATTGCCGAGGGGATTGAAGCAATCCAACCAAGGCTCATCGAATTGAAATCAAGAATTTCAACAATTGAAGCAAAAATCGAAGAGATGAATGAAAAAGTCAGCAAGAATGAGTTAGTGGAAGAGATCGATGAAATCAGGAAGAAGAAAGAGGAATTGCTCAAGCATAAAGAGGCAATCGAAATTTCAATCAATACCATTCATGAAGTCGGAAAAAAATTCCATGAACAGATTTTCGCTCCCCAGCTTTCAAAGTCAATCTCAGGTCTTGTTCACAAGATTACTAAAAAATATGATTCTATTGATATAGATGAAAATTTGAACCTTATTGTAAAAATTCCGGAAACAGGCGAACTTGTGAGCGTTGACAATCTCAGCAAGGGTACGATAGATCAACTCTATTTCGCTCTGAGAGTGGGTATTATCAAATTGCTGTCCGGTGAAAGGTTCGTACTTCCAATGATTATGGACGATCCCTTCCTTCAGTTCGATGAGGTGAGGAGAAAAAGCGCATTCGAGGCAATGATAGATGAAATAGAGCCGGAGAGGCAACTTATTTTGCACACCGGCTCTCAAAAGCAAAAACAGGAATTTGCGAGAATGATGAGAGATAGAAAACGGATTGCCCGATTAACTCACATCGGAGAAATGGAGTTAATCAAGCCTGATCCGGTAATGTCAGATTAGAATGAAATTTTCATTTTCGAAAGTAACATTCCTCCGACTCCGCCTGCCGCGGCTCCTGTAATTCCTCCGATTATCGGGGCAGCCGCGCCTGCCGTTACTCCCGCAGCCGCGCCGCCGATTGCGCCGACTACGCCACCTATCACGGCTCCACCCATAGCGGCGGCTAAACCGCCAAAACCTTCAGTGTTTCTGCCGGTAATCGCTCCACCGATCAGCGCACCTGAAACGGCACCGGTTACACCGAGGACTATCCCGCCAACTACTCCTCCGGCCGCACCGGCAATCGCGCCTCCTATTGCTCCACCGATTGCTCCCAGGCCGCCCAAAACAGCAAGCTTGATTTTTTTCATTTTATGCCGTGAGATTCCACGATGCCCATATCCCCTGGACCCCCAGGAAACCTTATCCTGTACATCCATTGCCTTTTCTTTGGGCTCGGACGGTTTCTTCGGGGCAACCTTTCCTACAAATGTTGCTGAAACTGTGCTAATTTTGTTTATCATTTTCACTCATACCTTTCCCGCTATATTTGAATTTTTAATTTGATACACTACAAGGCGATAAAGACTTACATACTTTGACCTTGTCGATTTCACCATAACCTTATTATATTTCATTTAATACAATGGAGCAATACATGTAATGTTAATAATATGTTAATTGATTTACAATGCCAAAAAAGATTGTAAAATGAAGGAAAATATGTTAACCTTATCCGGAAATAAAAGAAAGGTATGAATAAACACAAGAAGGGAAAAAAGCAATTATATTTTTACCATGAATAAAGAAATCAAATATAAACTACTTACATACGGTTGTCAGATGAATGATTACGACTCCGAGGTCATATCATCGCTTGTCGAGTCAACGGGCGCATATCCTGTGGAAAAACCGGAAGATGCCGATATTATTATTTTTAACACCTGCTGTGTCAGGGAATCGGCGGATAACAAGGTGTATGGCAGGCTTGGACAATACAAGATTTTAAAGAAAGAAAATCCGAATCTTTTGATTGTTGTGGCGGGTTGCCTGGCGGAGAAAGACGGCGAAAAGATGATTAAAAAATTTCCCCAGGTTGACCTTGTCGTGGGACCCAGAAATGCTTACCGTATTGTTTCACTTATTGAACAGGCAAAAAAGAAGAAGATCGTGTGTCTCAATCAGGATGATGCGGTCTTCCTGAATCCCCTCTCAAGAAGTGGAAATATAACGGGTTACATCCCCGTGAGCGTTGGCTGTGACTGCTTCTGCACATATTGCATAGTGCCGTATGTCAGAGGAAGGCTTAAATCACGCCCTGCCGGAGAGATTGTGGCTGAAGCGGAAAGACTGGTAAAACAGGGGTTCGGTGAAATATTTCTCCTGGGGCAGAATGTAAATTCTTATGGATTCGACCTCCCCGGCAAACCCACATTCGCGGAGTTACTTGAAAAAATCAACGGTATTGATGGTATCAGGCGAATCAGGTTCGTATCTCCACATCCGAAGGATTTTCATCCGGACTTGATTAAAGCGGTGGGTAAACTGGAGAACGTTTGCAAGTCCGTACATCTCCCAATGCAATCGGGTAGTAACAGAATCCTGAAACTTATGAACAGGAAATACGACAGGGAACAATATCTTAAGATTATACATGGTCTGCGAAAAGAGGTTCCCGAGATTGCATTGTCAACGGATATAATCGTTGGATTTCCCGGCGAAACAAATGAAGATTTTGAAGAAACACTGGATATCGTAAGAGATGTTCAATTCGATCTGGCGTTCATGTTTGCATACTCGCCACGGGACGGCACGGCGGCAGCAAAAATTCCGGATCAAGTTCCTCACGATGAGAAAATGAATCACCTTTATCGCTTGATTGAAATGCAAAATGACATAAGCAGAGCGAAAAACGAGAAGTTTGTAGGGCAGGTGCTGGAATGCCTCGTGGAATCATTATCAAAAAAAGACCCCACAAAGCTTACAGGAAGAACGGAAAGAAATCGGGTCGTGAATTTCACGGGAGATAAATCGCTAATCGGAGAATTTGTAAATGTAAAGCTTACAAGTGCTTTCACATGGGGATGGATCGGAGAAATGGCTGAAGGCGGATAACGTTTTTTTTATTCACCACGAAGACATGAAGGACACAGAGAGGTTCGGATAACGAATAACGCAGGCCAGATCTGTAGGAGCATACTATAATAAGGTAAGGGAAAAAGGAGGAAAAAAATAGACATGGTCGCACTCCAGAAAGTGAACAAAAATCTAAAAAGAAATGGAGTGTTAA
>JAIORV010000072.1 GCA_021107945.1 Vulcanimicrobiota bacterium | reverse complement strand
CCCCGGATAAATCCGGGGGTTAATCTCATGGGAGGTTTAAAAACCTCCGCTACCGATAATGGATGTGAGAAATGGGAAATGAGAAATGAGATCCGACCTCCGACCTCCGTTCTCCATTTATCGGGACGGGACGTCCCTCCTACAGATCTGGTCTGTGTTATCTGTTTTCCGAAACCTTCTGTGGCCTCTGTGGTGAAAAAATTCGTCAGCCTGTGCTATCCATTTATCGGGATTAGGAAATCCCTCCTACAGCTTTGCGTTATCTGTTCTCTGAAATACTTCGTGTTCTCCGTGGCTTCGTGGTGAAAATAAAAACTCTCTGTGGTCTTTGCGGTGAAAAAATCCGTTATTCGCCTTCTGTGTTTTGTTCTATTTCTTCCGTTTCTTCGATCATCTTTTGAGCTTCGTATAGTTTTCTGTAAAGTCCGTCCTTTTTCATTAGCTCTTCGTGCTTTCCGACCTCTTCAACTCTGCCCGCATTGAGTACGAGGATTCTGTCGGCTCCTCTTATTGTGGAGAGCTTGTGGGCTATTACGAATGTGGTTCTGCCTTTCATCAATTTTTCCAGGGCGTCCTGTACGAGCGCCTCGGATTCTTGATCCAGCGATGATGTCGCCTCGTCCAGTATGAGAATCTCGGGATGTCTCAGGACTGTTCTGGCAATTGAGATCCTCTGCTTCTGTCCACCGGAGAGACCCACTCCTTTTTCACCGACTGTCGTATCATAGCCCTCGGGAAGCTTTTCTATGAAATCGTGGGCGTTTGCAATAACCGCCGCCTCTTTCACTTTCTCCAGGGGTATATCAGGATTGCCGTATGCGATGTTATCCCGTATTGTGCCGGAGAAGAGAACCGTATCCTGGAGAACGACCCCTATATGGCTTCTGAGTGATTTTATCTTTATATCTCTAATTTCGTTTTTGTCTATGAAGATTTTTCCGCCCGTAAGATCATAAAAACGGGGAATAAGATTCACAAGTGTTGTCTTGCCTGCGCCGTTGGGTCCAACGACCGCTACCGTCTCGCCGGGGTTTGCCGTAAATGTGATGCCCTTGAGAATAGGTGTCTTGCCGTCATATGAAAACTTTGAGTCCTCGAATATTACCTCGCCTTTCACACCTTCGAGTTCCCGGGCGTTGCCGGAATCTTTCGCTTCGATGGGAATATCGAGCAGCTCAAAAACTCTTGCCGCCGACACAAAGCCCTTCCTCAGATCGGCGTAAGTATTGCTGAAACGATTAATGGGGCTTGTGGCCATTAACATAAATGCGACAAACGACAGGAATGAGCCCGCAGTGAACGAGGGTTTCATATTCACCAGATATACCCCGAATGCTATTATGACAATGACCCCAATCGTTCCAAAAAACTCCACAAGTGGGGTTTGCGTGAGCTTGAACTGGATTGATTTCATGATTGCCGCAAAGCTCCGCTCGTTTATCTCTGCAAACCGTTTTTCCTCGTATTCTTCCGCTCCGAATGCTTTTATAACTTTTATTCCGTTAATATTCTCCTGCATCAGTGAGTTCAGATCCGACACCCTGTTTTGCATTCTCGAGACAAACTTCTGAATCAAGTTTCCAAAATAATGCATAATAAAAGCAATCATCGGGCTTGCAAGGAATGCGACCAGGGTAAGTCTCCAGTCTATCCATATCATCGCTCCCACCGAGAAAAGAAAGACAAAGAAATCTGCAATAAGCACGATTACCGCCTGGGTGAATGTATCGGTCATCTGGTGTATATCCGTGATTACCCGGTACATTATCTGCCCCGCCTGCCATTTTTCGAAAAACGATATGGGAAGTGCCTGGAGATGGGCGTTTACCTCGTCCCTTATGTGTCGAACAGCGCTCTGCCCGGCATATGAAAGGAGGAACCCCTGGGCGTACATAAATATTCCCTTTAATATGGTGGAGACAAGAATAAGGATGAGAAGCCACTTCAGAGGCTCATAGTTGCCTTTCTTTAAGACATCGTCCATGAGGTACTTTATAAAGAAGGGCTGAACGGCCGCGGAGGCACCATAAAAGACCGCGCAAACACATCCCAGAATGAACTGGGAAAGGAAAGGTTTCATGTAGCCCATGAAACGGCCTGCAAGGTGTTTTATTTCCTCGCCTGTCATTTTTTCAAAATTCTTTGGAGCTTTTATATGTGAAGGATTCATAATCTTTATCCTTTATATTATTGCCGGGGAAAACCCATAATACTTATTTCTTAATTCCGCTTTTCCTGCCTTAAAATATTGAATAAGGGAATAATTAGTATTAACACAGGAGAATTTTCTTTTCAGGTAAATTTTTCTTATTAGAGTCCAAATTGCCTGCAAAGGAAGGTGTGGAGGGTTGAATTGAGAGATCGTACTGAAGGCAGAAACAATCCGGACAAGAATAAATTTGACTCTGGGGAGATAATCGCCGGGATCAAATCAGAGGCGAAACAGTCGGGAGTTACATCGAGATCCAGAGTTTCCCTGAAAAGCCGGATTGAGAAAGTAAAGAAACGGGCGGAGGAGATCGACAAGTTCGTTCGCGATAAAAAGAGTAGAAAAGCGGCGGAGCTTGCCGACGCTCTTATTGACTATATTTATGCAAATTTTTCAGGCGGAGAAAAGACTGAGGATGTTTGGCAGGCAGAGAACCAATCGCTGAAAATTCTGAAAGAATGGGATGAATTTGTAACAAAATTCAACAGAAGACTTATTACTATATGCCTGGTTTCCGTCATCCTAATAGGATTCGCCCTTGTATATTCCTGGGCTAACAGAGATGTGCACAAAGGCGGATCTGTTTTTAAGATGATTGATGAAAAAGATTTTAGTGCGCTAAAGTCGTTTCTGAGAAGGAACCCTGTTTTTATCAATATAAGAAACAAGACAGGTCAGACTCCACTTGATTATGCGGTTGAGAAGAAAGAGAACAAAGAGGACAATGATAACAAAGTTATTCAAACGCTTATAAGAAACTGTACTGACATTGATGCAAGGGATTCCGAGAAAGGGGAAACACTTCTGCACAGGGCGGCACAGCAAGGTCATGAGGAAGTTATCTCTCTTCTTCTCGACAGAGGAGCTAATGTTAATATAAAAAACAATATGGGTGAAATTCCTCTGCATCATGCCGTGTCATTGAACTCAAGCAAAATCGCCATCCTGTTAATTTTAAACGGGGCAGATGTAAGGGCGGTTTCTATTGATGGAGTTACACCTCTTCACATAGCGGCGGAAAATAGTAATGAAAATATGGTAACTTACTTGATTTCTCGCAAGGTAAGGGTGAACGAGAAAGATAAACACTCATGTACGCCTCTGCATATTGCCGCTATGCATGGGAATGCCGGGGCGGTAGAAGTCCTCGTCAAAAACGGTGCGGATATTAACGCCAAGGATGACATGGGAGAGACACCTCTTCACAAATCTGCAAAGAGTGGAAACTCTGAAGTCGTCGAAGTGTTGATGAAAAATGGTGCATATGTTAATTCCATAGACAACAAGGGACAGACTCCCCTTCGCATTGCGGTTTTGCAAAACCACAAGAAGGTAGCCCAGATTCTGAGAAAATCGGAAAAATAAAGACAAACATCCAGGGGAGGCAAAAGGCAGAAGGCTGTTGTGAATCCATAAAAATCGAGGTTGTCAGCCTCTCCTTCAGTGAGGGATCTGAATAAATTCATTTTTTTTTTATTACCCATAAGAATTCCTGTCAACTTATAAATATTTTTTCTGCCAGGTAAATCCGGCAATGATGCGGTTTTTTTGCGGGCATAAATCATATGTAACCGATAAATATTAACAAGAAATCACCATTCCCCGTGTTAAATAAATGATGTTGATCTGCAAAGTTTGATCTATACGTAAGATTACTCAGGGTTATTATAAGAGAGATAGAGAATAAAATTTAAGGTCTGGAGGATCATAATGAGAAATCCCAGGAAAAAACAAGTGGATAAGAAATTATTCGCTACCGCACCTCATATAGAGATTGAAATGTGCTATAATAGGGATAGAGAAAAAGAACCCAAAGAGGTGTTAGAAACGTCTATCAAGGAATTTAAACAGGGAATCAACTATATATTAACCAACCTTATCCCGGAAGATAGAATAGCATTTCTTCGTGAATTGGGGGAAATTTATATAGAAATATTACTTGGCAAAAGAAAGGAAGTACCTATAAATTTCTGGCAGGAATGGTACGATGTAGCTGAGTTTGAAGAAGATAAAGAAGGCCTGGAAATGATTGCAGAGATGGAAAAAGCTTATGAAGATAGCAACGAACAAGGGATGACCTGGGAGGATTTATGTCAGCTTACAGGCTACACTCAATAAAATTCAAAATAAAGAAATATATAGAAAAACAACCGCCAAAAATACAATCTCGAATATGGAAAGCTATAAATTGCTTGTTGCAAAATCCCAGGTCTCATCCTTATAAATCAGGCGGAATTAAACATTTGAAAAAAGGTAAGTATCATTGTACCTGGCAATCAAAAGAAATTTTCAGATTTCGTATTGCCTATAAAATAGATGAAGAAAATAAAACTATTAAAATTACGAAATTATTACCCCATCTCGATAGTCAAAGATAGAGAAAAATTTGGAATATTCTCGAAAATAAATTCTAAATTGAATATACAATGTTTAATTCAGGAGGCGTAAATTGAGAATTCTATATTCCGGTGAGTCACATATGGAGGCGGTTATAGCTGTGATCGAGGGGTTCCCCGCAGGATTCCACGTGGATGTCGGCAGGATAAACAGGGACCTTGCCATGCGCCAGGACGGATACGGCAGGGGCGACAGGATGAAGATTGAATCCGACAGAGTCGAGATATATTCGGGGATAATCAACGGTATGACAATCGGCTCGCCCATTACTCTTGTTGTCCGAAACAAGGATGTGAGGCGGGAATCCTGGAATCCTGAAGACAGGCGTACAATCCCCAGACCGGGACATGCCGATTTTGCAGGCGCAACCAAATATGGATTGGACGATTTTCGACTTGTTGCGGAGCGCGCCAGCGCAAGGCAGACGGCGTCATGGGTCGCCGCGGGGTCACTCTTTACTCAATTCCTGGAAGAAATCGGAATTGAGATAATTGCGTTTGTGGAGTCGATAGGAGATGTTAAAACCGGCCATATTGAGGACCCGTTTGTTTTGAAGGAAAAAATTGAGTCCTCGCCTTTCCGCATTCCGGATCCCGGTATCGAAGATGAAATGAAATCACTTGTTGACCGGACAAAGGAGGACGGCGATTCCCTCGGAGGCGTGTTTTGCGTGGTTGCAAGGGGCTGTCCCGCGGGACTGGGATCATACAACCACCCGGACAGGCGGCTTGATGCCATGTTAGCTTCCGCTTTTATGGGCATTCCCTCGGCAAAAGGAGTTGAAATTGGCGCCGGATTCAAATCGGCCGGGCTTACCGGCTCAGGTATGAACGACGGCATGGAAATGCATGACGGTAAAGTTGTCAGGAAAACAAATAACGCCGGCGGTATTGAGGGAGGAGTCTCGAACGGGGAGGACATAATCGTAAGATGCGCCGCAAAGCCAATCCCGACGGTCAGGCGAAAAATCCCTTCAATCGACTTCAACACGGAAACGCCGGCTGATTCTCCATACATCCGGGCCGACGTCTGCGTTCTCCCCGCAATGTCCGTAATAGGCGAGTCAGTTATGGCGACGGTTTTATGCAAATCTTTCCTGGAGAGATATGGTTGTGATAATATGGAATTAATCAGGAGAAATTTTCTGTAATCAATGGAGGGCTGTCAAAGAAAAAAAACGGAGTTAATAATGTGATATCAGACATAACAATTTTTTATGATAACCTCTCAACCTTTCCGGGTCAGGATCCCTGAAGCTTCTTTGGATTTGACAACTTGGACAATGTAAGTCCTAATTTCAAGAAATGTATTATTTCCTGATTAACGCTCATATTATCCTTCATTGCCTGCTCAATAATCTGTCGGCAAAGCGATTCGGGCATTTGCAATTCTATTTTGCCAATTTCCTCATCTGTTCTGAAAGGTTTTGGAATTGGATAACCACTTTCAATTACCGTTTCAAGCCAGGCTTTATATGCTATTTCAAGTTCCCTCAACGCATCCTCGGGAGTGTTTCCGAATGCGGAACAACCGCAAATTTCATCTATTGCCGCTACAAAATCGTCGTCTTCTTTGTCAAAAAAGACCTTAACATTGTAATCATAAAGACTATATGACATTTTTCCCCTCCAGAATTCTTATAAAATCTCTAACTTGATATTTTTTCGCCTTTCCTTCTTTTGTCGGCTGGATGTTAATAGCTTGCTGTAAATGGTCGTTTTTATATATGTGATGACTTCCCGAAACACGATCTAACCTGAACCTAAATCCTTTCAATAGGGACTGAAATCCATCAAATCTCAGATTTTGAGGGTTCCTTATTGCATTTTGGAGTAGTTTGTCTTTCTTCATCAGTGCTGGACTTCCTGGTGTGATTGCGACAGTTGGTTTCTTTAGAATTATATAATATTCAGCAATAAATATCAAATTCTTCAAATTGTAATCGTTGGGGGGATAGCATTCACCTGTTAACGATTCCTTGCATTCCTACCACCATTTTTGTGATTTCATTTACCACTAAACTTTGAAGCATTAAACTGCACAAGCAAGTGAGTGAATTCTGTCATACAATAAACCAAATCCTCCGCGCTCTCTGCGCCCTCTGCGTTGAAAAAAAAACCATATCTCAATCAAACTCCAGATAAACAGGCTTCGCTCCGGCGCATGTTATCATAATCTTCGCAGGTTTTTGTTGGAGAGTGATTCGATTTTTGACGGCGCCGTTCTTTCCCGTTTTTGCCACAACTTTATCAATATCGCCCTTGCCTTCCGCTACCGAGAAACGTACTTTGATATTCTTTAGAGGATTTTTATAACAATCGCGCACCAGTACCCTTATGGGGAATTCTTTTCTCTTTTCAGTTTTTGTGTTATCGCCGTTACCGTTTTTCTTCCCGTTATTACTATCTTTCAAAATCTCATCAATCGGGCTGAATCGAGGTTTTATTACTTCTGCAACTATCTCCGTCGTTTCTCCGTATGTCAGTTTTAATGGAATAAATGTACGCAGCGGTCCGCATTCAAGCTTAATTGAGTAATTACCGGGAGCGCGCACTGATTTTATCTTGATGTCAACCATTCCCCTCCTGGTGCGGAAATATTTTTTTGATACAAGTCCGATTCCAGATATTACGCCCAGTGGTGTTTTGTTCGGCACGGGCTTTTCATTCCGATCGCACACAAGCACCCGCAGTATTTTCTCGGATACGCCGTCGGCAGGCATTACGATTTCCCTAGGCTCCATGGCGATATAATACGGGGAGATAATCGGGTTTTTGTCATATATAAGAACGGCGTTGGCTACAGGCCGCTGAAATCTTCCATGCCCCGGAGCTTTACTGACCGGGTATCCCATTATTGACATTGCGGTTGATCCGCCGCCGTCGAGGTTCATTGCATCAAAAATTTCTCTGCCGTGGAGATAGGCGGCAAGCTCCTCGAGCTTCATTCCGTCCTTGTTGTTGCTATGGAATGCGGAGACTGTATAAAGAACCAGTCGGCCGTCCTTTGTAGCGCCTACTGCTGTGCGGCCGGTTCTCCTGGTGATATCATTCCCGCCCTTGCCCAGCGCCTCCTGGTTTGCAGAAATATGCGGTTTTCCACTTGCGATGATTCTTGGACCTGCGCCAAGAGCGGTTACTATTGATTTCCATGTCTTTCCCCACATGGGGATCAGCTTTCCGTTTTTATCGGAGACCCTGTTGAATAAAATCTTGCTGTCAAAGGTTATCCCAAAAGCTGTTCTCGGAGGCCTTCTTTTTACAGAAGATGCGACTATCTTGCCGTTGCTTACGACAAGCCCAAGGTTCTGTCCGCTTTTGCTGAAATATCCGCCGTTAACTCCTGCCACTGCGCCCGTGCGTTTTACCATGGAGCATATATTTTCTCTTCTTTTACCACCATTTTTTGCAAGCTCGACATCCACGGTAACATCAGGGGATTTCTGGTTTACGTATAACTCGTTAATCAGTGTGAAACGGCCGTTGGAAGCCTTTTCAATCTGGAGCCAGATAATATTTTTTGTTATGTGAAACTGAAAATAATTGTTATAATTTCTCAGAATATCAATCACAATTCGATTTGGCTTCTTGAGCTTGAATACATCCACATTATCAATTGGAAGTCCATATTTCAGAGGGATAAGCATCTTGACCTGACGGAAGTTGTATTGCTTTATTTTGCACTTGCCCAGAAGCGGGTCATATTTAACCGATGGCGTTCTGAAACTATCGGAAAGTTTGGCGTCGAAAAGGTTGAGATGGATTTTCGAGGAGTCCTTGATTGAATAATAATCAAAATCACACTCTTTTGAAAGCTTGATTACAATCCTGATTCCATCCTTGTTAAACCCGTATTTGATTTCCTTTACCTGTGCAGCGTCATTGTTATCTGCAGTTGCATGCATTGTATTGGAAAAGCAAAAAAGCAAGAAACTCAAAAAAAGAATTTTCGCAATTTTATTGATTTTTAAATTATTCATAAATATACCACCCTGATTATCCTGAAATTATCCTGAGATTTACATGATCTATTTGCTGTCATCCTGTGAATCTCCTATAATCACCTAATTTTTTTTGTTTTTGCAGGTTTCTTTCGTTTCTAGTCGTATTTTCCATGATAGATAGGGTATAATAAATGGTGTATAATAGAACTTGGATCTGAGGATTACTTGAGTTTCCGGATGCTAAACGGATAAAGGAGGCATTAGCCGGCGGGTTTTCCCGTTATTTTATCATGGATGAGTTTTTTTCAAAGCGTAAACATGCGATATTGGTAACACTGATCCAGGAATTTATTGCCACCGCCGAGCCGGTGGGATCAACTTATCTTGTCAGGAAATATGATTTCAACATCTCCCCGGCGACAATGAGAAATGAGTTGGCAAAACTGGAAGATATGGGTTTTCTTTTTCAACCTTACACATCTTCCGGCAGAATTCCTACGGATAAAGCCTACCGCTATTATGTCAATTTCTTAATGCAGGAGAAGCTCAAGCCCCCTATGGATGTTGAATCCACACTGGAGGAATTCAAGAGACTTGAAATTCACCTTCAAAATCTCATGGAATATACAAGCAAAATGCTTGCTGATCTCACTCATTATACATCTCTGGTGCTGGCGCCTCGTTTCAAGAAGACGCTTTTCAGGTATCTCAGGATTACTCCAATTGAGGGCAATCGCCTGTTGTTAATACTGATGACAAATACCGGATCGGTTCTGAATAAGGTAATTCCAATTTCCAGAGAAATATCGGAAGAGCAATTAAATAAGCTTACCGGGGTATTAAACGAGAGGCTTCAGGGAATGTTCCTGGAAGACATTGATATTGAATTCCTGCAGGGCATAGCTGGCGATCTTCAGGAGGAGATCCTCCAGCATCTGGGTCTTCTCACAAAGGAAACGGTTCTTGGGCAGGAAAGTAAATTTGTATATGAGGGAGCCAGGCATTTACTTGATTTGCCGGAATTTCAAAACCTTGAGAGACTGCGGATGTTATTTGAAATATTGGAAGATGAGAAAGTGCTTGCGGAGATTCTGAAAAACACTCTTACTTCCGAGGGCATGAAAATATATATAGGGCGCGAGCATCATCACAAGGAAATTGAGGAATGTTCGCTCATTACCGCCACTTATGGAATCGGGGAGGTTCCACTCGGCACGATAGCTATTATGGGTCCCACCAGGATGCCCTATGGAAGGATTATCCCGGTGGTAAGTGCCTGTGCGCAGATTTTCAGCGATAAATTGAAAAAAATGGCGGAATAGAATCAGGAGAAGACATATGACAGGACAGAAAACAACAAAACACGAAGTTGACGAGCGTTTGTCGGCTCTCATCTCCAATACCGGCGCCGTAAGGGCGATTACCGGGGCGGTTGAGGGTACCCTGGGTCCCCTGGGACTGGACACAATGCTTGTTGATCACATGGGCGACATTGTAGTTACAAATGCAGGTGTGACCATACTTGATTTGATGGAAGTATCTCACCCGGCGGCGAGAATGATGATAAATATCGCCCGCTCCCAGCATGAAGAAATCGGGGACGGGACAACAACGGCAACAATAATGGCCGGAACAATCGTGAATGAGGGACTTTCAAAGATATTAAAGGGCGTGCCTGTAGCCAGGATAATTGACGGGATGAGAATGGGGATAAACGAGGCAATAAAAGAATTCAAGAAAAAAACCGTGCCGGTAGATTATCCCGACGACCCCGCAATCAAACAGGTTGCGCTTATTGCAGGTCGCGGGAATGAAGATATAGCACAGAATGCGACGAAAGCCGCCCTGCTCGTGGGAAAAGAAAAATTGCTGGATCCGTCTTTCAAGCTCAAAGAATCGGTTGTAGCTGTCGAGGGCGCGGAGAATGAAGTCTTTCAGGGAATTATCCTGAAGAAAAAACCCGTAAATGAAGCTATGCCCCGGAACCTGGAAAATGTGAAGATATTGTGTATTGACGATCCCCTGGATGTGGAAAAACCTGAAGAAGGAAGTCTGGGAACGGAGCTGGGATTAAGTCACTATATAGAAAAGCAGAAACAATTTATTGAGAATATTAAGAAGATTGTATCACTTGGAATAAAATGTATTCTTGTGAGCAGGGGAATCTCGGACAAGGCGGAGGAGATATTGACGGATAACGGGGTGTTGGTCATAACCAGACTCACCTCCCGGCAGATGAGAAGAGTTTGTGAGCATACAGGCTCAATTGCTCTGAGGAGATCAACTCTTGACAGGAGTAAAAATGACCTTTCCAGATACCTGGGTCTTGCGGGCAAGGTTGTATTTGATCGAAGACATAAGAATATTCGAATACTCGAAGGAGCGGGCAAGCCTGTGGCAACTTTTCTTGTGGGCGCATCAACAAGTGAGGTCGTCGAAGAGATGGAGCGTATCGCCTGCGATGCCGTCTGCGCCGTTCAGGCCGCTGTCAGGGGAGGAATTGTCGCCGGAGGCGGTGCCTCCGAGCTGGCTATATCCCGCACATTGGCCCGTACAAGGAATACAATAAGCGGAATGAGCGCCTATGGAGTTGATTGTGTTGTGGAAGCGCTCAAACGTCCCATAGCCCAGATAATTCAAAACGCAGGTTTTAATCCACTGGAAAAAGTTGAGGAAGTAATTTCAGCACAGACTAACCTGGATGATGAAAATCTCGGATTCGATTGCAAAACAGGACATGTTGTCAACATGATAGAAATGAAAGTAGTTGACCCCACTCTGGTGAAATTATTTGCATTAAAAGCGGCCGGAGAAGTCGCTCAGGCTATACTTCGAATTAATACAATAATCAAGATGAAAAACAATCAACCCATCAATATATGATCGATCCCAAACAAAAGAGCGAGGCGATATTTATGACCAAGAGAAGAAGGAGAAGGAAGAAAGCTATTTTCAATCCTGAGGAGTTTCTACCGAAACAGGTTATTTCCATGTCAGATCTGAATATGAAAGAAGATGAAAAAGAATTCATCAATGGAGATAATGTTGAGCCTGGCACCTCAAAAACAGCAACCAGGAAAGAATCTGTGTCAGAAAAGCAGCTCGCGGAAGAATTGAGACAATTTCATATTGAAGATGACTTGCTTGAGTTAGATGAAGATTCGATAGGGGATATCCCACTCGACGCAAGTTTTGTTTCGGAAAAAGTCCAGGTTGAGAAAAAAGAGGAGACACCCGTAAAGAGAAAAGAAGAGATTCCTCAAACCGGGGAAGATTCCTTGAAACTTGACGATCTTCTTGATGTCGGACTGGCAATCGGACAGGTTCCTATATTTGCAAGAATCGCCGGTGAGGAGGTCATGAAGGAGAGCGAACCTGAAGAAATCATCGAGGTGGAGGAGAAAGTTGAAGAGGAACCGGAGAGTGAATTCAAGTCTGAAATCGAGGTCTCGATGGATTCAATTTCATTACCGGGGCAGGATCTGGAGGATATGTTCAAGGAGGAATTGATCCGGGAAGATGTTTTCTCACGCTTCGCTGAAATGGAGATCGAAAAGAAAGAAGAAAAGATTGAAGAAACAGAAGAAGAAGTGGTTGAAGAGATAGAAGAAGAAGAGATAATAGAAGAAGAAGAGATAGAAGAAGAAGTGATTGAAGAAGAAGAAGAGGAAGTGATTGAAGAAGAAGAAGAGGAAGTGATTGAAGAAGCAGAAGAGGAAGTGAAATCTGAGATAGAGGATGAAGTAAAGGTAGAAGAAATCGAGAAAAAAATAGCGGTGTCAATTGCTCCTCAGGAGGAAGAAACTACTGTTGAAAAGATAGAAGAGGAGGCTCCTGTTGAAAAAGCAGAAGAAAAAGCAGAAGTTGAAGAAGAGCCTGTCTCAATAGAGGAGAAGATTGAGGAAAAAATTGTCAGTAAAGTTGAAAAAGAGGAAGAAAAGCCCGGTGAAGTAGAGTTTGAGACAATTAAAGGGGGAACCGACATGAAAGAAGCTGACGAGGAAGTTGATTCATCCGGGCAAGATCGTCGGAAGAAATCATCATTTAAAGAAGAAATCGTGAGCGACACCGTGGTTGTATATCGCAAGAAGAGAAAGGCCGAGGATTTTCTGAAAGAAATCGAGGAAGTAAAAGAAGTACCCAAAAAGATTGAAAAAGAAGTGGTGGCTGAAAAGGAAGTGGTGGCTGAAGAAGAAGTGGCGGTTGAAACACAAGCTGAGCAACCTCTTGAAGAAGCGCCGGAGGAAGAGACCTTGACTGTCGCCGCCGCTGAGATCGCCTGGGAGACTGCAGAGGAACAGAAGGTTGAAGAATTGGAAGAAATGGAAGAAATGAAAAAAATGGAGGAAGTACAGCCTGTGGCCGATGAAGTCTCTGAAATTATCGAAGAAAAAGTGCCGGAAGAAGAAAAACCGCCCGTAAGCGAAGTCTTGGCGGAAGTAAAGGAAATTGAACCGGAACAGGAAGAAATCGAAATTTCGGTAAAAGAGAAGGAGATCGAAGAGCCTCCGAAACCTGTGGCGGATGTGCCGGCGGGAGCCGGTGATGATCTGTATGAGAGAATAGACAGGAAGTTTACAGCAGAGTTGATGAAAATTCGCGACGAAAGAAATGATATTTTGTCCAGGATGGAGATTCTCGATGGAATCAAAGAAAAGATGAAAGGCTCCATGCCTGATTTAAAAGAGTATATGGATCACGTCGCTCCTGAGGTTGCCGTGATACCCGAGATACCCGAGGCAAAAATTTCCGAGGGAGAAATCGAAGAGATACCTGAGATACCGGAAATTGATGAGCCGACAATTGCGGAGCCCGCCCTTAGCGCAATGGAAAAGAATGCTATTAAGAAAGAAGTTGACGATCTCCTCAAGGGTTTCAAGAAAGTGCCAATCGAGAAGGAATTAGGATATTTGGGAACTCTTGTAAGAACCGTTCCGATTCTTTCATTCCTTAAACCCAGACTGTCTGAGATTATTCTAAGAGGTAATGTCGATAGTAAGACCCTGGTGGGACTCCATAGAATTGCCTCCAGGTTCCTCAAGGAGGAGCTTGCGAATAAACAGCGGGAGCTTCGTCAGGTCAGGGGTGAGTTCGAGAAATTCAAAAAAGGAGCCGGAAGACTTGAGGAGGTCCTGGGCAAGAGAGGAGCTCCGGGTATTGCCGGAAGAGAACAAGAAGTCTCCAGCGTCGATGAAAGTGAGTCGTTCCTGGCCCGTGAGGAGTCGAAAAAGAAGGACATGATAATTGCGGGACTTGAAAAACAACTGGATCGTATGCGCACTGATTTTTCCAATATGCGCGCACGTCAGAAAAAAGATATTGAACACAAAATTGGCAAATTCAAGGAAGAGGTAATAATCGATATATTATCATCCGTTGATAATTTCCAGCGAGCCATCGAGTTTTCCCGGAGTGTTGACTACAATGAGGCGGTTTCAAGGGGATTTGAAATGACATTTAATGATTTGATGTCAATTCTTGAGAAGTATGATCTTGAGGAAATACCTGCCAAAGGACAGAGATTTGATCCCTTCTATCATGAAGCACTTTTATTTGAAGAAACATTGGAATATCCTGACGACACAATACTGGAAGAAATTCGCAAGGGTTATATGATAAATGGTAAACTTGCAAGACCCAGTCAGGTCAAGGTAGCGAGAAATCCACAGGCCGTAACTGCAGACGGAGAAGTTGAGCCTCAAAAAGAAGAAACGAAAAGGAAAAAAGAACGGCCTGAAAAACTTGACTATAGAACAGAAGCTAAAATTGAAGTGAAGAAAAAAGAGGAAGAACCGCCCCGCAAGGAGAAGGAAGAAAAGGAAGCATATACTATTAAGGCATTTTTTGGTTCGCACCTTGACGATCTCGGAGAATAGCGAGAGAACAAAAGTAGAGCCATCTGAAATAGATTTGAAAAAACTGGCACGAGGAGGAGTTCCGGCATGAGCAACAAGATAGTGGGTATCGATTTGGGAACCACTAACTCGGTGGTCTCGATTGTAGAAGGCGGAGAGCCGATGGTAATTCCCAGTGCCGAGGGGGACTACCTGTTTCCGTCGGTGGTTGGCTTTTCGAAATCCGGCGACAGGCTTGTGGGAGCAGTCGCCAAGAGACAGTCAATAAGCAACCCCGAGCGTACGGTCATTTCTATCAAGCGACATATGGGAACTGATTATAAAGTTAAAATAGATGATAAAGAATTTACCCCACAGGAAATTTCCGCCATGGTACTCCAAAAAATCAAGGCTGACGCAGA
Organism: Vulcanimicrobiota bacterium; assembly: GCA_021107945.1. Lineage (GTDB taxonomy): Bacteria > Vulcanimicrobiota > JAJTBE01 > JAJTBE01 > JAJTBE01 > JAIORV01. The sequence goes on along the minus strand of JAIORV010000072.1, from coordinate 4,582 downwards.
AGCTTATCTCGGATTTTCGATAGAAAAGGCGGTAATTACCGTCCCTGCATATTTCAACGACTCTGAGAGGCAGGCAACAAAAGACGCAGGAACTATCGCCGGGATGGAAGTGGTTCGTATTATCAATGAGCCTACGGCCTCATCAATTGCGTATGGTTTTGATAAACTGGACACTTGCGAGAATATTCTTGTATGGGACCTGGGTGGAGGAACTTTCGACGTTTCTATATTGGAACTCGGAGGCGGTGTATTTGAGGTAAAGTCAACAGCAGGCAATATGAGATTGGGTGGAGATGACTGGGACCAGAGGGTTGTAGATTGGATGGTTGATGAATTCAAGAAGAGTCACGGAATTGACCTGAGAACCGACCGTGTGGCAATGCAGAGATTGAAAGAAGCGGCGGAGAATGCCAAAATTCAACTCTCATCGGAAACCAAAACCAAAATCAACCTCCCGTTTATTGCGGCGGATGCATCGGGACCTAAACACCTTGATATAGAATTATCCCGTGGAAAATTTCAGGAAATGACGATTGACTTGATAAACAAGACCGAGGAACCTGCAATGCGGGCAATGGAGGATTCCGGACTGAGTGTGAGCGAGGTCAATCGAGTTATACTCGTGGGCGGCTCCACCCGAATGCCGGCCGTTCAGGACAAAGTCAGGACTTTGTTCGGAAAAGAGCCCAGCAGGGAGCTTGACCCGGATAAGGTTGTGGCAATGGGAGCGGGAATCCAGGGAGCTATCCTTGCCGGAGAAGTCAAGGACATCGTTCTGCTGGATGTTACGTCTCTTTCCCTGGGAATCGAGACGGTCGGAGGCGTGTTTACAAAACTTATAGAGAGGAATACGCAGATTCCATGCTCCAAATCGAGAATATTCACAACGGCATCCGACGGACAGACGGTTGTTGAAGTACATGTTCTCCAGGGTGAGCGTGAACTTGCTTCTCATAACAAGTCCCTGGGGCGTTTCGAATTGAGAAATATCCCGCCTGCGCCCAGGGGTGTACCACAGATTGAGGTAACATTCGAAATTGACGCTAACGGAATCGTGAATGTGTCTGCAAAGGATATGGCAACGGGCAACAAGCAGAAAATTACGATTCAATCGCCCACGAACCTGGGTCAGGACGAGATTGACAGGATGGTTAAGGAAGCGGCGATTTACGCAGAAGAAGACGCAAAAAGACGTGACGAATCACAAACCAGAAATAAAGCTAATATTGAAATAGACACAGCGGAAAGAACATTAAGAGAGCTTTCCGACAGGATACCCCTCGACCAGCAAAGGAGATTGCGTGACTGCATCGACAGGTTGAGGATGAGCCTGCAAACATATGACACGGAAAAAATCAGACAGGACACCAAGGGACTTACCGATACGATGTTTGCCATCAGCACCGATGCCTATCTTGCAACAGGTACGGGAAAAGTTGCAGGAGAATCGGAGAGAGGCGAACTTGAGATTTCCGGAATCGGCGGAGAAGAGGAACCCTCGGAAGAAGACCTGTTTGGATGGTTCCAGAAGTAATAGTATTTAATATACTTACAAGGATAGGCGGTAATTACAAACACCCGGGAAATCGGGTGTTTGTTTGTGTATGGCATCTGTTGCCGCCAAGTTTGCAGAGATTTGAATATGTTAAAGGGGTATTAATCAAAATCGTAGAATATTATGGGGTGTTAAATCGTAAAAAATAAATTGTAGAGAGGGAGGGAAAGCCTGTGAAAAAGGGACTTTTCATTATTTTATTCCTTGTTTTATCATTTCTGATTGGTTTTGTTTCATCTCCTTGTATGGCACAGGATCGTGACGATATCTTCATTATCGGCATTGTCGAGCCTTTGAACAAAACCCAGCTTCCCGGACATATCAGTTTTCCATATTACGGTGAGGTTATGGAGAATATACTCACTTCATCATCAAACAATTATGTTGTAAAACTGATTCATCTTGATGATCTGGAAGCTGTGGGCTATCGATTCTCAAGCATAAAGCCCGACGTTGATATTCAGCCATCACAGATAACTAAGCTCTGTGATAATAATCGTCTTGATGCCGTGCTGACGGGCAAGCTTGAGCTGATCGAGAGAAACCTGGAACCCAGGTTCCTTGCAGAGGCGGGAAGAATTCTGGAGTTCAAGATGGAGGGAATGCTATACAGCAGACAGGGAAGAGTTGTATGGAGCAAGACGATTCAGGATCATCATGAATTCACAAGAGAAAAAGGGAAATTCAAACCTCCATTCCAGACACAGGTCGTTGATTTTTATGTGTCAATTATCAAGAGACTGTCAAACAGCCTGATTGATCGCATAGGCACTCATCGGATCGACAGAGAGCCGCCTACAATCCAGTTTGAGAATATCCAGTCCGGTGATACTATCAACACAACTTGTATCATTTTAAAGGGGCTCGTATCGGACAATTCAAAAGTGGATTTAATTACTGTGAACGGTCAGAAATTCCCATTGAGAAGACCGATGAAAGAAGTAAAAATGTTCTACCCTGTTCAGATAGCCCATGGAAGACCTGGCTCAAGGGTGTTGGTTACTATCAAGGCCGAGGATATATATGGATTTTCATACGCCAAGGAGCTTTCTCTCAAGTGGACAACCAATTCCATTGAGGGAATTGTGTCAAGTATAAATCCGGACACGGTATCAATCAAGCTGAGTACCGGCGATTTCAAGAGAACAAGAAGAGGAATGGGCTTCTGGATATACAGTGTTGACGAGTTCAGAGATCCGCTCTCATACTACCGTTATCGTATGTTTGAAGTTCAGAAAGTCGGCCCTGTTGTTGTTGTAAAACGGTTTCCAAAAAAGAATGTCGTCTGGGTCAAGTTCCTCAAGGGACATGAAAAGTTGATGGATCTTGTAAAGAAAGGCGATATCGCAAAATAGAAAATGGAAGTTAGAAGTCGGATGTTGGAAGTTTATTAGCCATGAAGGCACGGAGATCACGAAGAATATAAAATTCCGTGATCTTCGTGTCTTAGTGGTGAATTGAAACGGGAAAATGGAGATTGAAATTATGCTCAAATACAATGGAAGAATTGATCCTGAAATAAGAGGGAAATTGAGGGATAAACTAAATATCGGCAGGATAGATAATGATACCCTTGATCAGGTCACCACATATTTATTTACAATAGTCAATCTGCTTGACGGGATGAGGAAAGCTTATAGTATGTGGTTGGATAAATCACAGGACAACCCTGTGAAAACAAGGGATTTTATCGTGGGATCACTCAATATCATGAGTCTCTTAAAGAAGATTATGGAGCGCATGGATGGGATTGTGGGAATGTATGTCTCCCGACTGGATCTGCCCCGGAATAATCCTGATGAAAATTATCAGCCCTGGCAGTATGATAATCTTTCCAGGATGTACGATCCTCTCGGAGGCACATTTGAAAAACTAAGAGAGGCGGGTCTCAAACAGGATTTTATTGATATGTATTATATTGACGGGAGTCTCATGGAAGTATATGAAAGCTGTTTGAATATTCTGCCGGCATTTTATATTTTAACGGAAACCGAAAATCCCAATCCGATAGAAATAAAGGATGGAATTTTACTCCTGGAAGACAGTATGAGAAAAATGTATAACAAACTTTTCATCGAGGAGTATGAAGATTTAAGAGGATTAATGGGGGTCATGCAAGCGGCACTGAAGAAGGTTGAGTAAGGTTTGGTTACCATTCACCACAAAAGCCTGCCCTGAAGATATCATCCTGAACTTGTTTCAGGATTGTTTCAGGGACCACAGAGGGATTCGAAAAACGGATAACACAACCCGATCTGTAGGAGGGATGTCTCATCCCGATAAACGGATTGCTTTTAAGCAGTTTATCAGAAAATCACCATTAATTAAAAGATTTATATGAAAATTAGTGGCGAAGGCCGGGGTTCAGTGCAGGCGCAGAGATATAAACGAAGTAAACATCTAAAGTGCTGAATCACATTATTTAAAAGGATATTATCAAGGTTGAGAAATCCCTCCTGTAAAAATCATTTATGGTCTTTGTGGTTAATAGATACTCAGCAGGATTTACAATGAAAAAAGGAGAGATATTATGAATTTACTGAAACACAGACTCACCGATGAAATGAAAAAAGCGATGAAAGCTCGGGAAAAGATAAAATTATCTGTAATCAGGCTTCTCCTTGCCGGGATAAAGAACGAGGAAATAAGCAAGGGGCGTGAATTGAATGATGATGAAGTAATATCCGAGGTTCAGCATGAGATAAAAAAGAGAAAAGAAGCTATAAGCGAATTCCGCAAGGGAAAACGGAGCGATCTTGTATCAAAAGAAGAAGCGGAAATGGACATACTCTATTCTTATTTACCTCCACAGGCCAATGATGATGAAATCAGGATGGTTGTAAAGGGAATAATTGATTCAATTCCTATTGGTGAAAGAATACACCTGGGCAAGATAATGCCACAGGCGATAGCGCAGCTAAAAGGAAAAGCGGACGGCAAGAGAATAAGTAATTGCGTCCGGGAATTATTGGAATAATAAAATAAGCGGCGGGTAGTATTTCACATCCGCCGCCATTGGTAAATATT
>JAIORV010000123.1 GCA_021107945.1 Vulcanimicrobiota bacterium | reverse complement strand
GACCTCTGACCTCTGACCTCTGACCTCTGACCTCTGACCTCTGACCTCTGACCTCCGACCTCCGACTTCTTTTCAACCCTTTACCTCCGTTTCATTGATTATTTGTAGAATCATATCGGTCATCGTGTCGGCGGCGCCTGATTCGCCCATAACCTCTTTTAACTCTTTAGAAATTTTTTCTCTTCTCTTTTTGTCCCGCATAAGCTCCAGAACAACACTGGTTATCTCGCTGGCATCATTGTTAACAATAACCTCGGGGACTATTTTACGTTGAGCGATCATATTGGGAAGAGCTGTGAATTTAATCCGATCCAGAATTTTTTCATATATCCGTTTTCTCAAATTTCCCATTGGAAGAGCATTCATGAAAAATCCCAGACCTCCCCTGGGGATCCTTGCTTTCCAGGATGAAACGACAACCATCGGGCGCCCCAGATATGCACACTCGGCGGTATTTGTGCCGGGGATGGTGATAACAAGATCCGCCATATTCATCAGATCATATTGAAGGGACTGAAGTATGGGAATTGAAGCCCCACCGTTTGTAAGTATTTTTAGACCCGCTCCCGAATTGGTAATAGTGGCGGGAACGCCCTTTATTGGAGAGTTTGGATGCTTTATGCAGCTTACAAGCTCTTCCATATCAAGAAATGGCGACAAACCCACAAGAAATTGAACATCAGGCTCTTCTTCAAGTGTCTCCTCGACAACCTTGAGAAATACCGGAAGGGAATCCTGCATATGATAGATCCTGCTGCCGGGAAGGATGCCGATTGTAAACCTTTTCGGATTCATATCCCACTTTAAAAGTCCCTCTTCTTTTGTGCAGCGGGGTTTGACTCCCTCAACAATGAGATTGCCGATGACTTTGATTTTATTATCCGGCACACCGAGTTTTAAAAGACCTTTGCGAATTCTCTCATCGGGGCAGAAAATATATTTAAAATGCTTGTTCCAACCTGAATTTGAACGGGCGGTATAGGCTATAGCGGGGAATTTCAATTTCCATGCCATCCCGGCTGCGTGCCAGAAATCACCGCCGAGAAAAACCACTATTCCTTTTTTGGCAAAGCTGAATTTGTCCGGAGTTTTGCCAAGGAGGAAAAATTTCAGGAAATCTCCAGGAGAAAATACCTTATCAACCGAAGGGTAACTATTTGCTATTGTCTCCTCTCTTCCAGTGGCATAAGGACAAGGCACAAGGACTATTACAACCCGAGCATTCGGCACTTTTGCCTTGAGGCTGTCCGTTACAATCCGGGCCCAGGATGTCAACTCGCCGGGGCTGTTCGTTATTATTACTATGTCAACTTCACTTATACTCATTTTAAAATTGTCTCCCAGATATGCCGGGCAACCCTATCGGCAACCCCGGGCTTACCAAGAGATTTATTAACTTCTTTCAAGTTATCTATCATTTTACTCCTTTTCTCTTTATCCAGAAGAAGATCCTCCGCCCATTTGCAAATATTTTCAGGAGTTGCCTGCTCCTGAAGAAGCTCAGGAACAACTTCTTTTTCCAGGATGAGGTTTGGAAGCCCGCACCATTTGAGTTTTACAAACCTCTTGATAATCTTCCAGTCCAGCCACCTGAGCTTGTATGTGATAATCATCGGTACTTCCAGAACCGACGCTTCAAGAGCGGCACTTCCGGAAGCCATAATTACAAGATCGGATATGGACATTATTTTGGTTGCCATACCTGAATATAATTTTACCGGGATATCAATATTTTTAACTTTTTTCTCGATTTTTTCTCTCAGGAGGGGCGACGCCACGGGAATGAGAAAATAAAGATCCTTGATTTTTTTATGGAGTTTGGCTGCCGATTCAAGCAAAATCGGTAGTACATAGTGAATCTCCTGGGATCTGCTTCCCGGCAAAAGGGCGATATACCTGCGCCCCGGCTCCAGTCCCAGCTCGTCAAGCGTTTTCTCCTTCTCCCCCGTTATCTCATCGATAACATCTATAAGAGGATGCCCAAAAAATTGGTGCTCGATGTTACCGCGCTTATATGTATCCGCTGTGAACTTGAATGTGGTTATTACGCTGTCAACTGTATCGGCGATTTCCCTTGCCCTCTTTACACTTCCCGACCATCCCGAAGGAGGAAAATAATAGACGGACTTTATTCCCTTTTCTCCCGTCAAGCGGGCAAGGCGCATATTGAAGGCGGGAGTATCAATAAAAACCACAAGATCAGGGTTTGTTTCAGCAAGAGCTTTTTTGGTCTTGTTGTAAAGATTTATGAGAACCGGCAATTTCAAAAGTCCCTCTATTGCTCCGATAACACCAAAAGTGGTGGAGTCGAAGAGAATATCTATTCCCTCCTCCTTCATTTTCACTCCACCCACACCGCTGAATTGGATTGTATTGTCAAAACGCTTCAGAGCACGGGCAAGGCGCGCGCCCTGAAGGTCTCCAGATGCTTCACCAGCAAAAATCATTACTTTCTTCTTCATCTCAGGCTTCCCTCCGGGTCTAATTATTCATAATAAGAATGGTGAATTCCTCTATAATCCTTCTTATTCAGGATGATAATATCATTATTTTTCAAGAGGATATTAATCTATCTCAAAGAAGCAAATAAATGAGGCTCTTTAAATATCAATATTTTACTCATGCCGGCAAGTATCCCGTTCTCATTCAAAAACCCGTGAGCATACCATCTCTCTGAAATCTTTCACAGCGAGACACCTCTCCGCCTGGAAGAGTAGTTGCCCTCGGCGGCGATATTGAGACATTATTCGCAAAAAAGCCATAAACATCTAACAAATGGATAAAAATGAAGAAACTCAGATAAATATAACTATGAAAGCCGGGGGAAATTATAAGAAATATATTTTCCCCTCTCTTCTTGTTTTTTTTCTACTTTTACTTGTATTTTCAAATTATAGTTACCTGTCCATAGAAGGAGACAATCTTGCGGAGCATCTTAACGACGAGATAGTCCATCTTGTCAAGAGCCAGTATTACCATATTGCCTATACAAACGGCGACTGGATAAGACTGATATTTCAGGATCGGTTAATGTCGACGTTTCCCCCGCTGGTTTATCTGGATACGCTTATTTTTTATATACTATTCGGCAAGAGTAAAATAACAGCAATATCAAGTTTCCTGTTTTTTTATCTAATCATCATATTTTCAACATATTTTACAGGAAGCTTGTTGTTTAGCAGGGATGTCGGATTTCTTGCGGGACTTGCGGTTCTGTCGCCCCCTCTTGTTGCGCTTTCAACCCATTTATATATACTGGATTTCCCCCTCGCCGCAATGATATCGCTATCAATTTTCCTGTTATTCAAATCGGGATATTTCCGGGAAAAATTATGGACAATACTATTTTTTATCTCTCTGGGACTTGCTCTCCTGACCAAGACTTCCGCGGTGCAATATCTGTCGGCGCCTTTTGCCGCTGTCTTCGCTTTTTTTGCATACGATCAATTAAAGGATCGTAAGACCCGCACAAAATTTATACTTGTAATTTTTTCCCTTTTAATCATATTCGCTTCCAGTCTTTATTTGTCAAACTCTCAACCTTTCAGGGATGCAATTCAAAGGGCAGTGAGATCCGGCCAGGGAGGTTTTATATTATTTTATGCGCTATTCATCGGAGTCTTCATTGCCGGGATTTTCCTTGCGGGCAAATTAGACCTGGATGAGAGAGTCAGGAATTTTTCCGTGGGAATTCTAATTTGCATGATACTGGTCTGGCATTATTATGGGATGCATGTTTTTGAGATATACGAGAGCATAAAAATGAGCGCGTTTGTGGGGCATATGGAAGAAAAAAGGAGTCTCATTGAATCGCTCAGGCAATATATGGACTTCTTCCAGGGCAGATTTTTGACATTCTTCCTCATTATCGGATTATTAGCATTTCCTTTTCTGAGAAAGACAAGAGAGCAAAAAATTCTCCTATTTGGATTTTTAGTGTCCACATTTGTGATATTTTCAACCCCCGTTACAAATGAAAGGTATTACATTCCTCTTACAGTATTTTCCGCGATATTTGCCTGCTACTGGATACCGAGAATCAAATTTTCGTGGATTCGTTGCCCGCTCAGCGTTGTCTTTATCGCAGTCTGTTTTTTGGGATGTTTCAGTTGGTTTGTTGGGTACAACTACGATAAGATCGGCGGAAAACCGACAAGGGATCTTACTTTGAAATACATTCATCCACCTCCACATACGGATAAACCCATTTTTGCCGAGATGATCAAAATTATGAGAGAAGATGTTATTCCTGAAGATACGTGTATTGTTTATTTTAAATCCTACGGTTTACGCTCCCCGTTTCGACCGTGGGTGGAGCCTATATTTATTGACTGGATTACCTCAAGGGAATTTGATGTGGGCATTCATAAATATCGGAATATCCCCCGGAAACACTATGAAAACGACAGTCTTTATCTTCAAATAATGCCTGTTAATATTGGTCGATCGGAGAACCCGTCAAGAGTTATGATTATATATACGTGGCCCGAGGATTTCAAATTTAAGTCCCTGGAAGAAAAACTTGTTGAATATAGAGATAAATCATTTGCAGAGCATAATCTCATCCTCCCTGGAAAAAGCTTGATGAAAATTCTCGTGATTGACAACAAGAGTGACTCACATGAGATCATCAGGGAGTTTTATGAGCTGGAGCCTGAGGATTTCGGTGGAAAGATGAGGTATATGAAGTAATTGCCATATATATATTGTATTTATCATGGAATAGAAATTATTTTGATTCTCCTTGCTCAAATTGCTCCGGTATAGTAAACTTGGATAAATATATGTAATTTTTCTTGATATAAAATTAAGAAGGGGATAGGTCACTATGAAGGATATACAAATCGGCAATTTACCTACCGGGGAGCCTTTCAAGGGAAGAAAAAGTCAATCCACCCCATCAGGGAAACCTGTTTCTCCCGGAAAAGATGAATTCAGATCCTCGCAGAAGCAGATGAAGGATATCAGTGGGGATGAAATGAAAAAATTCTGGGAAGACTCTCAAAAGATAACGGAAGTGGTCAAGATTACATCGGAACTTTCAACCACCCCAATGGTTTCCCCCGATGTCGCGGGATGGAAATCAAAACTTACGAGAGAGGGCAGAACAAATTGTTTTGTCAAGATTCCCATGCCTGATGACAGCAACAAGATGCTTGTGATTCCCCTGCAAAATCATGCCGGACAGGATTACGGTAAGCCTGCCCTGGTTGATTTCGACAAGGGAGTTGTGGGGATTCCCGATGTGAAAGCTTTCGGAGATGCCCAGGGATTTAAGTTTGCCAAATCACCGGACAAAAAAACAACTTATATTTACAATTTCAATTCAACCAGGTTCGATGTTTATGATGAGAAACTGAAAAAAACGGATCAAGTTGACCTGTCGGGCATAGACAGCTCGTTCGGGAAGATGAGGGACTTTGTCTGCACCGATTCCGCCAATTACGTATTTGTTTCCGACAAGGATTTTGATAACGGGTACCTGATTGCCCTGGATCCCGGAACTAATAAGATGAAATGGAAGCAAAAATTTGATTCCGTGATGGAGAATGAAATTGCCCGGAGTCCCGACGGGAATATATATGTTGCCATGGGAAGTCTTGACGACGGCAAAGGAGTTATCCAGGTATTTTCTCCCGACGGGAAAAAACTTAAAAAGTTCAAGGGTCTGGAGGATCCCCGGAATATGGTATTTGGTAATGACGGATCAGTCTATATAAATGATCATCGGAATATCAGATGTCTTGATCTTCAAAAAAAAGGCAAGCTTTCTTCGAAGGGAAAGTTGCCGAAAGAAATATGGGGCGAGAAGGGCGATTTTGAACGTTTTGAATTATCGGAAAATGGCAAGTCGTTAATTGCCATTGATGAGAAAAGCGGATTTTACAGGAGTCACGGCATGGTAAAATTTGACTCCCAAACAGGCAAAGTTCTTTGGAAAAGAGACCGTTTTGGTGATAATTATATCGACCACAAGATAGTGAATGGGGAGATATATTTATTAACCGCGCCGGAGAAAGGCACGAATATCACACAGAGATCCGTAAGGATGACAAAGCTTGATATGGACGGAAAAGTAACATGGGAAGGAACCCTCCCGACAGGAATAGATGAATATGAGATAGGCAAAAGAAATGCGGTTACAAAAAATGGAAATTTTGTATTCGGAGGCTGGGACGGCAACCTTCACTGCCTCCATCCCCGCAAGGAGGGAGAGTCGGAGAAAACCATCGAGGAAGCGCTTCTTATCGGCTCTAAAGAAAATCTTGAATTCAGGGATGCTGATGAATCGTCGGGTAAAACGGATACAGATGGAAAAACCGACCCAACGATCGAGCTGCACGAAAAATATGTTGATATCGGTGGAGTCAGGTTAGAGAGAAAAAGTGAAAAGTAATACAGGCTATTTTCAGAAAATAGCTTAAATGCTTCGCTTTGTCAAATTTGTCTATTCCGGCACGCCGTTCCTCACATACATCTTCTTCCTGGAACAGCTCTGTTTCCAGTTGCCGTTTTTGTCTCTTTTGAATTTTATCTTCAGGACAATTGTCGGTCCGTATGTTCCGAATATAAAATTACCCAGGCTGTAGGCGATGATTTTTCCTTTATATGTTTCAATTGAGCGGAGGATGTGGGGATGGTGTCCTATTATGCAGTCCGCCCCGGAATCCAGTATTTTTCGTGTAAATTTGACCTGATATTCCTCCATCTTCGAGCTTTTCTCCTTACCCCAGTGAAGTGAGACGATTACGATATCCGCTCCTTTTTTCCTTGCAGATATTATGGAGCGTTTAATATTGTTGAAATCGTAAGAGGTGGGAGGGTATGAAATCCCTGCGATTCCCGGGTAGTTTGCCGTTGCTATTGATTTTACAGGTACGATCTCGGAATACGCAATGAACGCGATTTTGACATTTCTTTTCTTTATAATGACGGGCGTTTGTGCAATGCTGATATTTTTCCCCGCCCCGCAATGTTTTATTTTATGCCTGTTCAAGAGATAAATAGTATCATTTAGTCCCTTTTCACAGTAATCCATCATATGATTATTTGCAAGGGCGAACACATTGAAACCGAGATAGACCAATCTATTGACGGTTGCCGGGTCGGATTTAAATACATAATCCTTTTTCTCTTTGATATCCTTCTTTTTCTTGCCGGAAGTCCTGACGGGATGTGTGGTTATCGGGGATTCCAGGTTGCCGAATATTACATCGGAGTCACCCAGAAAATTCCTTATCCGGTTCAATTGCTTTTTAGAGACGGATTTGAGAATCTGTGGGTTCACGTCGCCCACTGCCGATATTGTGATCTCATCGGCGATTGATATGGAAAAACATATCAGAATGAAAAGAATTGACAGCATTATATTTTTCTTCATATTTCCCCCTCTTATCTTCGTGAGTATTGATTTGTAGTATTCATTCAGACCACCCCAGGATTTGGGTGGAGGCTGGTCTCCCGACCGGTTTGGAAATGATATAAAATCGAGGATAGAAGCCTCTGAAGAGGCTAAAACGGCGTGGTTAAGCCATTCTCTCTCCACCACAATAAATTGTGGTGTTGTTCTAAAAGACAATTGCGGTGTTATTCTAAAAAACAATTGTGGTGTTGTTCTAAAAGACAATTGCAGTGTTGTTCAAAAATTAATAGTTGCATTATTGTCAATGCACTTTAAATATCACATCCATTTCCATGTAAATGTATATAAAAATTAGCCTGCAGTGAGAGGTCTGAATAGTTTTTTTATTCATCGCAGAGGACACAAAGCCCACAGATTTAGGGAAGCCTCTCCCGGAAGGGAGAGGCTAAATGTTGCATTATATTCTCGTGAATTTATTCTGACTTCTTTTAATACCTGAATACATACGGAATCGGAACATAGAAACTATAAGTTGTGTTGTCAGGTCTTGTCAGGGTTCCCGATCCTGTGGAATCCCAGACAATTGTATTTGTCGCCTGAGTAGTATTGTTTACAATCGTACCGCTTCCGGAGCCGTCGGCGTTGAAGTCAAATGTGGATGTAAACAGTGTTCCCGTTTTGGTAATCATCTGGGAGCTGTCCCCATATACTGTTCTCTCAACTGTCATATTAACCAACACGCCCTGGACGACTGCCGTCGAGGTGAAATATGCGTCACTTGATGTTGTGGCGCTTTCATCCAAAGCCGTTCTGGTATATGTTGCCGTTGCACCGTTGCTGAATTCCATGCTTCCTGAGACCGCGCCTGTGGAAGTCCTTTCAAAGGCCACTGAATATGCCACTTGCTCGTTAGCCGTCTTTATAACCTGAGTGCCTGCCAAATCGAGCACCCCTGTTGTCAGGTCATACAGGGCGGTTCCCTCACCATAAGAGACCAGAACAGTATCGTTCTGTGTCCAGCGGCTGAATGAGAATGTCCTTGTGGTTGTACTACCGTCCGTTACCGGAGCTGATGTCACGTAATAACCCTTTGATATAGTGCTTCCCTGGTAAGTTTCCGATTCGGTCCATTCAAGCTTTAGATCACTGAAGACATACATTGTCACCGTAGATGACAAATCTCCGTATGTATATGTGTAAGTCTCGCTTGTGTAGCCCGGTCCGGATGGAATCGTTGGGGGCTGTGTCGGGGCCGTCGGCACAACTACCGCTTTTTTATCGGATGTGCCACCCACATATCCCGAGTTATCCATTATGTTTGAGCCAAGGGATAGAGTGTCAGTCATTGCCATAACGACCGTCTTGGAATTCTCCTGTGTCGGCGTTGGTGTTGGCGTTGGTGTTACAGTGCCGCCGTCGCTGCCGCCGCCCCCTCCACCGCAGCCGGCCAATAGAAGACCGCCCACGAACAATAAAATTGTAATAAGAGCAAAATGTTTGAGTTTCATTTTCCCGCCTCCTTAGATATTTTTTTGAGCCAATCAACGGATATAAAATATAAGTTGGATATCCGTTCTATTAGTATATTAATTTTATTTCAGGCGAAGAAGTCCTTTTTGGAAGTAAGTTTTCATCGTTTTCAGGATTATAACAATAGGTTATTTGTTGTTACAGGCCTTGGTTCACGTGGGGATACATATAATAGAACTTACGCATTTTGTCATCCTGAGCGGAAAACGATCAATTTACTTTAATAGGCATACCTTTCTCAGGAACGGGGCTTGCATACCTCCGATGTATTAATCAGCGAAGGATCTCTATCCATGAATAGCGATCTCTCAGGACAACATTCAGGAGATTCTTCGCTATGTGAATCCCCGTACATCAAGGAAATCCCGTCCTTCAGAAAATCATCGGATTAAAGTAACTCTCTCGTGTATCGCTCAGAATGACAGGGCTAACTCCTCATTTTGCGTAAGTCATAATATATAAAATAGATGGCTCTTCGCTATGTTCTGCGAATAAATATCCGGAGAGTTAAAATTAACCGTAAAGAGGCAAAGAACGCAAAGTGTTTTTTTATTCTCTTTGCCCTCATGTCCTCTGTGGTGAATTTTAAAAAAATATCTCCGGGGACTTATCAATCTTTAAGAATATGAATATTTGACGGATCAAATGAAAATCGGATTTCCCGACCTTCTTTTATTTCTTTTTCCTGTAGTTCCCGCTTGTTTGAATAGATTACAAATGGAATTCCTGCATCAACATTTATCTTTATAAATCCTATTCTTTCAGATATATTTGTTACTTTTCCCGTCAATGTGTTTTCCGGGAAATGCCCTTTGCCATTGCCGGATATAATGATATTATCAGGCCTGATAACAGCGGATACTTCGCCTTCTTTCTTGCTGGCGGAGTATAAATTAAGATTTCCTACTTGTACCCGTGCCAGACCGTTTTTATTAAACGCTTTTCCCTCGAAGATGTTTTCCATCATCAGGAATTTCGCCACAAAAAGATTTGCAGGATTCTGCATAATATCGAACATCTTGCCCACCTGCATAATTTTCCCCTCATGGATTATTCCTATGTCGTCTGCAACATCGATTGCCTCTTCAAAGTTATGAGAGATATGAATGAACGTGGATCCTGTTTCTTTCTGAATCCTCTTCAATTCCTTGCACAAAAAGCTTCTCAGTCCCTCGTCCAACGCGCTGAGGGGTTCATCCAGGAGTACTACCTGGGGACGCATAACAAGCGCCCTTGCAAGCGCTATCCTCTGCTTCTCCCCCCCACTGAGAGTGAAAATATCTCGATCCATTAACGGGACTATCTGGAGGAGTTCGATAAGGCTGTCAACTCTTCTTTTAATCTCTTCCGCAGGTATCCTGGATATCTTGAGAGCAAATTCAATATTTTGTCGTACATTCATATGGGGAAAAAGGGAATAATCCTGGGGCAAAAAACCCACTCGCCGCTTTTCCGGAAGAAAATCCGTTACATCCGTGCCTTCCAATATTACTCTGCCCTTTTTTGATTCCTGGAGCCCGGCAATGCATTCTATCAACACAGTTTTTCCAGCTCCCGTGGGTCCCAGAAGCACAAAATACTCACCTTTCTTTATGGTGAGGTTGATATTAATTAACTTGAATTCTCCCGCCTCTGCATAGAGGTTTTCAATCCTAATCATAAGATCACCACAGATATCCTTTTCCGCCAAGCTTCTTAAATATAATCAGCGTTATTGTCGAGACCATCATCATTACAATACATATCGCGACAGTCATCTCGATATTTCCTATGGAGAGGTTCAGAAACAGGGCTACCGGCATAACCTCGGTTTTCATCCGGGTTGCCCCGCAAAAGAA
Source organism: Vulcanimicrobiota bacterium (assembly GCA_021107945.1). GTDB lineage: Bacteria > Vulcanimicrobiota > JAJTBE01 > JAJTBE01 > JAJTBE01 > JAIORV01. The sequence continues at coordinate 9,104 of JAIORV010000123.1, read as the reverse complement.
CAGAATGGGACCGAATTCCGCGATTGAACGCGCCCAGGTCATAACAATTCCCGCTATCAAGCCGTTCTTGGCAAGGGGAAGTGTGACATGAAGAAATGTTTGGAATGAGTTGCATCCAAGTGTCCGTGCTACTTGCTCCAGTCTGGGGTTGATACTGTCGAACGCCGCCTTCATCGCCCTGATGCCGAATGCCGATGCGATAGCAAATTGCGCCAGGATAATTCCCCGTTGTGTATAGACGAACTCAACCCCGGTGGTAGCCACCATTTGCTTAACAATTGGATGTCTGAATAGTATTAGAAGACATATTCCGACGACCGGCGGAGGTAGAACTATCGGTAGATCCAGGATTGTATCCACAAATGTGCCTGCCGGGATCTTATAACGAGATAGAGCATAGGCGGAGGGGACCCCTATAATTATAACAATGATAGTAGTAATTGTAGCTGTAATAAAACTCAATTTCACCGAGAATTGAATCTCGGGGTCCATAACACAAGTTTTAAATGTGGCAAAATCAATAAAAAGAATCGTTGCGAGGAAGAGGATAACAAGCCCTGCAATATAGGCAAGGAAAATGATCAGGAAACCTACTTTAAAAGCCGACTCGCTCCCTTTTCCGCCTCCTCTTGGTTTGTCCGGTGTGTTATCTGTTATTTTTTTCAAGTCTTTTCAGATCCTTCTGTAGCTCGTCTATATTGGTGGAGTATCCGTTTTGGCGAAATACTCTCTTCGCTTCTTTTGATGTGACAACGAATTCAAGGAATTTTTCCGCCAGACGGGGATTTTTCGCAAATGTAAGAATTCCCATGGGAACCTCGGTTGTTTTGCTGTATTTTTCAGGGATAAGAAAAATACGACATTTTTTCCCCAGGAGAGAGGCAGTACTGGTCCAGACTATTGCGGCATCAAGGTGTCCCAGTTCGACACCAACACCAAGCTCGTTAACCGTGAGGCACGCCATCACCTGATTTTTCTTTACCTTATCATAGATTCCTGCCTTTTTCAGAACATAGCAGGAGGCTTTGCCTACAGCAACTCCTTTCTCGTCTCCCAGTCCCACTTTCATTCCGGGTTTTGCCAGGTCAAACAGGGTTTTGATCTTTTTGGAATTATTTCTCGGTGTTATAATTACCGTTTGCCAGAATCCCACTTTTTTATATTTTTTTATGAATCCTCGTTTCACAGCTTGTTTCATAAAAAACATCTCACCGGGAATGTATAGATCCCCGCGTCTCGAAAAAATGATATCTCCAAGGAGGCATCCCGATCCCTTGAAGGAATATTCCACTTTGCAATTATACTTCTTTTCGAACAATTTTCCAATCTTTTCCATCGGTGGGCTCAAGCCTGCACCGCAATGTACAGATATAACTTCTTTTGCACATATACCTTGTGACAGAATGATAAGCATCAGTATCGTAATGAGAATAACTGAAACCTTTTTCATTTAAATATACCTCCCTGAATTTTAGAATATAATATCATCATTTAAAATCAAATTTGTATTGCAGGCTGGTGAACACCCAACTTGCGGGGTCTGCCTGGCCCTGTATCTTTTTAATTGCCGAGCCGGGGTAAAATTTTGAGCATCCGCTTAACAAAGTAAAATCTCCTGTTATATATCGGGCTGTAAAATCGATTTCTCTTCCTATATCATTTCCCCACGCTCCTGTGGGATCCTCAAATATTTTATTTCCCGGAAGATTATACAAAGCATCCCTGCTGTTGGCAAGCGTGAAGAAATTATAGTCTATTTCACCCCTGAAATAACGAAAAGGTGAAAAACCCAGCGATAACCTGGTGTTTTTGATATTTCGCATTCCCACTATATCCATATATCCACAAAACGGGTGTTTTTTGCCATAGAATGTGTCAAATGTCTTTATTGTATCATCGTAAGGATTTCCGTCACCTGAAGCATAATTATATTGTATTCCCAGTCTCGGTTTCCACTTGACAGGGAACCTGTATCCGCAATTGATGAAATAGCCATAAGATCTCTGATCTTTTGATCCCACCTTGCCGAATTGGGTGATTCCTTCCAGACTGTAATCGAAATTATTCGACTTTCCATGGTATCTCAGTCCACCTGCATATACACCCTGGTATTTGCTCTCTCCTTTTTCTTCTTTTGTCCTATGAAAAAGGTACGCATCTATTGAGTTCAATTTCGAAATTCTTGTATTTGTGAACAATCCATATACATATTCCTGTGGATCGTCGGGATCAGAATGATATTTGGTAACCCTTGCTCCAAAAACTTTTGCCTTAAAATTCTTATTTCTCAGTCCCAATTTCAGAGCGTCATAGCTTCTCCCGATATTTGACCAGGGAGGCGAGGCAATCATTATTTTACCGCCAAAATTTAACTCTTGGCGTCCAATTCTTGCATTGAAACTTTTCGTGGGATTATAATTCAGGTATGCCTGAGAAAGCTCTATGGAATCCATGCGATTGACACCTTTTTTCGAATAGTGTAATTCGATATATTCGGATGTGTGTTTTTGCCTGAATAATGTACCCAGCTTCCAACTGTATCCTATGTATGATGTATCGTCATTCTTGTTCCTGTTGAAGTTGAAATTGATTTTTGATTCATATCTTGATCTGAAATCCACCTTGAATTCAACAGGACTGTTTTTTTCCTCATCAGCGTGTAAAACACAAGGTGTTGTGAAAATAATCACAAAAAGCAATATAAAAATAAGTACCCTTCTCATAAGGGATCCCTCATACTTTTTAAAGTAAAAAAATGGTTATGTAAAAGGGATGCATAACATCAGGGCTTTCTATGGATCAAATAGCAATCCTCTTTTCTAAGCAGTAATTCAATTGAAACTCCCTGTTTATTGTGAATTCATAATTATACCGCCTATAGACGTTTACAAAATAAATTTCTTATGTTATCATTATACGATAAATAAGCCTGTTCTGAGTTGTCCGATTACTCCGACGGCTACGCGGAAACAGGATTAAATGAAACGAAAGGAGTTTTTTTTGTTATGCCAGCAATTACAAAGGAAAAGAAAAAAGAAATTGTCGAGAAATTTCGACTGAGCGAGAGCGATACCGGATCACCGGAGGTCCAGATTGCTTTACTTACTCACAGGATTAACCACCTTACGGAGCACCTGAAAATTCACAAAAAAGATCATCATTCACGCAGGGGACTTCTCATGATGGTGGGTCAGAGACGCAGACTCTTGAATTATCTCAAGGACAAGGAGATACAGAGATACAGGAGCATGCTCGAAAGATTGGGACTGCGTAAGTAAATACAAAACCAAAGAGAAACAGATCGAATCAAGAAATACGAAAAATGGGAAATCGGGAATTTTCTTCAAATTTTTCCGATTTCCCATAATTACCAGGAACAGTGAAAGGAATATCAACTGTATGTAAATAGAATTCCGGGGGAAATAAACAGGGAACTGACGCAATAAAATTCACCTGAGACTTATCCAAAAATTTTCCGGAGTTTTATAAATATTATATAAGGAGTAATGTGATTAATGGAAACTACAAAAGAGAAAGAAGAGAAAGGCACCAATACTGAAAAAATGGTGATTGAAAGGGATTTTGAGGGTAGAAAACTCAAGATAGAAGTTGGGGAGATGGCCAAGCAGGCAAACGGCTCTGCGCTGGTTCAATATGGTGAGACGGTTGTCCTGGCTACAGCGACTTGCTCCAAAAGAGAAAGGGATATGAATTTTTTCCCACTTTTTGTTGATTACGAGGAAAAAATGTATGCCGCAGGCAAGATGCCCGGAGGATTCATCAAGAGAGAAGGAAGACCTTCAGAAAAAGCAATATTATGCGCCAGACTCATCGACCGCCCGATTCGTCCACTGTTTCCCGATGGAATGAGGAACGAAGTTCAGGTGGTCTGTGTGGTTCTATCCGCAGATCAGGAGAATGACCACGACATGCCTGCTATGCTCGCTGCATCCATAGCCCTCTCGATTTCAGGAATACCCTTTGACGGACCCATTGCGGGAGTCAGAGTGGCTTTAATTGGCGATGAATATGTTATTAATCCGACATTTCAGCAATTGGTGGATGCAAAGTTGAGCCTTATCATTGCCGGAACCCGCGAAAACGTAATGATGATAGAAGCCAGCGCATCCGAGGTCGGCGAAGAAGAAGTTTTAAAAGCTATTGAAGTAGGACAGGAAAAGATAAAGGAAATTGTTGATATCATCCTCGAGATAAAAGAAAAATTGGGTAAACCTACTATTAAAGTAAATCTCTTGAAGGCAGATCCCGAACTGGAAAAGTTCATGATAGAGAAACTTCAGGATAAAGTCGCAGTGGCAATGAGAACTATTGACAAACAAGAGAGAAACGAAGCGATTGATCGACTCAAAGACGATGCGATTGAGATACTTGAAGGCACGGAAATAGAAGATAAAGACAGGCTTCTGGAAATTCTGAAAGATGAAAAGAGCAAGCACTTCGGTATAACTATGACAAAAATGGAAGAAATAGAGCTTCAGAAAATGATTGTCGATGAAAACATAAGACCCGACGGTCGAAATTCAAAAGAGGTTCGCCACATCTCAAGCCGTGTCAGCCTCCTGCCAAGGACACATGGATCAGGACTTTTCACAAGAGGACAGACACAGGTTCTCACAAGCGTGACACTCGCGCCCCTGAGTGAGGGACAGACATTGGACGGACTGGGGATAGAGGATTCCAAGAAATACATACATCAGTACAACTTCCCGCCGTTCTCCGTGGGTGAGACAAAAATGATGAGAGGACCGGGCAGAAGAGAAATCGGACATGGCAGCCTGGCCGAAAGAGCATTGTTGCCGATGTTGCCGGACGAGGATGAATTCCCGTATGCAATGAGACTGGTTTCCGAAGTACTCGAATCAAACGGCTCATCTTCAATGGCTTCCGTATGCGCAAGCTCTCTTGCACTAATGGACGCCGGAGTCCCTCTGAAAAGACCCGTTGCCGGAATTGCAAACGGATTCATTATGAAAGGCGAGAATTCCGTTATTCTTACCGACATCCAGGGAATGGAAGATCATTACGGAAAGATGGATTTCAAGGTGGCCGGAACCACACAGGGTATAACGGCATTACAGATGGACATCAAGGTACACGGAATTAACAGAGAGCTGTTGGAAAAATCACTTCAACAGGCGAAAGAAGCAAGGTTGTTCATTCTGGATAAAATGAAAGAGACAATATCCGAACCAAGAGCGGAGTTGTCACCTTACGCACCCAGAATATTCACAATGATGATTGACCCCGACAAGATCAGGCTTGTAATAGGCCCCGGCGGCAAGATTGTCAACAAGATAATTGAAGAGACCGGTGTTAAGATTGACATTGAGAACGACGGTTCTATCTATATCGCATCAACTGACCAGGAAATGGGCGAGAGAGCAAGAGCAATGATTCAGGAAATCATCAGAGAGCCCGAAGTCGGCGAGATATATCAAGGCAAGGTCGTCAGAATTACAGACTTCGGCGCATTCATAGAGTTCCTTCCCGGCAAAGACGGTATGATCCATATATCGGATCTCGCTGTGGGTCGTGTTAATAGTGTCAAAGATGTTCTGAATTTTGGAGATGCTATAACCGTTCAAATAGCCGAGATTGACTCCCTGGGAAGAATCAATCTAAAAAAGCCTGAAGTTGAGAAACAGAGGGCATTGCTTCCCAAGTCAGATAATCCAAGAGGAGACTCCTCGAGAAGAAATTACCGGGGAAAACCACCGTCCAGAGGACCCGGAAGAGGAAGATAGGTAACTGTTCACCGCAGATGACACTGAGACCCTGAAACAAGTTCAGGACAGGCAAGTTCAGTGCAAGTGCGGAGTTGAATATAAAGGATCTTAAAAGATACGAAAGGCGGAAGGCAATTGCCCTCCGCCTATTTATTTATAAAACTCTTTTCCCCTATTTACTAAACTCTTTTTCAATGAAGCTCTGTGAGTTCTGCAGGGATTCAACGCCCTCCATAATTGTCTTTCTTGCCCTTTCAAAATTCTCAACTGAGACATTATTTATAAAAAATCTGAGAAACGAAAGTCCCATGGAAAACGATGTGAGTCCCTTACTGTATTCCCGTGACGCCTCTTTGAGCGCTGCCTGCATCTTTCCCGCTTTTTCCTCTCCAAATTCCCTGATAATCCCATCCGTGATTTCAGGTATCTTACCGGACACTTTTGACGCGCCTTTCAACCTTGTCTCCATCTTATGCAGCACTTTTTCAAACTCATCCTGCTTCATTGTTCCGTCTAAAAGCCCCTGCCCTTTTTCGAGGAGTTCTTTTATGTAAACCGTCATCTGCGGACCATGACGGGGCGGCATACCGGTCTGAACTCCTTCTATAATGTCTATCTGTGGTTGATGTTCTGTCCGTTCTACCATTGGAAGAAGTGCACGGCACGTGGCGCAAGTCATTCTTCCGGGTAGATTTTTAAATCCACATTTGAAGCAAGTTATCTTCCCGCTGTCTTCTGAGAGTCGCTGCATTGTCTCAATCGACTTTGCAAATTCTTTTGATGCCTCTACGAGGGCCGACTCACTTTTCAGATAGATTTCTTTTTCGTCATTTTCAAGAAATTGATAGAACCCGTCAAGCGCTTGCTCAATTTTCTTCATTGTTTCTGCAACCTTATCAGCTTCTTCTCTTTCAAGTCCCGATGATGGTTTTACTCCCAGGTTAATTGAATCAAGTTTGTATTTCACACCATTAAACAACTGACTGAGTTCATCAAGGAAATACTGAAACATTCCTTTCTCGGCTCTTCCCGCTATCATTTCCTTACCCGTGCTTATCAGGAGGTTAACAATCGGTAATTCCGTGGGTTCGTATGAGAATGATACATAATAATAATCCACATCGAACTTTTTATGCTTTTCCCCCAGCTCCTGGATCCTCTTTTTCATCTTATCGAGCATTTCTTTTTTATCCTCACCCGTCTTCGGTATTTGCCCCAGCATCTGCTTGATCAAATCCTCTTTCATCTTTTCCGCATCGTCAAGCATTTCTTTCTTCTTTATGATTTCTACTTTTTTATCCTCACCCGTCTTTGGAATTTGCCCCAGCATCTGCTTGATCAAATCCTCTTTCATCTTTTCTGCTTCTTTTTGTTTGATTTTTTCTTCTTCTTCCTTACCGATTTTGAAGTGGTCACCGAATTTCTTCAACTCTTTAAGGTAATCTTGATAAAAAGTTTTGATATTGTCGTTGAAGAAATTTGATTCAGATTCCGCAAGATGCTGGAGAGCATTTTCCGCCATTGAAATCTCCATATTGATTTCATTTCTGAATTCATCGTCAATTTTCTCCTCCTGAAGCAATCTTGCAATTGTATTAATCAACATATTGATTCCACCATGTGTCGTTGGACCTCTTACAATCCATACATCATTGCGGTATGTCAATAATGCAAGGTTGAGGCGATTATATATTTCATCCAATTTTTCCACCTCAGCTTGAAGTGCCAATTTATCAAAATCTGCGGCGAATGAAGACAATTCGTCCAAAAGGAAAAGATAATCGTCAATACAATATTCAACTTTACTGATTGACTCCTGGCATATTTGTTTGACGGCAGGTTCTTCCATATTGACAAAATCGCCGAAAGATTGCTTCAATTCATCGATCTGTTTTTCTCTGTTCTCGATTAATTCCATCAACTGATCAAATGTTACTGACCCATCTATCACTTCTTGAATAGTTCTAATCAGGAGTTCATGTTGTTTTATTTCTTCATTGTAATCCTGCATTATATCTTTCCTCCACGAATTATTATTAGCACCCGATTATCAGATTAATCCTTTTTTATTTTTTCCCTCCCAAACAGAAGCATGATTATAACATGTAATTTTTTTTGTATATATTAGTAATTTAATTTATAAATATTTCAAATATTTCCTGTTTTGATATAGACAAACTCGTTTTCATGCGTGATAATAGTGTAAAGATTAACTATCGTTTTATTTATATTAAGGAGGTATATACATGTTTGGAGTAATGTCAATGGGGATGAATCCCAATCAAATGATGAGCGGGATGAATTTTGGAATGAACGCCCAGTTTGGTATGTCTGCAGGTGGAATGCAGTCAGGCGCTGGAATGTTAATGGGCCCGATGATGGGCGGAATGTCGGGAATGTCGGGAATGTCGGGAATGAATTATGGCGGAGGTTTTCCAGGAATGATGGGAGGATCCATGTCATCCATGATGCAGCCGCAGATGATGATGCAACAAATGATGCAACAGATGATGCAACAGATGCAGATGATGCAGATGATGATGATGATGCAAAGAATGGGTCAGGGCAGGAATGGACAGGGACAGGGACAGAGACAGAATTGTCCGCATCAGATGCCCCCTTACAACAATCCACAACCGACCCCTTATCCGGGTCTTCCACCCGATGTTCCTCATCGCAGGCCTTTACCCAGGCCTCATGGTCATCACCGTCCGGAGCATCCGCACCCGTTGCCGCATCCGCATCCGGAGCCGCATCCGCATCCGGAGCCGAAGCCGCATCCGTACCACAAACCTCATGGTCGGCATATCTCACAAAGAGGTACAAGATGGGACGACATACAGATTGCAAAAACCGGACATGGAAATGACAAGGTCTTCCAGAAGGGCGGAAAAGGTGATGACTATCAGGTAGCGAGCACCAGGGGCGGTCACGACAAGGTTTACCAGAATGGCGGGAAAGGTAACGACACCCAGAAGGCATATACCGGCAGTGGAAATGACAGGGTCTATCAGAAGGGCGGAAAAGGTCACGACAAGCAGGTGGCATATACCGGCAGAGGAGCTGACAGGGTCTATCAGAATGGTGGAAAAGGTAACGACACCCAGGTAGCGAGCACCGGTAGCGGTAGCGATAAGGTTGTCCAGAAGGGCGGAAAAGGTCACGACACCCAAAAAGCATATACCGGTAGCGGAAATGACAGGGTCTATCAGAACGGTGGAAAAGGTAACGACACCCAGAAGGCATATACCGGCAGTGGAGCTGACAAGGTTTATCAGAATGGTGGAAAAGGTAACGACACCCAGGTAGCGAGCACCGGTAGCGGTAGCGATAAGGTTGTCCAGAAGGGCGGAAAAG
>JAIORV010000035.1 GCA_021107945.1 Vulcanimicrobiota bacterium | reverse complement strand
GAAATGGGTCATCTTGCCCTCACCGTCGGTATGCTCAACAAGATTCCCGGAGCCGTCGTATTGGAATGTCTCGGATGTATTGTCGGGGTATTCGATCTTTTTGATATTGCCCGCATTGTCATACTGGAACTCGGTGGAGTTACCCCGTGCGTCGGTTACTTTGATGAGGTCGCCGTTTTTATTATACTCGTAACCTGTTATTTTATCAACCCCGCTCAGTTTTCTCTTTGTCTCGTCAATCTGTTGAAGGATGTCGTATTTGAACCAGACTTTACTGGAAACAAACAAAATATGAGAAAAAGAAATATTATTGAAATGAGTAATTTATTCTTGCTCTTGACCGACATCTTTATTAATTCGCCACTTTTTCCGTTAGAATTAATTATAGAATATAAAGTTTACAATAAAATATTGGCATAAAAAACTGTTATTGTAAGCATTAAGTTGCAGGACTTGCGTGAAATAGGATCTTTTTTGGTCTTACTCCGGGGATCCGGGCGATTTCGTAAAGCCTAATTTTGATTTTTAGACCTTGCCTTCATTTTTAAAAGGATGAATCTTATGCACAGAAACCGTCTTGCCTGCTTTGCTTTTTAAGAGTTATTGAGGTCTTATAGAAGCTACTTATCGAATACAGTTCAATTCAGATCTTGGCGGACAATCGAGGTTCCCCGGTGGGATGATAGAAGAGGAACTTCATATTTATATGACGAATTGCTTGTCAAATTAAAACTGTGCAAGAGATATGAGGGGAGTATTCCGTCTCCAATAAAAGGGAGCTGAATAACTATCAATCTTACAGACTTACAGAGGAATGGTGTTTAAATGTCGGGAAAGAAAATTGCGTTATTATTGATGATAATATTAGTCCTTTGCGGTGGCATAATATTCTGGGTGCAAACCCGGGGGAAACCAACTGAAAATCCTGTGAGCTCTCCGGTGCCGATGGATAAAAACTGGAGCAAGAGTCCTAATGAATCCCCTCCGGGCAAACTTATCGCCACAATAGGTCCGCATTCCTTTATGATGCATACTTTGACCATAAGTCCTGACAACAGGCGGGTAGCTTTCTGGGAAAAAAGGGATGGCAAACAATATGTGATTGTGAATGACAAGAAAGGAAAAGAATATAAGGAGCATCTGATAAATTGCGAAATCATCTTCAGCCCCGATAGCAAACGGGTGGCTTACATAGTAAAGGAAGACAAGGGAGAATTCGCAGTAATAGATGGTAAGGTGGGCAAGAAATATTCAGCAATTTCCAGAGAATATGTCTATTTTAGCCCGGACAGCAGCAGAACAGCTTATGCTGCGGTGAAGGAAAAGAATAAATGGGCTGCAGTGGTGGATGGGAAGGAAGGAAAAGAACTTTATGGTATTGTTGGAGATATTTCTTTCAGTCCTGACAGTAAAAAAGTAATTTATATATCCAGGGATATAAAATACATGCACCCTGTTATCAATGGGAAAGAACTGGGAGATTTTGCCGGAGTGAGACAAAAGATTACTTTGAGTCCCGATAGTAAAAGGACAGCCTATTTTGCAAGGGGGATGGACTACAAATCCGTAATCCTGGACGGCAAGAAGATAAGAAAATACAAAGTTTCATTTTTTCTTAATAAGAATTCTATATTAAAATGGAATGAGCTCCTAAAAAAGTTAAAAAAACATGACTCGCTTCCGGTGAAAAGAGTATGGGATATTCTTGATAAGAAAAGCAAAGACGCCATTAATGCCTGGCAGCCGGGGCAAACTCCGGACAAGAAGCTGAAGTCAACAGTATTAAACGGTTTAAATGAAGTCATAAGGAAGAAGAATTTTTACAGAAAGAAGGATTTTGAAGGAATCAAATTTTATCATACTCTAGTCAAAAAACAGGTCTGGGCAAGAGTAGATAGATTAAGCGAGTTAAGAATAACTCATTTCAACCGCCAGTTACTTTATCGTGTTTTTCCCGGGGAAATAGCAAGTTTATATATCGACTCAAAAGAGTATGGTCTTATTTTTAGCCCTGACAGCAAAAGGCTGGCTTATTTATTCAAATTGGGCAAGTGGTTTGTGGATGTGGATGGAAAGGAACATGAGAAGTATGAGGATATCGGAACTTTGCCGACCTTCAGCCGGGACAGCAAGCATATAGCTTACGTTGCAAAGGAAGGAAAAAAAGAGGTTGTGGTCGTTGACGGGAAAGAGGAAAAGAAATACGATGCTATCGGGTCCAATCCCCTGTTTAGTCCCGACGGCAAGACTATAGCTTACGCCGCCCGGGAAGGTGACAAACAGTTTATTGTAATAAATGGAAAAGAAGGGAAGAAATATAGCGATCTCGTCAAGGAAAGTGTCGTTATTCAAACAAACTGCAAGCGTGAAGTCCGTGTAGTGAAGGAAAGAGGGGAAGAATTTTCGATCTGCTGTGAAAGGGATGATAAAGTCCTGCACCTTACCAAGAATGCGGTGGTTTTCAGTCCGGACGGCAGTCATACGGTTTATGCAGCGGCGGAGAACGGCAAAGAATTTATTGTGGTTGATGGAGAAGAACAGAAAAAATATGATAGAATCCTGACTTTCCCCGTTTTTAGCTCTGACGGTAAGTATATAGCTTACGTTGTCCGGGAAAATTGCCGGGAATTTGTAGTGCTCAATGGGAAAGAGATGAGAAAATTTGATGATGTTATAACTATAGGCGGGGGAAGAGTTGTTTTTGATTCACCACCCGATTCTCTCCGTTATCTTGTAAGAGAAAGGAATAATATTTACCTTGTGGAAGAGGCAACGAAGCCATAGGGATATGAGGGTTAAAGTTGTGAAATGAATTTTTCTATCGATAAGAGAAGGGAACAAATACAATAATGTCCGGAAATAAAAAAATAATAATATTCTTTATAGTGATAGTTATCTGTTTGTTTGGTTTCGTTATGTGGCGGATGAATGTGACCAGGACGAAAGAACCCGGCAAGCCTGTTTTGGTGGATAAGACCGAGTCTCCCGATGAAAACGAAGGTAGTGATTATACTACAACCAGTTTGAAGCGCATATGCAATGCCTGGACGAAGCCTGAAAATATGGAAACTTCTCAATATTCAATAAGTCCGGATTGCAGGCGGGTAGCTTATTTCCTGAAGGGTGATGATGTTGAGTCGGCGGTGGTTGATGGAAAAAAGGGTAAAGAGTATGATGTCAATCCGATAATTGCCAAGGTCGGCTTCAGTCCTGACAGCAAGCGTGTGGCTTACATTGCCCAAAAGGGCAATAATAAGATTGCTGTGGTGGATGGAAAAGAGGGAAAGGAATATAAAAGAATCTTCAGGGATGCTGTAACTTTCAGTCCCAACAGTAAGAGAACAGCCTATGTTGTAAAAAAGAAGGATAAAGAGGTTGCAGTAATAGACGGAAAAGAGGGCAGGGATTTTTATTTTATCCTGAAAGGCTATGTATTCTTTTCTCCTGACAGTAAGAACACAGCTTATTGTGCGGACAAAGAAAAGCTTTGGCACAAAAGGCGAGTGCTGGTCATGAATGGAAAAGAGAAGTGGGACAAAGGAATCAGTGTTGTCCGGGGTCGTTTCTTTTTCAGTCCCGACAGCAAGAGGCTGGCATATATGGTAAGAAAGGGTACTATTATGTATGCGTTGGTGGACGGAAAAAAACAAAAGAAGTTTGAAGCTTCTCCGTTTCTTGATGAGAACAGCATCCTGGATTGGAACAGTTTCCTTATGAAAACATCCGGACGTTATAATACGAAAACGAAGCGGTTGTGGAAATATCTCAACCGGGAAAGCAAGGAAATAATAAGTAATTGGGAGCCGGGGCAGTCTCTGGATAAAAAGTCAAAATCCATAATTATTTCCAGGTTGAATGAGGTTATTAAAAAGAAGGATTTTTACGAACCAAAGGTATTTTTCGATGTGGAGCTGGATGAAAAATACAGAGATATCCTGAGCTTTGGACTGGCGTTGAAGCCGATGCCTAAATTGAAAGAGTATTTTCTCAACCGTCTCATGCTTGAAGCCATTTTTCCGAAGGAAATAGAAAAAAACCGGGTTTATTATTCCAAGTATAATATGACCTTCAGTCCAGATAGCAAACATATTGCCTATGAAGCACGATCCGGCAGGAAATGGGTAATGATGTTTGATGGAAAAAGCGGCAAGATCTATGATGATATAGGCCCCCCGGGGTTCAGTCCTGACAGCAGGCATCTCTATTATATTGCAACGGAAGGAAAGAAACAATTCCTGGTGGTTGATGGAGTCGAGGGTAAGAAGTATGATTCGATCGATTCAACTCCCAGGTACAGTCCCGACAGCAGGCATATTGCTTATAGCGCTACTGAGAACGGCAAACAGTTCATGGTATTGGACGGTAAAGAGGGAGAGAAGCATGATTGCATCCTTATGAATCTGACCGTTTTCAGAACTGACAGTATGCAGAATCACTATAGAGCTATAACTGAAAAGGATTCTGTCAAAAAAATAAACGAATGGAAAAAGATGGGAAGAGTTCGGACAACAACCAGAGAAGTGATCGCCTTCAGCGCCGATGGCAAACATTCGGCATATGCAGCAAGAGATGGAAATAAGGAGTTTGTTGTAATTGACGCAAAAGAGGGGAAGAAATATGACAAGATAGTACTTCCGCCTGTTTTTAGCCCCGACGGCAGTACCACAGCTTATGCCGCCCGGGATGAGGGAATGGAATTTGTGGTGATAAATGGGCACCGGATGAAGAAATTTAATTCGATTATCAATGGCGGAGAAGGAAGAATTGTATTCGATTCATCGGATGAGTTACATTATCTTGCATTAAAGGATAATGATATATATCTGATTGAAGAGAAGATAAAAAAGGATGTTAATGAAACCACAGGTGAGGACAATAGGAAAGAGTAACTTTATTTGTAATTATTCAGATCACCCTACTATTTGGGTAGAGTCTGGTCTCCCGACCAGCCTGGAAATGGCATAAAATCGGGGTTGGGAAACCTCTTCTGCAGGATGGGTCTGAATACATACCTTTTTTTTAGTCTTCTAAAAATGGATAGGAGGTTTATAAAATGTTAACCAAGAGAATCGCTATTTTATGTTTTGTGATCTGTACATTTTATTTCTGCATCACGGGTTGCACCCGGGAAAAGCCTTTTGAATCTCGTCCCACAGGGCCTCCTTCTGTAGAGTTTTCTCCCGGGGAGAGTCCGGGAAAGAAAGTGCCTGGTAAACTTATCTCTAAAACTGATACTTACTCAAGCATGGAAGGTTCTTTTATAGTAAGTCCTGACAACACCCACACGGGATATATAGCAAAGGATAAGAACGGAGAGTATGCGGTTATAGACGGCAAGAAACAGGGCTATTATTATGAGATTCTTGGGAAGCACATTTGGTTCAGTCCCGACGGGAAGCATACAGCCTATGTAGCCCGAAAAGGCAATAATAAAGTAGTTGTGGTGGATGGAAAAGAAGGGAAGGAGTACGTCGACATCGGGAGAAATCTTGTGATTTTCAGCCCCGACAGTAAAAGAATAGCTTATTCCGCTAAAACAGAAGGCGGTTTTTGGACTCTTGTAGTTGACGGGAAAGAGGAGGGAAAGTATCCTGTACTCATAGGTCGCTACTTCTTCAGCCCTGACAGTAAAAGGGTAGTTTATTTTGCAATGAAAAGTCAGTGTTCGATTCCAGTAATAGACGGCAAAAAGGGAAATAAATATGTTAATATCAATATATGGGCAGTTTTCAGTCCGGACAGCAAGAAAGTCGCTTTCGTAGGGCTGAATCTGGATTCTTTGGGTCGATATACGTCTGTTTTTGTGGATGAAAAACCCGTCAAGAAACATCATAAACCTTACCATTTTGACGAGAAGAGTATTCTCCAATGGAAGCCTTTTTTAAAGCGAATGAAAGAGCATAAGACTCCTCCCGTAAAAAGAATATGGAAATTTCTTGATCCAAAAAGTAAGAAGATAATTAATGCCTGGAAGCCGGGACAGTCTCTTGATGAAAAATCGAAATCCAGGATTATTAACGGAATGAATAATATTGTCAACAGTAAAGATTTTTATGTTCAACAAGTCTTTGCCAATGTAAAACTTCCGAAACATGTAAAGATGATGAGTATTTGGATGAGTTGGAAATTTCCCAGCCAGTCGAAATTTGGCAAGATAAAAAAAGGTATGTTTCAGCGGCGACTGATAAATGCTATTTTTTCAAAAGAGCTGGTGGATGCTCCCTTTTTCATAAATGAAAACAGTCTTGTTTTCGACTCCGACAATCAGAAAGTGTACTATGTTGTGAAGGATGGGAGCAAGTATTATGTAGCTGTCGATGATGTCCCGATGAAAAGATACGATAAAATTGCGGAGAACCTTATTTTCAATCCCGTGAGCAAGGGATTGGCTTATGTCGCGGGAGAGGGAAAGAAAGAATTCGTTGTATTTGACGGAAAAGAAGGAAAGAAATACGATTCGGTGGGAACTTACCCCGACTTCAGCCTCGATGGGAAAAGGATGGCATACGCCGTTCAGGAAGGGGAGACCCAGTTTGTTGTAATAGATGGAAAAGAAGGGAAGAAGTATGATCGTATTCTTAAAGAAATTAGCATTCTGGGACTAGATGCCAAGCGTCTGGTGTATGTAGGAGAAGATAGTGGAAAAATGTTTTCGATAACTGCCAAAATTGGTCAAAATACTGCCCGATTCAGCAAAAATGCCGTGGTCTTTAGTCCGGACGGCAAGCGGACAGCTTATGTGGCAAAAAAAGGTGACAGGCAATTTGCAGTAATCGACGGCAAAGAACAAAAAAAATACGACAACATAATAACCTTACCCGTTTTCAGCTCCGATGGAAAACATTTCGCTTATGTTGTCCGGAATGTCGGTAAGCAATTTGTCGTTGCAGACGGAAAAGAAATGAATAAATACCATGGAATAATTACCCGGGAAGGAGGAAAAATCACGTTTGATTCTCCCAATAGTTTCAGGTACTATGTAATAGAAAACGATTTGGTATATTTAGTGGAAGAGAAACTTTGATGTTATTTTATCCACGTAGCGCGGGTCTTCAGACCCGCTAATCTATTGCGTTTCAATTTTGGACAACCCCCATATATCCGGATACTCTCAATATCAGAAAAGGAGATGCGCTCAAATGGTCAATAAAAAAATTGTTGTATTATTCATGATATTTCTTTTCCTGTTCTGCTGCTTTTCTCCGGCAGTTTATGCAGAAGAAAGAGAAGTAACTCAAACACTTATTGCCGAGATAACCCCAACCTCATGGATACCGGAATCGATGACTATAAGCCCGGACGGTAAGCATTGGGCTTTCGTGATGAAGAAAAACGGTAAGGAACTGGTAGTAATTGACGGCAAAGAAAATAAGGAATATGAGCTCATTCTTAAAGGAGCTGAAGGTTATATTGCCTTTAGCCCCAACAGCGAGAGAGTAATTTATTTTGCCGGGGAGGATGGGAAGCAGTTTGCGGTTATTGACGGAAAAGAGGGCAATAGATACGAGAAGGCATTCATTGAGAAAGGCAGCATGATTTTCAGCCCTGACAACAAAAAAACAGCTTACGTAGCCGGAGATGGAGATCAGCAGTTTGTTGTGCTTGATGGAAAAGAGGGGGAAAGATACGGGGGCAGGATCACCACGATTACCTTTAGTCCTGACGGCAAGCGTGAGTATTATATTGTTCACAGTAATAATAAAGAATTCATTGTAATAGATGGGAAAGAAAGCGAGATGTACAATCATCTTAACAAGCATATTCTCCCCTATTTCAGCTCTGACAGCAAAAGAATTGCTTACTCCGCCCTGAAGGGAAGAAAATGGGTGGCGGTTATCGACGGTATAGAAGGCCCTGAATATGACGATATCTTTTTTGGAGGTCCACTTTTCAGCCCCGACTGCAGTAGAGTAGCCTATTCAGGAATGATTGAGTCCGGTCCCCTTCTGGGTGGGAATGACATCCTGGACTGGAACGGCCTTCTAAAAAGCCTGAAGGAGCATAATAATCCTGTTGACAGGAGGGTGTGGGACTTCCTGGATAACGAATCGAAATACATCATTAATTCCTGGGAACCGGGTGAATCAATTGATAAGAAATCAAAGAAGTCGATTCTATATGGATTAAACAGGATTCTCGATAATAAATCCTTCTACGAAGTTAAATCTTTCAAAAAATTAAAAGCTGACTGGATGAATAAATTCATTCTTAAAAAGATGGCAAAAAGAGCAAAAAACAAATTCTATATTCTCAGGCTTAACCGTTTCCTGATGGAATTGGCTTACCCCACTGAAATAGCAAAGAGCTTCAGGTACTTTTCTGTGGTTGACGGAAAAGAAGGGAAGAAATATGACCTGGTATTTGTGGGGCAGTTGAGTCCCAGTTTCAGTGCAAACAGTAAAAGTTTCGCCTGCCTGGTGAGAGATAAGGGAAAATGGTTTTTTGTTACTGATGGAATCGAAGGCAAAAAATATGATCTTATGTTTGTGAAATTCAAAATAATAAGCCCCGATAATAAGAGAATGGCATATATGGCCGTGATGGGCGGGAAGTATTTTACGGTGATTAACGGCAAAGAAGGAAAGAAATACGACAGGGTAGTTATGCCGGTAATGTTTAGTCCCGACAGCAAGCGGACGACTTACACCGCCCTTTCCGGAGATAAAGCTGTTGTGGTGGTCGATGGGAAAGAGAGCAAAAAATATGATTTCGTAACGGAATATATTCTTTCACTGGGCAAAGACGGAAGAAATATACTTTACAATCTTGAAGAGTCTTATGATAATCCGCCAAGATATATAGCGAGTTGTAACACGAAATGGAAGATGAAATCCAGGAATCTGTTTTTTTGTGTAGCCCGTTTCAGTCCTGACAGTAAAAAAGTGATTTATGTGGCAGGGAATAACGGGAAGCTGTTTGTCGTCGAGAATGGAAAAGAGGGGAAAAAGTACGATGCAATCAAAACTCCACCTCTGTTCAGCTCCGATAGCAAATTCTCGTCATATACCGCTGTTGATGGAGACACGGAAACAGTGGTGATTGGGGAAGGGGAAAGGGGAAAATATGACACTATTTTCAATAACAGGGAGAAAAGAAGTGTGTTTTTTAACTCCCCTCACAGTTTCCACTTTTTCGCCAGAAAGAACGGCAAGATTTATATGGTAAAGCAGAAGATAAAATAGATGGGAAATCGGGGCTGAAAGCCCCACTTGCAAAATAACTTGATTTGAAGAATTGCGGGGAAAGTATGTTTGAAGCAGATATTCTAAAGCAAATTACCAGGGAGAACGGAACACCTGTATATGTTTATGATCAGCAAAAGATCCTGGAAAACATCGGCTATTTCAGAAGGATCAGATATCGGAAGCTGAAAATTTATTTTGCGGCAATGGCTAACAGTAATATTGAGTTGCTGAAAATTCTTCGATGTAATGGTATCGGCGTTCTTGCCCCCAGCGTCAAGTTGTTATACACAGCAAGAAAAGCAGGCTACCATGGCGAGATTACTTATGCCGGCACAAACCTGAGCAGGGAAGATATAAAACACATAATCAAGAATGATGTAATATTCAATGCGGACTCTCCGTCACAATTGGAATTATATTGTTTCGAAGGTGGAAAGAAGGCGGGACTCAGGATAAACTATGATTGTGACGACACCGTAAAACAGGATTTGCAGTTCCTGGGAGAAAGCGGCAGGCTGGGCATGAGGGAAAGAGAGATACCTCAAGCCATCAGGATTGCACGAAAATATGGAGTTACAATAGATGGGGTTCATGTTTCCTTTGGCACAAATATTAAAGATGTAAATGTCTTCCTTCACGCCGTTGACCTTTTCTTTGAATTTATTAAGAAGATAATCCATCCTCAAGTTCCAAGCTTGAGATATATAGACCTGGGGGGTGGAGTAGGCGCAAAGGAAACAGGCGATAAATCTTTTGATTACGAGGTGCTGGGAAAGGGACTCAAACAACGAGTCGTTGGGCTGAACAGGGATTTGAGAAAGGAATTTGAGCTCGCCATAGAACCGGGCAGAGCACTCCTTGGCGATACTGCTGTGTTCCTGACAAAGGTTACTGATATAAAACACAGGGAAAAGAAGACACTAATCGGGACAGATGCAAGCATTACGACATTTCCCATGCCAATATTGTCCGGGGATCCTTATCATGAAGTGAAAGTCCTGGGCAAGGAAGATGAAACTGCGGTGGGCACATTGTCCGATATATGTGGAAAAACAGCTTATGCAAGGGATTATCTGGCAAAAGATATATATCTTCCTCCGGTAGAGGTGGGAGATATTTTGGTGCTGCCCAATGCGGGTTCATATTGTTTCGGAATGATGAGTGAATTCCTGGGAATGCTGAAACCGCCCGAAGTATTGATAAGCGATGGAAGTTACCGGATTATCCGGGAGGGTGAGAGAGCGGAGATTATTTAAAAAGACATTATCCCGCTTAATTCCGTTCAGGAACTTAATAGCATTAAATCAAATGAGAGGTATAGTTATGATCAATAAAACAGTAGTATTAATTCTGGCAGTTCTTATCCTTTGTTCCTTCTTCCATTCAGGTGTGGAAGCGATGGAGAGAAAGGCAACCGAAACACTTATTGAAAAAATTGACCTTTCGTCGTGGATGCCTGAATCTTTTACAGTAAGCATGGACGGTAAGCACCGGGCTTATGTAAAGAAGAAAGACGGCAAGGAGTTGGCGGTTATCAACGGCAAAGAAGAAAAAGTTTATGACCGCATCCTGAAAGGACCGGGCGGTTATTTTACATTCAGCCCCGATAGCGGCAGAGTAATCTATTTTGCACAACTCGACGGGAAGCAGTTCGCAGTTGTTGACGGCAAAGAGAGTAACAAATACGATAAAACTTTCATCGAAAAAAACAGCATGAGCTTTAGCGCCGACAGCAAAAAGATAGCTTATATAGCTGAGGAAGGCGTCAATCAGTTTGTTGTAATTGATGGAAAAGAAGGAAAGAGATATAAGGGCAAAATTACGACGATAGCTTTCAGCCTGGACAGCAGTCGGGTTTATTATAAAGTAAAACAAGACAATAAAGAATTTGTAGTAATAGATGGAAAAGAAGAAAAAAGATATGATGAGATGAATAACCATAATCCTCCCGCATTCAGTCCGGACAGCAGAAGATTCGCCTACGAAGCCCGGGAAGGAAGGAAGTGGGTGATGGTGATAGACGGAAAAGAGGGACCTGAACATGATTATATATTTTTTGGGGGATCGGCATTCAGCCCCGACTCCAGGAAAGTAGCTTATGCCGCAATGCATGAGTCGGGACCTCTGTTGGGCAATGATGATATCCTGGATTGGGACGGCTTACTACTCAGCCTGAAGGAGCATAAATCCCCTGTTGAAGAGCGGATATGGAGTTTGCTGGATGAAGAAACAAAAAGAACACTTCAAGCTTGGAAGCCGGGGAGTGCTATTGACGAGAAATCCCGGAAGATCGTTTTGTATGGATTGAACACTGTTCTGGAGAGAAAAGATTTCTATTCAAAGGATCTGTTTAAGGATATAAAAATTGACTGGGCGAATAATTTTCTTCTGAATAAACAGTTAAGAAATTTGAAGAGCAACTTGCAGTTACGGAAATTCAACCGTTTTCTGCTGGAGTTGGTCTATCCCCGGGAGATGGTAAAAAGTCACAAGTTCTATACAATTCTTAACGGGAAAGAGGGGGGGAAATACGATCTGGTATTTGTGGGATACTATGGAAATAATTTCAGCTCTGACAGCAGGAATTTTATGCATCTTGCGAGGTGCGACGATAAATGGTTCATCGTGGAGAACGGCAGGGAAGGAAAGAAATATGACTTTTCTTATAACCAATATGCCACATACAGTCCTGACGGAAAGCAAATAGCTTTTTATGCGGGCTCGGGGAAAGACCGGTTTGTGGTGGTTGATGGAAAAGAGGGAAAAAAATACGATAAAGTTGTTGTCCCTCCCATATTTAGCCCGGACAGCAAGAGGATAACTTACACAGTCCTGTCGGGGGGTAAGGTGCTGGTGGTGGTTGATGAGGAAGATGGCGGGAAATATGACAAGGTAAGAGAATATATTATGCCTATAGGTAAGGACGGCAAGAAAACAACTTTAACTCTCAGGGAAGCTTTTGGTAAACCATTTAAATATCGTGTAAATTGTAATATCCGACGAAAGATGATATATAAAAGCCTGATGTATTTCGTCAACCGTTTTAGTCCGGACAGCAAGCGGACCGCTTATGTGGCTGAAAAGGACGGCAAATGCCTTGTTGTTATTGATGGGAATGAAGGCGTGAAATATGACGATATCAGAACCGCTCCCATTTTCAGCCCAGATAGCAAACTGGCAGTTTACACGGCATACAGAGAAGGAAAAGAATTTGTAGTAGTGGAAGGAAAAGAAGGAAAGAAATATGATAATGTGTTCCTGAATGAGGGAAATGAATCCGTTCTTTTCAAACTACCCGACACTTTCCACTATATAGCCAGAAAAGGAAGCAACATTTACCTGGTAGAAGAGAAAGCGGGATATTGACGAGAATCCGAATCAATCGGAACTGAAAAACAACAAGTCCATTCAACCTGCGGTTAATATGGTTGTATAGTCCGGTGTGGAATACGATTCCGACGGGACTCTGATATCCTCTACCGACCCTGCGGGATGGATTTCATATTACAATATCGAGAGCAATGTGACCCAGGAAAATGACGCCCTTGGGAGGGTAATTTCCAGTACCGATGAGGACGGGAACACCACTTATTACGAATACGACGCCGACGGCAATCTTCTGAAGACCACGAACCCCAACGGCGATATATCAACTAGCACTTATGATTCTCTCGGAAGATTGATTGAAACTTCCGATTTTGAGGGGAATGTTACCCGATACGAATACGATGTGATGGGCAGAACCACGAAAATCACCGATCCCGATGGAAACGAAACTTCGTATGAATATGACGACCTCGGCAGGGTGACAAAGACCACGTATCCCGATGAAACATACACGGAAACCACATTCGACATATACGGAAACACGAAAACAACAAGGGACAGGAGCGGGAATATCACGAGGATAACATTGGCGAACGGCGAATATACAGATTATTCCTACGACAGTTTAGACAGGTTAACATCGGAGGAGAAAAAGACCGCCTCAAACGACCGGATATATAAGATAGAATACAAATTCGACAACAACGACGCCAAGAACGGCAATATCCATCAAGTCATCGCAAACGAAACCGACACAACAACTTTCACATACGACGAAATGAACCAACTAACCGGAATAACTCATCCCGACTCCTCAACCGAAACCCTGACTTACGACAACAACGGCAACCTCACACAATCAACAAACAACACGACCGGCGAAACCACATCTTACGAATGGAACTGCCACAACCGAATGACGAAAGTCACCCTCCCGGCGTCAGGAGGAGGAACCACAGGCGAAATCGTTGAGTTCGAATATGATTCAGATGGGATGTTGACAAAAATGACATCAGGAAACATCGAGCGAAAATTCACCCAAAAAGGCCGCTTCGCCACGAAGGAGCTTGTTAAGAATTCCGAGGATGAATGGGAACTCTCCACACACCACATAATCCACGGCACAATGCTTGCAAGCTATATCAATTCAGTTTCCTCAAACAACCCAGCAACCCGTGCAAAAAATGAAAACAACAAATCCGAAACAATCTTCTACCACACCGACCACTTAGGCTCAGTAAGGTTAGTAACCGACAAAAACGGCAACACAGTTGACAGCATATCAACAGACGCCTACGGAAACCCCCTACCTCT
The DNA here is from genome assembly GCA_021107945.1 of Vulcanimicrobiota bacterium. GTDB lineage: Bacteria > Vulcanimicrobiota > JAJTBE01 > JAJTBE01 > JAJTBE01 > JAIORV01. Next base: position 6,445 of record JAIORV010000035.1, on the reverse strand, counting down.
AACAACATCAATCCCCGGCGCCCCTCCCGGCTCAAAACAAAACCAAGGAGCCAAAATGCTCCCCGAATTCAACTTCGTAGGAACCCACGGCATCCGCTATGTGCAAAAAATCAGATTACATAATATGAGGGCGCGGTGGTATAATAAAACACTTTATCGCTTTATGTCGAGAGATTTAATCCCAAATTCAAAATCAGACAAATTCTTTCACAAGTATTTATATTCGGACATGAATCCAATGGGATTTCTGGATATTTCCGGATTACGAAGAATTACTGCAAGCGATATAAACATAATGCCGGAAAATTATAATTACAACGAGTTTAAGGTTAAAATATGCAGAACACTTAAAAAAATGTGGGAAATATGTCCAAGACTGGAAAACTATTTTAATCAGATACCTTATTACGAAATAGGTAATTTTGATGAACATGCATCCTTTAATTATGATGTGAGTGGCACTCATTCTAATACTCAAATTGATCGTTCCTCAATTTATATTAGAATCAGGTTACAAGATATGGTTATGGCGAGCGATCTGACTTTAGCCTACTATTTAATGGAGGAGTTTATTCACTATAAACAGGCTTTTAATCTGGAAGGATGGATCCTCAGGTTTCTGATGAATCTTACAATAAGACCCGAACCGGGCTTGCGATTTGCGTTGGAAGACAAGCAAGAAATGACCGGTGACGAAGTATTCATTGAAACATTGGCGAAGATGGCAGTATATTACGCTTCGGAAAATATCTGTAAATCCGGTGAAATATTGAGCTTGATGAGAAGACAATTAACCCACTACCACCCAAATTCCATCGGTCTTGGGGATTTTAATGATCCATATCTGATTCTTATGCAACGAATAAGAGAAATGGCTCTAATTCATGATAATTTCGAAGAGATAAATCTCATTCTCTTACAGAATACTTGGCCGTGGCAGGCATTCTTACGATACTGCCCTGCCCGTGTAAAATAGAATAAATGATTTGGGTGTGATTTTGAATGAGATATATGGTAATACAAAAGAGAATTAAATTTGCTGTTATTCTTTTATTTATATTATTTTTAACTATTAATGGCCATGCCGAAAAAGTTAAGATTCCCCTGAAAACAGAATATTTCAGAATTGAAAAAGCTGAAATATACAGATCTTTCCTCTCTTATAAATGTGTTATTGAAAAAAGAGGAAAAAATGCCTATATTATTTTATCTGACAATTCTCATCTTCCCGAGCTTGAGAGATTAAGAGGATGTGAAATAAAAAGTAAAGAAAACATCGAAGAAAAAAAAATTGTGACTCTAATCAAGATACTCAATTATGTAAATTTCATGGAGCTTCCGAATTCCATTAGGAATAATCGGGTGGGCATGGGCTCTTATCCTGATCTGGTTTTTAATTTATACTTCAAGAATAATAATGGTAGAATAGTACATAAAAATATTACCTGTCATTTATTTGAATTCAAAAAAAGTACGCAAGAAGAGATGATGAGGATTGCGTTTCTGGATCTCTATATAGACAGCATAAGTAACTTCAGAGCAAGATATTGGAGATAAATTGATGATAAACAGAAATTCTTCATACATACGCGGAGTTTTAGTAACATTTATTTTTGTTATGTTTTTTTCTGCATATAGAGTTGGAATATGCCGTCAGCAAAGAAAGATACCAATTAACGTTGACAAGTTATATTTTGTATTAAGACATCTTTCAAAAGAAGATAATAAGTTGACCGAGTTTTATTACTTGATAAATAAGAATAATATCATAGGTAAAATGAAGACAGTAACAAAAGATGTTTTTGGCAATCGGAAAGTATTTAGAAAAGAAGCAGTTATAGATACTATCGAAAGGGAGGATTTTAGTGAAAATGGATTGTTAAAAGTCCTGAATTATAACTGTTTTCTTGATATACCCGACTATATCAATTGCTATTATACCAAAAATGTAGATTCTAAAACCACAACGGAGTATAAACTGAAATACATATACAAAGGGAAAAGTTATTATAAAAAAGTAAAAATAGAGGATATCGATGATCTAATATTAATGAAAAAATCGACCAATATTTTAAAGCTAAAATTTATAAAGCTATATATCGAATCCCTTGAAAACAGAGTTTTTCGTGCGCCCAAAAACGGCGCACAATCCGGGGAGGAAATCGGGTTTACTTACGACGGCGAGCATAGGCTTACGAAGATTGAATACCCCGATATTTCCATTGATATGAAGCAGGAGGGAACCGACACGATTACCCGCGTTGCCAATGTAACCCCCACAGGGCAAAAGACGCCGCAGGCAAAGGAGATCCGCTCACACAACGTCCTCGTAAACGGCCAACTCCTATGCAAATACGGCTCCGGCCCCGACGCGGGATCAAACTCCCAAGGAAGCGGAAAAAACACAGGCTCACAACAATACTACCACTACGACCACAACAACAACCTGGCAATAATCACCGACGAACACGGGAATGTAACCCACAGAAACCTGATGGACGCCTACGGAAATGTCCTCCCGTTACCAGACTCCACCCACCCCACCGGCGCAAAGTCGCTATTAACCAACCTCCTCACAGGCGGAGCAGGAGTAATATACATCGGAAGAGCAAGGATGTATAATATGAGGAGGAGGTTTTATCGTAATGCAGTAAGAAGATTTATATCTCAAGATCCCATACACTCAATGAAATATCAATATTCAGATAATAATCCAATTAGTTTCTCTGATTCAACAGGATTAACATCTGAACCATCAGTAAATTATGGGAGTTTTGATTTATTTAAAGGATACCGTAACCGAGTTTTTAATTATGTCAAGGATGTTGTTAGTTATACTACTCCTATTGTGAGATCCTCACGCTGTATATCTGCATTCGAACAATATGGACCCGATTTTTCACTATCCGGAGGTGTACACAAAGCAGTTTTAGGATTTTGGTCAAATGCAAAGATTTCTTTCCTGTATGGAGATCAAGAGGAATTGGATTCGGGAAGCACACAATATATTTATGAGGGTGGATTTGCTTATGCTCCAATAGAAAGAAATATTTTTAATAAAATAGTATTACAGATTGATTTTATATCAGCAACATTCGGTAGTTATAAAAGTCCCTATGCCTATAATATTAATACTTTTAGGACCGCAGCAAATATCATAATACATGAACTTGCACATTTGACTGGAGTTCCGGGAATGTGGCTTGATAAAAATAAAGAGCCATGGAAATTTAATGAGTTATATCATTTCTGCTGCGAGCTTATTTCCTGGGAATGTATGGGAATGAAGCCTGAACAAAGAACATGGATTCATGGATCTTATCCTAATTACACAATAGAATGGATGGAGAAAATTATTGGAATAGATAATATTGTTCGAAGACTGCCAATAGACCTGCAAACTACTTTCAAATCCAAGTGGAAAGATTATAAGGCAGAAAATAAGAACCAACACAAAAAAAGTCCGAATTTATATGATAGGAGAAAATTCTATGGGAAAGGTGAAAGCAAAATCGGAGCCACATCTCTTAAACATGGAAAAAAATGTTGCAGACAGTTGAAAAGAATTAGATGGGCATCTCCATATGATTGGAAATCTGGGCCAGCTTTTTAAATGAGTAATTTTGGCATGAAATAAGCAACCTTCCTTGAAGTGAGTATCCTCTCAAATAGCACTTAAGGAGAAGTTGTTTATGAAAAAGTCCTATTAACAGACTCGGGACACTTGTTCCATACAGGTAAAATCTCAGGAAGCCAAATACACTGATTCAATTCAGTTACAGGATAGGGACAACTACGAAAACGATTCCTTTCGACTGCAAAGCTGGGATATGCAATATGGAGTTGCCGATAATGGCTGCTACACTCGATCCGATCAAATGTGTCGTCATAACACTGAAAACATTCAATCTAAATGGCTGCAAAGAATTGTCAGAAATTCTGAAAAAAGCTCTGACAATTCTACCATTGTTTCCATCAGGAGAGAAGTGTGGAAGCTGAAGGAATGCTAATTTTCTTTATCGGATGCTTTTGAAGTGTAATGTGAAGGGTTGCATCATTGAGATTAAGCCCGGGGGAGATGAGAAGCGGAACTAAAAAAGACACTATCTTATGGAAAAGATTAAATTTTCACATTCTGGAGGCTCAAGATGAATATCTTGTTTTTGCTTATCCTGATCACGGTATTTCAACCTTTACAATCCAATTTGGCGGAAGTAAGAAAACCGAGCTACATAATCAGTCAGGTTCGATGGAAGAATGATGATGAAATTTTAATGGTTCAAGAAAAGCGTTTGTATTGGGATTTTCGTCATCATTCCATACTAAATTATCGGGTATTACTTTACAATACAAATTTTAAAAAATCCGTACCTATATTAAACAACAACTTCAAGAATTATTGTACATATTACATCGGATATAACGGGAAATATATTCTCTGCAATGACAAGGGTAACGGCTCAATAATAATATATGAAGATCAAAGGGAGATCGGCAGGCTTGATCTTGAATACAAATATTTTGGAAGAATGCGTGGACTCATTATTGTTCCTGACTTATTCCACATAGGAAAAAACAACGCTTTTTTCTCCTTGAGGTACTACAAAGAAGGATTGAGGCCCGTAAGGTTTGCATATAGAAAAGAAAAACTTTTTATTCTTAGCAGTAACGAACATATATACCCTATAGGAATGCTAGAGACAAGTGTCAAATCTCAAGAATCTATTTTTTTAGATAGGCCTTCAAGATGTTATTATATATGCCGACCTCCCCATTATAAGCTTACTAAAATAAAAGAATTTAGGAAATTCGGGGAAGTCTGTGTCTGGGGATCAAGAAATGGCAAAATTTTCTTTACAGGCAAAGCTTCTGTGAATAATTCTTCAAGGGGCAAGCCAAAAGAAGGATTTTATATTTTGAATATTGATACAGGAAAAGTAAAAAAGTTGGAAATACCCCTGAAAATGAAAAATTCAGAGGACTTTTTTAGGATAGACATCTCCAGGAATTTAATTGCCATGCAGTATTTTTGGGATGATTACACAAAATATTTCATTTATGACCATAACGGTAAGCTGTTATGGAAAAAGACCATCAAATTACCCTTCCTAAAGCAACCCCAACTTTCGATTTCACCTTCAGAAGAAAAAGTTGCTTTCTGTAACCGTTATGGAAAAATATGGATTTGTGATATTAAGGGTGTAAAGGAGAAGGTTTCAAAGTGATTCACAAGGATATATTCTTCATATATTTACCTGGAAGTAGATAAAGAGAACTAAATAAGAAAATGAGGACGAGGAATGGACGGATCTGTACGACCTGCCCGATTATATTTCGTCCTTCGAAAAGCAGGATACGGTGCAGTCGAAGCCCGGGGGGTATATTGACGATCGCTCCGTGATGCATCCGAACGGCGAAAGCCGAGCCATCGGGGGGTGGAATCCCGCCGCAGAAAAGAACGATTTCAAGCTGACTCTCAATTTCAGCTCCTCCACCTCCTGCAAGATCGCCGTTTATTCGTTTTTGCAGATGAACCCCCAGGTTCACCTTGGCAATTACGGCCGTGAGTTTGACATAAAAGTGACCGATTTGAACGGCGAGAGGACTTTTTATGTCCACAACAATTTGAATTCCATTTATTGCGTTTTCGATGTGGAGCCTGACGCCCAGGACAAGGTGGTTATTGATTTCATCGGGTATTATGCCGAGCCAATCGGTGCGATGCCGCCCAGCGTGTCGGGGATATATTTCGACCCACACGCCCCCCGTGTTACGAAGTTTGAATACACCGACGAAAATTATCCCAAAAAAGTAACGAAGACCACCGACGCTTTTGACAACTACGATGAGACCCAATACAACGAGGACGGCACGGTGAAGCAGGTTACGAACAAAAGGGGCAAGACCACCAAATACACATACACCTACGCCCCCAACGGCAACCCCCTCATAACATGCGTCGAGGATCCCCTTGGAAACAAGACCTGGACGAACTACGATGACGAGTGGCGCGTCATTTCCACCGTCGATGCCCGGGGTTCGGGCCCCGACGACGAGGATCATATGACGAAGTATGAGTATGATGAAAACGGAAACCAGATCTCCGTGACGGATCCGCTGGGGAATAAAACCACATACAAATACGATTCCGACGGGACTCTGATATCCTCAACCGATCCCGCGGGATGGATTTCATATTATGACATTGAGACCGACGTTACCGAGGAAAAGGATGCCCTTGGGAGGGTTATTTCCAGTACTGATGAGGACGGGAACACCACATATTACGAATACGACGCCGACGGTAACCTTGTGAAGACCACGAACCCCGACGGCGATATATCAACTATACTCCGCGTAATTTAGTTTGTCATCATTTTACGGAACGGCGCTATCATACTTCTCAGGGACGCCGGATTGCCCTGAAAACGATTGAATCTCCTGA
>JAIORV010000168.1 GCA_021107945.1 Vulcanimicrobiota bacterium | reverse complement strand
GGCAATAATGCTTTGTGAAGGAGCATTTCCTTTGATGGAAACAGATGAAATGAATTATGAAATATTAAAAAATGTTGCAAAGTCATTAAAGTATCCTGGCAAGCTAATTTTTACAACACTAAATGGATTATTTCCGCTATATCATTCAGTTGAAGAATTTTGCGCATCAAAAACGGAAGAAGGGAATGCGACCTATAATAGAAGTAATACTTTTGATTTAATGACTTTCCGAGATCACAATATTACCACAGTAGAAGATGATTTTGGGAATAAGAAGGAATTGGAATGTAATGAAAGATTTTATGTACCATCTGAAATTACATGGTTGTTAAAAACATTAGGCTTTAAAAAGATTGATATTTATGGAGCAAAACTTGGAGCTTTTTCAAGGAATGATAAGCTTGCAAGTGAGGATTTTGAAATGTTGGTTATTACTGAAAAATAATGGCTCACTTCATCGCTCGACAGCGGCTCCAACTCCAATTGCAACTTATTTGTCTTTCGACCAAGCTATTTCTCGAAAATAATGTTTTGTTATTTGGTCGGCGAGACGCCACCCCCACCATTATAACAATGTCGGTAGCTGCGGCGTCTCGCCGCAGATCAAAAAGGATAATACGCATTGCAAATAGCCTATGCTCAATATTTCCCCGCGCATTAAATAAAAGTAATTCTTGGCCCGCGAACAACTTTCTGAATATTCCCCAGCGCTTGGCTAAGAGCGTCGCACTGGTCATCGTGTTTGGCTTTGGGAAAGCGCAGAAGCTCATGAAGAAAGTTATGCCACCAATGGGGTTCGTCATTGGGAAAAAGACAGGAGCCATTTTCAATTAGATGGGAAACAGATTGAAGGCGTGTCGCCTTGTCATATTCGGGCTTTATGGCTAGTGGATAGATTTTATATTCATTTTTCAAAGTCTGGATAAGCTGAGTTCCGGAACCGTTATCTTCAATAAAGAGCTGGATTGAGCATTTGTATGTGTTCTTTGCAAATTCATATTTCTCTTTTACTTTTCTTATGAGCGATGGGAACTCGAGCTTCTCCCGGTAACTCTCCAGGACATAGGACTTCTTCTGCCTGTCAAACAACATTGTGATACAGGCGGAATAGTCGTTATGCTCTTCCACCTTATTGGCTGTATCCCAAGACTGGATAACAAATTGGGGCTTGATGCTTCCGTCTTTTATGCCCTTCTTCAACTCGTCCGGATCATAATATTGAAGCCACTTATTCTTGATGACGGCCCCTTCCCGGGGGGCTGGATCCTGCTGATATTGTCCGGCAAAATTATACTCCCCATTAGTTTTTCTTGTATTTTGAAGCTCGGCCAAATTTTCCCTGGCGGGGTGCAGAGCTTCGCCCTGTTTTCTCCTGATTATCCCCCTTTTGCCTGTAATGCGGTTCTCAACAATCCATTCTTCATCCTGTTCCGCTATGCCCTGTATCTTGATAAGTTTGAATCGAGAATCGGTATTAAGCAGATGTCCTGTCAAATCCTCATCATGAAGCCTTTGCATGATGACAATGATCTTGCCTGTGCTCTTGTTGTTAAGACGGGAGCATAGCGTGTGGTCGTACCATTCGTTGGTCTTATCTCTCAAGGCGTCGGAACGGGCTTCTATCGGCTTCATCGGGTCGTCAATTATGATATAATCCCCACCCCGCCCGGTCAGAGTTCCATTGACAGATGTGGTGTAGCGTCCTCCTCCCCTGGTGGTGGTGAAATCCCCGACCGCTTTTTTGTCCTTAGCTATCACTGTTTTGGGAAACAGATCTTTATACCAGGCGGTTTCCATCACCCGTTTGCAATCCAGCGCAAACCTTTCGGCCAGTTCGTCGGAATAACTTACGCACATAATATTGACTTTGGGATTATGTCCCAGAATGAAGGCGGGATAGGCGACGGAGCAGATAATGGATTTCATATAGCGAGGTGGGACATTGATGATCAGCCGGTTTTCATCGTTGTTTTCATCGGCGGCCCTCATTAGATGATGGCAGATAACGTCAATATGCCAGTTATCCAGGTATTCATCATTTGGAGAAACCTCGTTAAAAACCTTGATGACAAATGACTTGAAAACCTCTCGAAATAGGGCTTTCAAGAATTGCCTCTGTTCATAAATCGTCATCTTCACAATTCTCATCCTCCGCTATGATTTCCAAACCGTCCAGGTTGGATAAAAATGAATCGATGATTGCCCGGTCATTCCTGTTTAGAGCAGACAGAATCTTCTCTTTTTCCTCTTCTCTCATATCTGCAAATAACAGATGGGGAAGCAAGGTTTGAATGGCTCTGATATTTCCCTTCACTCCTTTGTTGACAAGCTGTATGAGCATGGCCGCCTTCTTCGAAATCCTCATCGTTTCCCCATTTTCCTTTATTGCAATCTTCTGGCTCAGGATTTCATTGAGGATGGTATAAGTGTTTTTACTCCCCCTGGGGCGTCCCTTATTGTTGCCCGACTCCCCCGTCTTGAATTGATAGTCTTTGGGAGGTTTGCCGTAACCTATTTCGTATTGATTACTACTCATTTGTTACTCCTTTCTGCTTGTCTGCTTTCATTGATATTGTCCTGAGACTTTTTGCCTGATATGCGGGGGAACCTTTTGAGAAGCAGGCTTCCCGCGTCCACCCTACGGGCGGGCACCCGCCCTCCAAAAAGCCTTAAACTGCATGTTTTAGATTGACATTCCAATTAGGTCTTTCACTGTCGCCGGATTGCTGGAAATCAAGGATTTTCAGCAATCCGGCAGTTTAAAGTTCTTTGCGGAATGGGTTCGGGAAAACCGCTTTCTTTCAAGAAAGGGGGTTTCCTGAGAGCAGAATTTCCATTAATTCCCGGTATGTCTTGCCGGTTTCCAGGTGAACGGCGGGCTTACCGGTAAGCTCCTGCCATCGTCGGATGGTTGTGTCCACGTAAAGAGGTTCTATCTCTATGCCGTAACAGATTCTGCCCGCTTGTTCTGCGGCGATGAGGGTGGAGCCGCTGCCAAGGAAGCTGTCCAGCACAATGTTGCCGCGGTTTGTTACGTCCAGAATGGCATCTCTGATCATCTCCACCGGCTTCACAGTGGGGTGCATCTTCAGTTTGTCCTTGTCACCGCTGAAAGAGTTGACTCCCGGATAGTCCCAGACATTTGTGCGATAACGTCCGTGGGATCCCAGCTCAACATTGTTTTTGTGGGGTCTTCTGCCATTCTTGAAAACGAAAACAAGTTCATGTTTTGAACGATAAAGGCTTCCCATCCCCCCATTGTCTTTGTTCCAGACGCAAAGGTTCTTAAACTCCTCGAAAGCCTCCGTCCCGGCATTAATGATTTCTTTGATATGGCGCCAGTCCATACAGATGAAAACAAGAGACCCATTTTTAGAGAACTCTTTTAACAGGATGAAATTGGAAGAGAGAAACTCCTGAAACTCTTCCGGCGACATTTCGCCCGAGGCCATTTTAAACTCCGAATGTTTAATCTTACCGTTTCCGCAAATATGACCTTGAACCCTGACATTGTATGGAGGATCGGTAAAAATCATATCCGCCTTTTTGTCAGCAAACAGGCGAGAGTAAAATTCCTTCTCAATAGCATTTCCGCAGATAATCCTGTGTTTACCCAATTGCCAGACCCAGCCGGTCTCCGTTATTACCTCATTTTTGGGGATGAATGGAACCGCATTGGCCTTTTCATCTATCTTTATCTCCTTGTCACCCAAGCTGTTGTCCAGCATCAAATCAATATCTGCAGTATCAAACCCGGTTATATCCAGAGAAAAGTCAAGCTCAAGCTTTTCAATCTCCACAAGTTCAAGTTTCAGCAAATCAACATCCCATTCGCCGTTCTCAGTAAGCTTGTTATCAGCGATACGATACGCCTTCTTTTGCCCCTCACCAAGGTGGGTAAGCCTTAGTATGGGAACCCTATCAAGCTTCAGATGCTCCGCTGCCAAAAGACGCCCATGTCCGGCAATAATGACGTTGTTCTCATCTATCAAGATTGGGTTGTTGAAATTAAACTCTTTTATGGAGTCCATAATTTGCCTAATTTGCTTGCTCTTATGGATTCTTGTGTTTGTTTCGTAAGGGATAATATCCGTTGTTGGAATATATTCCACTGTCAAACTATTGATATTCATTGACTTTCTCCTTTTAGTTGGAATTGAATTATATATTGAAAATGGAAAAGGGCGGTTACGGTCTTTGCTTATGGTTCAACCAAAGCATTTGTTCAATATGGTAAGTTAAACAAACTCAACTTTCACCTCATCTTTATCGAAGATATAGTCCCAATTATCAGCAAAATTGACGTCAATGATCGGCTCTTTTCCCGGATACTTCTTGCTGAATTCTTCTCCGGAGAACCGTTCAAAGATTGGTCTGATGACATCATCCCGTTCATAATAACCAATGATGTTTTCCGCCTTTGCCCTATCCATAGATGGCACCTTCCATGCGTTATCAGTAATCAGTATTCCACATTCACAATTATACGCCAAATGGTATATGCTGTCAAGAGGAAAAGTTAAATTAACATCGAATAATTTACATAATAATAAAGCAGAGGTGATTTATGAAGAGGCAAGGAGAACAAATTAGAAAGGCCAGAAAGGAGATGGGGCTTACTCAAAAGGAGTTGGCCAGGTTACTTGAAGTTCATTGGAATACAGTCGCCCGTTGGGAGAGGAATGAGATTGAGTGTCGGATTGATCAGATGCATAAGATAGCGAAAATAACAAAAAAGCCGATAACCTGGTTTTTTGCTAAAGACCCTGTTTGTGAGGATAAGGTTTTTGTTAATGTTGATAGTAATAAATTTCGCATAGCAAGGGAGAAAAACAACTATTCAATAAATGAGATAGCTGTGCTTCTTGAGTTACCTGAAAAAGTGGTAAGGGAAATTGAAGAAAAAAATGCGCCCGTGGAAATGGAGTATTTGCACCGCATGGTTTTCGTCTTGGGGTATCCATACCTATGGTTTCTTGCAACAGAGAGCGATGATAAGTATTGTGACAGTGATGCTATACAAAATCGTTGGCTGGAAACGGGTAAGGAGCCCTGGAAATTCAAGGAGCAATACTATAATCTCTGGGAACAGAAATTAGTTCTGCCTAAAATAGGGGCTGACGATATGAAAAAGTTTTCTATGGCATTATCTAATTTTTCTTCTGCTGTACAGAAAAGTTTACCCTCTCTTGAAAATGCTGCAAAACAGATAAAGAAGGAGGTGGAAAATTTTGACAGCATAGCAAAAATTATTAGTGAATCGACTCAAAGACAAGTGAATTTCTTTTTAAAAATGAGGAGAGAAAGAGAAAAACAAATTAAGGAGCAAGTTAAAATTATCAAGGAATTTCAAGAAATTGCAAACAAAACTATTAGTCAAGACATTGTAAGCAAAGCTATTAATCAAGATATTGAAGACGAAGATGTTAATAAGGATGGTAACGATTGAGCTTACGGCGTTAAGGTTTTTTCGTCGAAGAGCATGCCGTATTTGGACTTTTCTGACTTTTCCTAAAATTTTTGAATCTTAATCTACCCAATGAAACAGCGAAGAACCAAAATGATGGACAAATTGAACCGGAAGGAGGCCCTTCTTCACACCTTAAAATTTTTTAAAAATTTGTCTTGACAATGGGGTCCACTTTAATACGTTGCAATGTGAAGAAAAAAAGCTGACATAGTATTGATTCTCCTGGCTTCTGTGTCTCTTTCGAAGGGATTTATATGAATTGGGGGAAGTTTAAATATAAAGCTCATAGATATTATACGGGGATGAATAAGCTTTGTGAAAAGAAAAGACTATCTTGAAAAGATTTTACCCATTTTTACGCTGATCTTGATAGCAATATCTATTGGTGTGATCTTTTTATTTCTTTCAAAAACAAAAATGATGCAAAACATGGAATTGCGTACCATTGATTACCGCTTTGTATCAAGAAACAAGCATACTCCAATATCGCCTGAAATAATAATAATCGCGCTTGATGCCGGATCGTTTGAGAAGATTAAAGAGCCATTTTTCATCTGGCCCGCCTTCATTACGGAAGTTGCCGAAAGCCTGGTTGAAAATGATGCCGGAGTAGTTGGGATTGATGTGCTTCAGAGTATTTCGTACAACAAATTCAACCTGAAACCTCCCCTTGATAAATATACCCGCGGACAGACCAAAAGGATGCAAAGACTTCTACTTTCAGGAAAAATCGTTCTCATATCAATCCTGGAACCCGGGAGCAGGGTGATTTACCCCATAGATCCAATAAAAGCTCTTGCATTGCCCGATAATATTGGGATCAGCAATCTCACACCCGACAGTGATGAAGTCATAAGAAAACAGGCTGTTCATATTGCGGATCCCACCGGCAAAAATCTGCCATGCTTTCCTTATGTCGTAACTGCCAAGTATTTGGGGGGCAAGCTTTATCAGGGAGATGACCTTCAATATCGAATCGGGGAGACCATTATCAGAGATGACAACGGATATATGGCGATTAATTATGCGGGACCGCCGGACAGCTTTGAAACAATACCCTTTTGGAAGGTTCTCCGGAAGGCGCGGGAAGGTGACAATGACTATTTTAAACAACATTTCAAGGGCAGAATAGTGCTTTTTGGCAGAACCGATTATGCGGGGAAAGATTTCTGCACTACTCCTTTTAATGTGGTCACCGGGGACCCCATGAGCGGCATAGAATTACAGGCAAATATAATAAACACAATCCTTCAAAAAGCATACATAACTCGTCAAGGCAGAACTTCCGCTATCATAATCCTATTTCTTTTTTGCATATTCACATCATTTCTTTGCTATTTCAAGAGGCCTTTTATCAGCGCAATCATATCTGCCGGAGTCTTAATTCTATATGTGGGGCTTGCATTCTACTTGTTTTCGCACAATAATTATGTGCTGAGTCTTGTTGCTCCTGTGTTTTCAATACCGGCGGCTTACGGTATTACATACGTCTATCGCTACCTGACTGTCGATAGGAAAATGAAGACCGTGCGGGATGTATTCGGGAAGCTGGTATCCCCTTCCGTTGAAGAGGAGTTGTGGCAAGAAAGAATTGAAGCGGAGCCAGGAATGGGGGAAGAAAAAATAGTAACCGTTCTTTTCGCAGATATCACGGGCTTCAGCGATATCTGTGATAAACACCCGGCGCATGATGTGATGAAGATGTTAAATGAATATTACACTGAGATGGTTGAGATTGCCCATAAAAACAGGGGAACGGTGAAGCAGTTTGTTGGAGATGAGATAATGGTTATGTACGGAACGCCGGGAGAGGAGCCGCACCAGGCTCTCCTCGCCATAAAGACTGCCGTTGAGATGGTTGACAGGTTGAATCGGATGGAAAAAGAAAAAGAGGGAGAGCCGGGCTTCTATAAGGTAAAGATTGGAATTCATACGGGGAAGATGAAAGTGGGATTCATTGGATCCAAAAACAGAATGGAATATACCGGCGTCGGGAAGAGCGTCAACATAGCGGCGAGGTTTGAACAGCTTAACAAGGAACTGTATCAAAACTGCCCAATAAATCTAAAAAAAGTCTATTATGACAGGATTCTTGGATCTGAAACAAATAAAGGTGAAAAAATTGCCTTCACCCCGATGTTTTCTATCTTTCCAGCTTTTCCCATTTATTTTTATTGGACACTGCTGACGCATACAATTATCCTGATTAGTGATGACACGCACAATAAATATTTAAAAGAATATGATAAGATAGTTAATAATGATCACAGTGAAAAATATCTTCAAGTTATTAAAAGCAGTCTCCCGGACATTAAATTCAAGAATCTGGGTCCTAGGGATATAAGGGGTATCACAAGTGAAAAAATCATTGTTTATCAAGTAACAAAAGAGGGGTGGTAATATGAGAAATTTTACAGGTAGAAAAATATTAAAGCTTTTTATCCTGTCTGCATTTTTAATCGGGTTCACAGGCATTCACAATCCCGCCTCTGCCAAAAAGTCGGATCCGTCCGCCATGATCACGCATACAAAAGGCATTGTGAAAAGGCATGTGAAAGGCGGAAACGGTTGGTCAAAAGCGGGAGTTCTCACGGAATTGTCATGTGGCGATATGATTCTGATAAAATCCGGTGGAATGGCAAGGATTGTATTCTACAGGGATACTCATTCCGAGATATTAAAAGGTCCATGCAAGGTCAAAATCGGCTCTCGCTCCTGTGTTCTTAAAAATGGAAAAAAGGGGAGAATCAAAGTATTGCCTTCATACCGGGGTATCCGGGCGTTCAAATCAATAGAAGCTTCAAGTGCAAAATTCGCCGGAGTGGAGGCGAGAAAAGGTCCCGACATTGTGTTTATCTCATCTCCCAGGGAATTCATCGCGGAATTGAAACCTGCATTTGAATGGGAGGCAGTCAATGGGGCGGATGGATATATTATCAAACTTGAGAATCTCCAGGGAAAAGAATTATGGAATGTCTCATCCAAATCTGCAAGGATCAATTACCCGAAGAATCAATCGCCCCTTGATTTCGACAACTCATATTTCTGCGATGTCAGGGCGATAAAAGACAATAAGGTAATAGCAAGGGGATCAAGCGCATTCAAGATATTACCGGGAAACAAGGTAAAAAAGATAAGGGTTCTGAAGCAACAAGCGGACAGCCAATTAAAAGAAAACCCCGACGATCCCACACCGTTAGTTGCCCTTCTTGCATTTTACATGGAAAACAGGATTCTCGACGAGGCATTCGACACATGCTCCAAGCTAATCAAAATGAGACCCGACGATAAGAACATCCATTACTGGATGGGCAGACTATACGAGTTGAAGGGCATGCAGGATAAAGCCAATAAAGAGTATGGGAAGGCACGAACGAAATGAGGGGTGAGTCCTGTCATTCTGAGCGAAATACGAGAGAGTTTCTTTACTTCGATGACTTGCTCAAAGATGGGATTATGTTGATGTTCGTGGATTGAACACAGCGAATAATCTCCACAATAAGGAACAAACCCGCAAATTGTCATTCTGAGTATGTTAACATTGTAATAGAGTATGTTAACATTTGTAATAGCTGGTAATAATTTCTCGAATTTGTTAAGATCTCCTATGGATGGAAGAGGGCTTGTCATTCTGTGCCATTCTGATTTTCGAGACCGGATTTTCCAGATTCCTGGACAGGTTTCTCAAATTTCAGGATAAGGCTTCCGCTCACTTGCCCCTTCCATCCTTACCGGAGTTAACGATAATAGGAAGTTGCGACGAACGCTCATACTCAGCTTCGTGCTCCGGCTCAAGAAAGGGAGGTTGATTCAGAATGACAATGGAACCTGAAAAGACTTTGGCGGTGGGCATTGACCCGTCAAAGGCTTTCCATGCAGTGGTGGCGGTAAAGTATCCGGACAGGATAATCTTCAGAGAGACTGTCCCGAATACGCCGTTAGAAATTATGAAGCTGGATGACAAGATTGTGAAATTGGCTGAGAAACATGGGCTTGAAATCTTATACGCCCCCGAGGATGTCACCCAGTATGGCGGACTTCTCAGAAGGATTCTACAAAAGCGTGACCGGGTGATAAAGCAGATAAATCCTTCAATAGTAAGCACTCTGAAGAATCTTTACGGCGACAGCAAGAACGATTTTATTGACGCTCGTTGTGCCGCCGCAGCTGCGATGAGACAGTCGGGACAAACTGAGAATTTGCACGAAAAGGACAAAATTACCAGAATACTGTGTGTGGCCACAAACCAGCGCAAGAGGGAAGTGAAGCTTAGAACTGAGAATATGAATGCCTTGCATCAGCTTCTTTTTGAAAACTGGAGTTATGAATACAAAGCTTTTTTCAGCCAGCTTGACGGAGTAACGGCCCTGGCTTTCTGGAAGAAATATCCATCAGCCCGCCTGGCAAAGGAGGCATCTGAAGAAGAGATGTTCGAGTTTATCTATGAGACTTCCAGACACACAATAAGCAGAAAAGATTCAAGGAGCAAGGCAAAATTGATCTGCAAAACGGCAGGCTCTTTCCCCGACGAGGAACCTGAAGTTGCGGCGATTAACGAGGAATGCATAAAAGGAACCGTGCAGTCCATAAGGTCGTTGAACAAAACAATTAAATCAATGGAAAAGAAAATGGAAAAATTGATAGATAAATCGGGTCATAAGCTTGACAGCATCCTGGGAATTTCTACGGTAATTGCAGGGAAAATTATCAGCGAAGTTGGCGATGTAAACAGATTTCCCACCAGGGACAAATTTGCAAGCTATGCGGGTGTGGCTCCTCGCGAGAAATCGTCGGGCAAAAAGGGAAGGCATCTCGCCTCGAAAAGGTATAATCGAGACTTGAAGGACGCCATAATGACCGCCGCGCATAATATGAAAAGGAATTACCCTGAGTCCCGAGCCTACTATGAAAAGAAGGTGAAGGAAGGCAAGACTGCAAAACAGGCCAAAAGATGCCTTGCCAGAAAAGTTTGCGACATAATTTATTCGATGTTGAAAAACAAGGAAGCATACGACCCCGAAAGGCACAAAAGACATTCCGGGAGCCTGACAGGTGATAATCACAAAAACTTCAATAAAAATGACTCAGGAAGGGTTACAGGTAACAACAATAAAAATGAAAGCAAAAATGAATCAGGGAGCCTGACAGGTGATAATAATAAAAATGACAATAAAATTTCAAACGACAGGACCAGGAAAATTTTCCGGAACCCTGCCGCCTGAAGTTGGTCATTGTGCCTTTTCATTATAATGGATGAAAAAATTTTTGTAAAGAGTTGACATAGGAAGTTGAGCGGATCACGAAGGACCTACTTTAATCCAATGACTTGCTCAAAGACGGGATTATGTTGTGTCCGAGGATTGACACAGCGAGGAATCTCCACAATTACACAAATGGAGCATCTCTTCAGGAAGGAGGATTGACCATATAACGGATCGGTGCAATGAACATTTATGAATATGAAAGAATACTTCGTGTATATTATGACCAATAAGTCAAAGACACTTTACACCGGGGTGACAAACGATCTTGAACGCCGTGTATTTGAACATAAACATAAACTTAATTCCGGTTTCACAAGCAAATATAATATCACCAAGCTTATATACCTTGAGCAATTCTCTGACATTAATGAAGCAATTTACCGTGAGAAGCAGATTAAAGGATGGTTGAGGGCGAAAAAGATTGCGTTGATTGAGTCGCTTAACCCGGAATGGAGCGATTTGAGTGAGGATTGGCTTGAAAGTGATCCTTCTTTGTGACTCATCAAGAGGAGATCCTTCGCTGTGGAAGACATCGGAGGTAAGTAAGACCCGTTCTTGCCGAGGTTGGTCAGGTAAAGTAGTGTGATCGTTTTCCGCTCAGGATGACAAGTCGGTCGTGAAATTACTTATTAACGGAAGACTTAAGCATGTCATTCTGAGCGAAATACAATAGAGTTTCTTTACTTCGATGACTTTCTCAAAGACAGGATTATGTTGTGTCCGAGGATTGACACAGCGAAGAATCTCCACAATAAGGAACAATCCCGCAAATTGTCATTCTGAGCGGATCACGAAGGACCTACTTTAATCCAATGACTTGCTCAAAGGCGGGATGATGTTGTGTCCGAGGATTGACACAGCGAAGAATCTCAACCCCCGTGGTATGGGGGAGCAAGTATCAATAAGAATGATTGTTGGGAGGATAACCCGGGAGAAGAGGTCCTTCGCTGAGTTATTGAATCGGATGCAAGCAAATCCCGTTCCTGAGAAAGGTTTGTTTGTCAAAGTAAATCTATCGTTTTCCGCTCAGGATGACAAGCGACGGGATCGCGTTCCGCTAAGGATGACAGGCCCCGCTCAGGATGTTACTCACAAAATGCGTAAGTCCTGAAATGAGAATTAGAGGCAGTGTAACACCAACCTTCTGGGAGGAAATGTAGCACCAACCTTCAGGTTGGAATTTACAGATGGGATGATGAAATGAGAATTAACAGGACATTGAAATTGCTAATAATTATTGCATGCGTGATTTTCGTGTGTGGGAATGTATTTGCGCAGGAACGATCATTGAAGGATTTGAATAGGGAGGTTGCGCGGTTATACAAGGCTGGGAAATACGGGGAGGCTATACCAATTGCTAAAAAGGCGCTAAAAGTCGCGGAGAAGACTTATGGCACAAAACACAAAAACACCGCCACGGCACTGAACAACCTTGCCTTGCTTTATGTTTCTCAGGATAGATACTCAGATGCAGAGCCTTTATATAAGAGGGCGCTGGAGATAGTAAAGAAGTCCCTTGGAAAAGAGCATCCATATTATGCCACAACCCTGAACAACCTTGCCGGGCTTTATGATTCCCAGGGTAGATACTCAGACGCAGAGCCTTTATATAAGAGAGCGCTGGAGATAAGAGAGAAAGTGCTTGGCAAAGAACATCTGGATGTCGCCAATAGCCTGAACAACCTTGCCGAGATTTATAGATCCCAGGGCAGATATTCCGATGCAGAGCCTTTATATAAGAGGGCGCTGGCGATAAAAGAGAAAGTTCTTGGAAAAGAACATCCCCAAGTTGCCACGAGCCTGAACAACCTTGCCGAGCTTTATGCTTCCCAGGGCAGATACTCAGATGCGGAGCCGCTTCATAAGAGGGCACTGGCGATAAAAGAGAAAGTTCTTGGAAAAGAACATCCATACGTTGCCACAAGCCTGAACAACCTTGCCTTGCTTTATCAATCCCAGGGCAGATACTCCTCTGCTCTGCCTTTATATAAGAGAGCGCTGGAGATATACGAAAAAGCCCTTGGAAAAGATCATCCTCATGTTGCCGCAACCCTGAACAACCTTGCCTCACTTTATCAATCCCAGGGCAGATACTCCGATGCAGGGGCACTTATGAAGAGGGCGCTGGAAATAAGGAAGAAAGTTTTTGGAAAAGAACACCCCGATGTTGCAAATAGCTTGAATAACCTTGCAGAGCTTTATAGCGATCAAGGCAGATACTCCGATGCTCTGCCTTTATATAAGAAGGCGCTGGATATAAGGGAGAAAGTGCTTGGAAAGGAACACCCGCAGACTGCCACAAGCCTGAATAACCTTGCCGGGCTTTATGAATCTCAGGGAAGATACTCTAATGCTCTGCCTTTATATAAGAGAGCGCTGGAGATATATGAAAAAGCCCTTGGAAAAAACCATCCATCCGTTGCCACCAGCTTGAACAACCTTGCCGGGCTTTATTGTGCCCAGGGCAGATACTCCGATGCTCTGCCTTTATATGAGAGGGCACTGGAGATAAGGGAGAAAGTACTTGGAAAAGAGCATCCAGATGTTGCACAAAGTCTCAACAACCTTGCCGGGCTTTATGATTCCCAGGGCAGATATTCCGAAGCGGAGACTTTATATAAGAGGGCGCTGGAGATACACGAAAAAGCCCTTGGAAAGAATCATCCATTGGTTGCGATAAGCTTGAACAACCTTGCCGCGATTTATGATTCCCAGGGCAGATACTCCGATGCAGAGCCTCTATATAATAGGGCGCTGAAGATAAAAGAAAAAGTCTTTGGAAAAGAACACCCGGATGTTGCAATAGGCCTGCACAACCTTGCCGAGCTTTATCGCGCGCAGGGCAGATACTCCTCTGCTCTGCCCTTGTATAAGAGGGCGTTGGGGATAGGGGAGAAAGTCCTGGGAAAGGAGCATCCCGATGTTGCACAAATTCTGAGCAACCTTACCTTGCTTCTTGTGGCAGTTGGACACAAGGCAGATGCCCTTCCCCTTATGAACAGGGCTCTCTCCATAGATGAAAAGGTTATCCGGGATGTATTCACATTGGCATCAGAAAGTGAAAAATTTATGTTCCTTGCAACAGTGCAGGGAAACTATGAAGCTTTTATGAGTCTTGTTTGCAGGGAGATTCAAGAGAAACCTGATGCTCTTATTGCCGGTTTGAATGCGGTGCTGAGACGAAAGGGGATCGTTCTTGAAGCGCTCATGGGGGAAAGGGAAGCGCTCATGAAATCAGGAAGCCCGGAAGTTCAAAAATTATACAAAAAATTATATGATGTAACATCCCTCATTTCTTCCCTTACACTTGCAGGTCCCGGAAAGATGAGTATGGAACAATACAGAAAAAAGCTCAGGGAACTGGAATCTCAGCGTGAGAAACTCGAAAAAGAGTTGACGCGCATGAGTAAAGAATATGCGTCAGAAAAACGCACGCGATCCGCTGATTGTGAGAGCGTTTCCCGGAAACTCCCAGGGGGAAGCGTCCTTGTGGAGTATGTAAATATACGTCCATTCAACTTCAGGGCAAAAGGCAGAGAAAGAAGATGGGGTCAGCCTGAATATTTTGTATTTATTTTACCATCAGCAAGGGATTTGCCCAAGGGAGAGACCGTCTGCCCGAAACTCGTATCCCTTGGAAAAGCTTCTGTCATTGATAAGGCGGTAAATGAATTCCGTAAGGAGATTATCCGAACCCGCAAGCTGTGGGAGAACAGGATCCTGGATGAATCCGCCGCCGAAAAGAGGCTTGCGAAAAAGGGAAGACGCTTATACGAACTTGTTATTGCCCCGATAAGAAAGGCAATTGGAGAAAAAAAGACTCTTTACATCGCCCCTGATGGCGATCTCAATCTTATTCCGTTCGACGCTTTTCAGGATGAGACGGGGCAATATCTTTTAGAGAAATATCAAATAAATTATCTTTCCTCCGGCAGGGATTTACTCCGGTGGGATGGTAATGGATCAAAGCCAACAGTCAGGTCGCTATCCATCTTTGAAAATGTTGCTAATATTGGGATATATATAAATAAATTCTTGGCATCTCTTGTGAATATCGCTTCTGGAGAATACGAGACGCTTTATATTTCTCTTTATGAAGATCCAGGCATTATTATCCTGCAACTTGCTGAAGGCACAACCATAAGCCCCTCTCAAGATAGGAACCAGAAAAAGCATATTTCCCCCCGGAAAGAATCTGATCATCCCAAAGAAAGAACATTGACAGGAAGCGGCGCCATCATCATAGCAGACCCCGATTACGATATGTCAGGATCAGACCGTGCATCAGCGGCAAAAGGAATCCTATCTGAGGGCAAGAAGGTGGCAATCCGTGGAGGTACTCGTTCCACAGATCTGACCCTGGCAAAATGGAACCGCCTTCCCGGAACGCGAAAGGAAGCTGAAGAGATAAAGAAAATACTCCATGGAGAAAAAATGGTTGAATATCTTGACAAATCCGCCCTGGAAGAGGTTGTAAAAGGCATAAAATCCCCCCATAGGCTTCACATCGCCACCCACGGGTTCTTCCTGGAAGATTGGGATGACACAATTTTGCTGAAATCGGGGATTCAAGGGAATATCATAATGAGTTCAAGGGGTGGAGCTTTTGGGCGAATACCGGTAAAAATAGAGAATCCCCTTCTCCGATCCGGTCTTGTTCTTGCCGGTGCAAACAGGATAGGAAAAGAGAAACTTCCCAAAGGATGCGAGGACGGCATCCTTACCGCTCTTGAGATTTCCGGCATGAACCTTCGCGGTACTGACCTTGTTGTATTGAGCGCCTGCGATACCGGTGTCGGCAAAACACGCAGAGGAGAGGGCGTATTCGGTCTTCGCCGTGCATTCCAGCTTGCGGGGGCAAAGACTGTTGTAATGAGCCTCTGGAGCGTCCCTGATAAGCAAACACAGGAATTGATGGTTGACTATTACGGGAGGATGAAGAACGGAGAAGGCAAATCCGAAGCCCTTCGAAACACAATGCTTTCAATAATAAAGGAAAGAAGAAAGAAATCCGGCGCATCCCACCCATTCTTCTGGGCGTCGTTTATATCGGTCGGGGAACCTTAGAAGATGCTTGGCCTTGTATAAGGACACAATGTCGAATAATCTACAATGAGGGAAAGATGAAATGAGAATTAAAAGAGCATTGAAACTGCTTATTATTATTGCATGCGTGATTTTCGTGTGTGGGAATGTATTTGCGCAGGAGCGGTCCTTGAAGGATTTGAACTGGGAGGTTATGCGCGCCTCCATGGTAATCATGGAAAACACTGGTAATGGGAAGTCATGGAAAGATTTGGACCAGGAGGTTATGCGGTTACTCGAGGGCGGAAAGTACAGGGAAGGAATTAGAATTGGAAAAGAAGCGCTTCAGGTGGCCGAGAAGAAGTATGGCGCGAATCACCCAAACACAGCCACAAGCTTGAACAATCTTGCCATGCTTTATCAATCCCTAGGCAGATACTCCGACGCTCTGCCTTTACATAAGAGGGCGCTGGAAATAAGGGAGAAAGTACTTGGAAAAGAACATCCATCCGTTGCCACAAGTTTAAACAACCTTGCCTTGCTTTATAGCGCCCAAGGTAAATATTCTGATGCTCTGCCTCTATTTAAGGGGGCGCTGGAGATAGTCAAAAAGTCCTTTGGAAAAAAGCACCCCTATGTTGCCATAACCCTTGATAACCTTGCCGAGCTTTATAAATCAGAGGGTAGATACTCCGATGCAGAGCCTTTATATAAGAGGGCGCTGGCGATAAAAGAGAAAGTTCTTGGAAAAGAACATCCCCAGGTTGCCACAAGTCTGAACAATCTTGCTGAGCTTTATTATGCCCAAGGCAGGTACTCCTATGCAGAGCCTTTATATAAGAGAGCACTGGCGATAAAAGAGAAAGTTCTTGGAAAAGAACATCCCGATATTGCCACAAGCTTGAACAACCTTGCCTTGCTTTATTATACCCAGGGTAGATACTCAGATGCAGAGCCTTTATATAAGAAGGCGCTGAAGATATACGAAAAAGCCCTTGGAAAAAATCATCCATCCGTTGCCACAAGTTTGAACAACCTTGCCGGGCTTTATAACTCTCAGGGCAGATACTCCTCTGCTCTGCCTTTATATAAAAGAGCACTGAAGATATGCGAAAAAGCCCTTGGAAAAAACCATCCTTATGTCGCCAACAGCCTGAACAGCCTTGCCGGGCTTTATTTCACCCAGGGCAGATACTCCAATGCTTTGCCTTTATATAAGAGGGCACTGGAGATAAGAGAGAAAGCACTTGGAAAAGAACACCCAGATGTTGCACAAAGCCTGAACAACATTGCCTTGCTTTATAGTACCCAAGGGCGATACTCTGAAGCAGAGCCGCTATATAAGAGGGCGGTGGAGATATACGAGAAAGCCCTTGGAAAAGAACATCCATCCGTTGCCACAAGCTTGAACAACCTTGCCTTCCTTTTCGTGGCAGTGGGCCGCAAGGCGGATGCCCTTCCCCTTATGAAGAAAGCCCTATCTATAGATGAAAATGTCATTCGGGATGTCTTTACATTGGCATCGGAAAGGGAAAAATTCATGTTCCTTGCAACAGTGCAGGGAAAATATGAATGTTTCATGAGCCTGGTTTGCATGGAGATTAAAGAAAAACCTGATGCCCTGATTTCCGGTATGAACGCTGTGTTGAGAAGAAAGGGGATTGTTCTTGAATCGCTCATGGGGGAAAGAAAGACGCTCATGGAATCAGGAAGCCCGGAAGTTCAAAAAGTCTATAAAAAATTATATCAGGTAACTTCCCTCATTTCTTCCCTCACCCTTGCGGGACCCGGAAAGATGAGTATGGAACAATACAGAAAAAAGATAAAGAAACTGGAATCTCAGCGTGAGAAACTGGAAAAAGAGTTGACGCGCATGAGTAAAGAATATGCGTCAGAAAAACGCTCCCGATCCGCCGATTGCGAGAGCGTTTCCCGGAAACTCCCCGCAGGAAGCGTTCTTGTGGAATATGTAAATATACACCCGTTTGATTTTAAGGCAAAAGGCATGGAAATGAAATGGGGACAGCCTGAATATTTCGTATTCATATTGCCATCGGACAAGAATCTTCCCAAAGGGAAGAAAGTAAGCCCCAAACTCGTATCTCTTGGAAAAGCTTCTGTCATTGATGAAGCGGTGAAAGAATTCCGCATGGAGATTGTCCGCACGCGCAAACTGTGGGAGAACAGGATCCTGGATGAATCCGCTGCCGAGAAACGTCTGGCAAAAAAGGGAAGACGAATATACGAACTTGTTATAGCTCCGATAAGAAAGGCAATTGGAGAAAACAAGACCATATATATCGCCCCTGACGGCGATCTCAACCTCATCCCGTTCGATGCGCTTCAGGATGAAACCGGGCATTATCTTGTAGAGAAATACAAGTTAAACTATATTTCATCAGGCAGAGACCTGCTTCGCTGGGAGGGTAAAGCAACCGCCGGGAATGAAACTTTCATCATAGCAGATCCCGATTTCGATATGTCAGGATCAGACCGGGCATCAGCGGCAAGGGGAATACTATCCGAGGGCAGGAAGGTGGCAATAGACCGGGGCGGTCGCTCCATAGATCTCACCCAGGCAAAATGGAACCGCCTTCCCGGAACCCGGAAGGAAGCTGAAGAGATAAAGAAAATAATTCGGGGAGAAAAAATGGTTGAATATCTTGACAAATCTGCTCTTGAAGAGGTTGTAAAAAGCATAAAATCCCCCACCAGGCTTCACATCGCCACCCACGGATTCTTCCTTGAAGACCTGGATGACACAATTTTGCTGAAATCGGGGATGGAAAGATCCCTGAGAATGGATTCAAGGGGGGGAGCTTTTGGGCGAATCCCGATAAAAATGGAGAATCCCCTTCTCCGCTCCGGTCTTGTCCTTGCAGGTGCAAACAGGCTCGGCAGGGAGAAACTTCCTGAGGGATGCGGGGACGGCATCCTTACCGCACTTGAGATTTCCGGCATGAACCTTCGCGGCACCGACCTTGTTGTCTTGAGCGCATGTGAAACCGGTGTCGGCAAAACACACAGAGGAGAGGGCGTCTTCGGCCTTCGAAGGGCATTCCAGCTTGCAGGGGCAAGGACGGTTGTAATGAGCCTCTGGAGCGTCCCGGATAAGCAAACACAGGAATTGATGGTTGACTATTACGGGAGGATAAAGAACGGAGAAGGCAAATCCAAAGCCCTTCGAAACACAATGCTTTCAATAATACAGGAAAGAAGAAAAAAATCCGGCGCATCCCACCCATTCTTCTGGGCGTCGTTTATATCTGTCGGGGAACCTTAGAAGACTTATGCCCTGATAAGGGGACATCATGTCAAATACTTTACAACGGAGGAAAAATGTAATGAGAGCTAACAGGGCACTAAAACTGCTGATAATTATTGCCTGCGTGATTTTCATGTGTGGGAATGTATTTGCGAAGGAGCGATCGTGGAAGGATTTGAACAAGGAGGTTGTGCGACTACATAAGGCCGGAAAATATGGAGAAGCAATAAAAATTGCCCAAAAGGCTCTGAAGGTCGCTGAGAGAACTTACGGTAAGGAACATAAAAATACTACCACGGCAATGAACAACCTTGCCGTGCTTTATAACTCCCAGGGCAGATACTCCTCTGCTCTGCCTTTATATAAAAGGGCACTGGAAATAGGAGAAAAAGTTTTAGGAAAAGAACACCCGGATGTTGCAACAAGCCTGAACAACCTTGCCGTGCTTTATCATGCCCAAGGCAGGTACTCCGATGCTCTGCCTTTATATAAGAGGTCCTTGAAAATAAAAGGGAAAGCCTTGGGAAAGGAGCATCCCGATGTTGCGACATGCCTGAACAACCTTGCCGTGCTTTATAAATCCCAGGGCAGATACTCCTCTGCTCTGCCCTTATATAAGAGGGCGCTGGAAATAGACGAAAAAGCCCTTGGAAAGAATCACCCCTCAGTTGCGAGAGACCTGAACAACCTTGCCGAGATTTATCGTATCCAAGGGAAATATTTTGAAGCTGAATCCTTTTGTAGGAGGGCATTGGCTATATATGAAAAAGTACTCGGGAAAGAGCACCCACATACTGCATCAAGCCTGAACAACTTAGCAAGGCTTTATTTTTTCAAAGGTAAATATTCCGCTGCTGAGTCCCTTTTTAGGAGGTCATTGACAATAAGAGAAAAAATTTTGGGAAAGGAACATGTCGATACAGCAACAAGTTTGAATAATATAGCAGAGCTTTATCTTGCTGAAGGCCGTTACTCCGAGGCTAACCTCCTACATAAGAGGGCGTTGACAATAAGAGAAAAAATCTTGGGAAAGGAGCACTTATCTGTAGCTGACAGTCTAAACAACCTTGGAGAACTTTACTATACCGACGGTCGCTATTCTGATGCCGAGTCCCTTTTCAAAAGGGCACTGAAAATATATGAGAAAAATATTAAAAACGAGAATTCAAGTATTACTTTCAGTTTACACAAACTGGCATTGTTTTATAATTCCCAATTCCAGCGTCATAACTTTAAAAAAATTTTGTAACTATTCAGCCCCTAGTAATTCATCGGCATAAAGGATTTTCCCAGGAAAGCG
>JAIORV010000165.1 GCA_021107945.1 Vulcanimicrobiota bacterium | reverse complement strand
CATCCGGCCATTAAGCCGACGGCTAGCAGGGCAACGATCATCAGGCTAAGTAAGACTTTGATTTTCTTCAAAACCTAACACTCCTTTTCTTTAAATTAAAGTTTAAAATTTTCCCCTTCGTTTCAGAACTTCATCCCTGTTTATAACCCAGGTTATTTCTGAAGTCCTTTTTGCATTCATCTCTACCAGGCCGGGAATATATCCTGAGAGATTGCGACTATAGTGACCGGACAAGTGTTATTTTTCTTGAACCTATGCGAGGGCATAAACCCCCGATCCCATTTTTCGGTGGGTGAACGCCCTTACCTGTTCTTCGTTTCGGTAAGAGCAAAAGCCCAGCCTCCCAATTTCGAATTCAGACAAATACTTCCTGAACCGGTCGAATGCGCACAATGCATTATGATTTGTGGCATCCCCCCTCCCTTCATTAATTTCGAACTTAGATATTATGATGACAAAAGGTCATTACCTGACCATTATAAAAACTCATCAAATATTCGTTGAACGCCATGGTTTTCCTTCTTGCAATTCATCGAATCCAACATATTTCCTTCTGTAATTAATCTAATCCACCCGATTTCCTTCATGAATTCAGGAAAAAACCGGCACCAAAAATTGCATGAAATTGCATGAGATTTAGATTTTCAGCATGTTCATCGCGTAAAAAAAATTTCCTTCTTTCCTTTTTGCAATTCTCAAAAAACATAACGCTTTATGATAAAAGAGACCCATTAATTAATCGCCTAATTATACATATAAACATGACATGTAAATATCTCGACTTTATGCAACCGATTTCAAGGATAAAATTTTTGTTGCAATATTCCTCCTGCAATTATTCAGTCCCAATATTAATTTTCTTGCAGCAGAAGGCAATCCCGACAAAATAAAAACTTTCTTTTCAACCCTCCTAATAAGTAATGTGAATTGTATCATATCAAACAAAAAAAGGAAAGTGACGGTGATCACATTAATAAATAGGAAATACGGGGAAAGGAAATATTTTCCAATCGAAGAATATTTGGCGGGATTTGGATACCAATATAGAAGTTAGAATTTAGATATTGGTTTTTGGACGCGAGGCCACGTATTAGAAACGAGAAATGATAAGCGGGAAACGAGAAAAATATTATAATTAAGGGTCTCGTCTCTCGCATCCCGCTTCACACTTCTAATTTCATGTTCTTCGTGTCTTCGTGATAGATATTAAAAATCGGAGGTAGAATGAAAAGATTATTTGCAGGAGCTTTCTTTTTTGTCATAGTGCTGGTATTTTCCATACTGGTTAACTTCCCTATGGAAGCTTATATAACACACTCTATGAATAAAATAGCCAATAAGACCGGTATAGAGTTTCAATATGAAAAGGGTAAATTTTCACTGCTACACTCTGAAATCAGCAACCTTGACATATTCCGAGATGGGGATATGCTTATGAGATTTAAGGAAGTGGGTATGAATCTCAGTCCCGGCAAAGCTTCCATCAACACCCGGAAAAACGGCGGTTCATTCAACGTCAATATCGAACCTTCCAGGACCGATCTTTCCTGTAAAAATTTCGAAGCTATATCCAAAGGGGAAAAATTCTTCAAAAAGGTTATCCTCACCGGAAGTATGTTGTACCATAATAAAAAAGGAACAGGAACGGGGAAATTTAAAATAATCTTGATGGAATATCTTCGCTCCGACTTCCCGGTATCCGATATTAAAGCTGACACGGAAGTGAGAATTTCTCCGGAAGAGATTACATTAAACGTTGTTGATCTCCAGGGAATAAACCTGAGAGGAAACGGTGAAATTAACATCGAGGTAAACAGGAAAAAATTTGAAAGCTCGAAACTATCCGGAGCTTTAAAAATCAGAACCTCCATCACCCCATCCGCTCCTCCGACATCTATCACAATAGGACTTTCAGGAACCCTTGATAATATTCAGATTACTCCCAAAATGGGTAATGGATAATGGAGAACGGATAATGGAGGATAGAGAATGAAAAATAGAGAATGGAGAATTGAGAATTGAGAATGGAGAATGGATAACGGATTCCCACTTCCCATTTCCCACCTCTCACTTCCCAAAAAGGCAGGTTAATTAAACATGAAAAAGGCAATATGTATCTTTCTGGCAGTTTTAGCGCTCAGTATCGGGGTATATGCTCAGAAAGAATCTTCAAATAAGGCGGACAAGGAGATCCCGCGCCCGGTTAAGCTAGAGAAACAAGCTGTTAAATCGCTCAGATCGGGCAGGATACTTCTTAATTTTGACAGCGCCGATATCAGGATTGTCGCCAAGCTCATGTCCGAGCTTACGGGAAAAAATATCGTGCTTGACGACAATGTTAGCGGGAGAATAACAATTTTATCATCGCATGAAATAAGCACATCGGAGGCATGGGCACTTTTTAAATCAGCTCTTCGATCATATGGATACCATATTATTAACAAGGGTAGTTATGTTAAAATTGTACCCTCGAAGAAAGCAAAAACTGAGAGAACCCGTTTTTATTCGGAGCAAAACGTGGCGACAAGCGAGGATTACCTTGTGGCGGTATTAAAACTGAAAAACGCGGACCCCGGACACATAGCCACGGTACTCAGAACACTTGTAACTGAAATCGGAAATGTAACTCCACATGCGCCTTCAAAAACAATTCTCATCGCCGATGAAGCTTTTAATGTGAAAAGACTTGTCAAGATTGCCCAGCACCTGGACAGCAGGGAACAGAAAATGTTCGTAAAAACATTCAAGCTCCAATATGCTCCCTCGGAATCAGTATTTAAATCACTCCGGGAGATATACCAACCTCAGAAAAAAGGAACTTATATATCTGACTTTTCCGTGAACAATTCCATTGTAGTTATGGCATCCAGGGGACAATTAAATGAGATTTCAAAAATCATAGAACAGCTTGACAGGAAATCGAACACCCGCGAAAAAACCCGCCGTTTCAGGGTTTATTACCTGCAAAATGCAAACGCCGAGGATCTTGCAAAAATTATATCCACAATGCTCAAAGAAGGAAGTGCTGTGGAGCAGAAAACCTCTCCCACAAAATCCAAGAAGGGTAAAATCCCCCCGGCGGGCAGGGAGAAATCTTTCATCTCCACGAAAGTATCCTCGGACGAAGATACAAACTCCCTCATAATGTACCTGACCGATGTCGAGTTTGATGAAGTGGAAAGACTGGTCAGAAAGCTTGACACCCCCAGAAAGCAGGTTCTTGTATCGGCTGTCATAGCTGAGGTTTCACTTAAACGACTCCAATCCACCGGCGCAAACTGGCAGGTTCTCAACGAGAACGGTGTCGGAGCGGCATTTGGCGGCGGCAAGAGCATGGAATCATTATATCAGACACTTGCGTCGGGTAACTTTATTATGGGAGGTATGGGCAAAAACACAAGAACGATTAACGTGGGCGGGAGAAAAATTGAATATCCCGATGTTTTCGCTCTCATCTCATTCCTCAACGAAGATAATGATTTTAACCTGCTGTCTGCACCCCGTATCCTGACGCTTGATCACAAGGAAGCAATAATAAATGTAGGCTCAATAATTCCATTTGCCACGGGCGTAAAATTCGATACAAACGGGCAGCCTATTGTTACTTATGATTATAAGGACATCGGGCTGGAACTCAAGATCACACCCCATGTCAGCCAGGGCAAGTATGTTAAGATGGAAGTCAAACAGAAAATACAGGATGTTACGGATTATATCCAGCAAAACCTTGGAGCGCTAGGATATGTTGTCCCCGTGGTATCCACCAGAGAGATCGAAACAAACATCACAGTTGGCAACGCCCAGACAATAATTATTGGCGGGCTGGTTTCAAAGAAAACTATTGACAGCATTAAAAAGGTACCTATTCTAGGTGATCTTCCAATTCTCGGATTTCTTTTCAAAAACAGGCAAAAACAACACGATAAAACCACGCTCTTCATCTTCCTGACTCCACATATTATTGAAACTCCACAGACACTTGTTGAAATGACCGAGAGATACCAGCACTTTATAGAGGAAGAATTTCCCAAAAAAGGTCAGAAAGTAAAAGACCCTGACCTGGAAAAGAAAAAAGAGGAAGAGAAGAATAAGGACAGGGAATTGGACAAATAATGACGGAAAATGGATAATGGAGGCCGGATAGCGGAGGTCAGATCTGTAGGAGGGATGTCCCCATCCCGATAAACGGACGATGGAGGCCGGATAACAGAGAACGGGGGCGGCTCCCATTTCCCGCCTCTCACCTCCCGTTTCCAAAATTGGAGGGATGTATTAATGAAGGATTTAAAACACGAGAAAAAAAAGATTGGCGTGATAGGCGTCGGAGCGGTGGGAGCTACAACTGCTTTTGTTCTTACGATTAAAAACATCGCCGATGAGATTGTTCTTCTTGACCATAACGAAGCCCGGGCAAGGGGAGAGGCACTTGATATTTCCCATTGCGTGCCATTTGTAAGCCCGATTGTTGTAAGAGCGGGTAAATATGAGGATCTTGCAGATGCGGATATTGTTGTTATTACGGCCAGTGTACCGATGCTGAACTTCACATCCCGCCTCGACCTGTTAAGGAAGAATATTTCCATTATCAGGGAGATATCAGACGGCCTGATGAAGGTTGAATTCAACGGGATAATACTTAATGTTTCAAACCCTGTTGATATACTTTCCTATTTTCTATATAAATTCACCGGACTACCTGCCAAAAAAATTATCGGAACCGGCACAGTCCTTGACAGCGCAAGATTTCGCTACCTGATTGGCAGAAATTGCGGGATTGATCCCCGCTCGGTTCATGCCTATATACTCGGAGAACATGGCGACAGCGAAGTGCCGGTATGGTCACAGGCAAATATTGCAGGAATGAACCTTCAGGATGCTTGTTGCGCGTGTGAGAGAAAATGTAAAAAGCAGGTTTTTGATCATATATTTGAAGAAGCGAAAGTCTCCGCTTATCATATCATCAAGGGGAAAGGCTCTACCAATTATGCCATAGCAATGTGCGCCATGAAGATTTGCAAAGCGATTTTAAGTGATGAGAACCGCGTCCTGCCCGTGTCAACACTGTTAGATGGTTATCTTGGGATAAATGATATGTATATGAGTCTCCCCACTGTCGTTAATCGCCAGGGTGTCAAAAAGAACATAATGCTTCCATTGAACGAAAAGGAGAAAGCGGCCTTTATTAAATCCGCAGAAATTCTAAAAGAAGAAGCTTCAAGGCATAAGGTTGACTGATCTCGGGATATAAAAGCGGTGAATTAAAAAGCATTATCGGAATAATTACTTTGCCATTTTCCTCGCAAACCAATACGCAACAACTGCCAAGGTCCCTATAACCGCCCCCAGGATCATTCCGTTTACAATCCTTACAAGGGAAATGAACAGCGGTGTATGTACATGGGCGAATGTGTCCATTATGTCCGCCTGCCCCACGGCGGCGAATATCACGAGAATCCCCATGCCCGCGTAATTGTGCATATAAGATCGCGCCCATACGAGAATGAGAGCGGGATGTCCTATCATAAAGTCCTTGAAGCGGGGCCTTACCCACATCAATTCCTCCATCATCACCCGCAGTTGACGCTCCGAGGAAGATGCCATAGTACTGTTTACATTTCCACTTCTCATCATATATACAAGCCCCAGAGCTCCCAGGATGCCCAGAACAACGACCTGCCATATATAAAGCGGGGTTTTCATAAGGGCGGTAAATGTCTGGCGCCTGTTGGATCCCCGGATGTAATAAATCAATACACAGAGAATCGGCGGGAGGAACAACAGCACTTTCACTCCTCTTACGACATCAACCGATAGCATGAATTGGGTTGATGAAAAAAGCGCTCCGAGCATCAAACCGCCGAGAATCGTTATCAATGATATCTTCAAAAACATTGAAAGGGAATATGCAAGCACTTTTGAGAGCTTGTTTTCAGTCTGAATAAACTCCATTTCCTCGAAAAAAGCCGAGATAGCATACACGGGGAAAAGCACTCCCAGGGTAAGTCCTATGAGCTTTTGAGCCCAGTGTAGTTTCCCTGTGGCAATCAAAACCGCAGGAAATAATACGGCGATTATCAAAACTACCGCCGCCACATATCCACGGTCATGATAAAATTGTTCCAGGAAAAGCAGGAACAATCCGGCCGTTCCAAGGGAAATGAATATTACAAGGAGCATGGACGGTTTTCTATCGGGAAAACGGGACGCCTTTCCTGTTTTGAAGCCATACTTCTCTATCTCTTTTTTCAGGTTAGTGAAATATATTGCGTTTGTTTCCAACACCGATTTCCCGTCGATTCCGGTAGGATATGGGCGTAAATACAACAGTCTGATGTTTCGCTCCCGGACTCCGAGGCGAAATATATCTATTGCATTCTCAGGTTTCATCTTCGCCAGATACAACGGGCTTATCGACTGTACCCTCACAACACGATCTATCATTCTCTGGGCTATATATGTGGCGCCTTTTTGTTTCGCCCTTATATTCGGAGCTTCTATATCGCCGAATGACAATCCGCTTGCTTTGAGCCCCTTGACCGTGGCATCCAGGTTCAGGGGATATCCCAGTGCCTCGTTTGTGCCACCGAATATAATACATGTCGTTGACGGAATTTTACCCAGTTCTTCCAGGTATGAGCGGATTTCTTTTTTACTTAAATTTTTATGGTTTTCAGGTCGGAGTACTACCTTAAACCCCATCCTATTCACTTTATTTATCTCAAACCGATCAACTCCCAATCCCATGAATGGGATTTCCTTTGCGTTTCCTCGTATCTCAAGGGCGGGGACGGAGTCTCCGGGATTCTCTGAAGATTGCGATGAAATGGACGGGATGTTTATCTCCTTTACCATATCCTTGCCCACAAGTAATCTTGCGTTATCCAGGATTGTTTTCCTTATTTGCGGACTGCAATTAAGAACATAAATTCCCGAGCTGTTTATCTTGAAATCTCCCATTTCATCAGGAGATCGCGTAAGGTTCAGAAGTCCTTCCAACTGTGAGCCGGTCATCCATTGTAGTTCGCCTTGCCCATGAAGCCTGTCAAGAGTGATTTCCTGGAAGGCAATGGAAGTGATTCCCGATTCTTTCATGACCTTGAGGGCGTCATCTGTAGATATTCCCTCTTCCCGGCATAGATCAACCAGGGAGTTATAATCCATTGAGAAATTTACCGTTCTGTTTATCTTTTCTTCTCTAATTCGTCCCGACAGGATTATTAATGATGAGATAAATGCCAGAACTATCAGGAGTGCAAAAAATCCTTTTTTATATTTAATCAACTGAGCCTCCGGAAATTATTTCTTTGAGTTTTGCTTTACATTCACTTACAAATTCTTCTCTGTCGGTCAATTTCATTTTTGCTTCTGAGAAAATCCAGACCGATTTCGGTGTAACATGAGCGTATTTTATTGCATTTACAAAGGCCTCATGCGCTTTTTCTTTCTGTCCGGAAATGGTGGAGGCTATTCCAATGCATTCATATTCATTTGCTTTATGCCAGGGCTTTTTTAGTTCAATTATTTCTTCTTCAAAGAAATTCAACGCCTTTTCAACATGTTGACGAGCCCTTCCCGGATCTGTTTTCGATAAGATTATTCCCAGAAGGTAATGGGAGTATGAGGAAAGAGGATCTATCTCAAGGGATTTTTTCAATATTCCCTCAGCCCTCTCGATTTTCTTGTTCATCATGCAGGTAAGAGCAAATGACACATAAAGCCAGGGAGAATCCGGAGATATGCGGGTGGCGCGCTCAATCGAAACTGTGGCATTATCCAGGAGTCCGGCCTCTCTCTGGGCAATACCGATATTATACCAGGCCTCGTATGAATCCGGGGAAATCTCTATCGACTCCTCGAAATATTTCAACGATTCCTTTGCCCGGCCGCTGGCAAGAAGAACATTCCCCATCTCCATCAGGTACTTTATATTTCTCTCATCTTTTGAAATCAGTTCTTCTAATGTCTTTTTGGCAAATTCAAGATCTCCATTACACTCACAGGCTTCCATCAGCAGATCGAGAGCGGGGTAAAAGGTATTTTCAAGATCAAGGGCATGCTTTGCGGCATTCATCGCCTCAACAAAACAGTCTTCCTCGAAGTATGTCCGGCCAAGATGATACCAGGATTGAATATCTTCATCATCAAGCTCGAGTGCCTTTTTAAAGTAAACCCCGGCCTTTTGATAATCATTCTTCCTTATGTGAACAATTCCAATAGAATGCCATGCCCTGGAAAGCATGGGATCTATCTCGGTGCTCTTGTTGAAGTATTTCAAAGCCCGGTCAAACTTGCCTCTCCTTTCGAAAAACGATCCCATATTGTGCCACGCCTTTGCGTTGGATGGATCAATAAGGGTTATTTCGTAAAAACACAGAAGAGAGATATAATCCAGGCTTTGGAATATTGCGATGTTTCCCAGGATTTCAAGCATCTTGACATTCTTTATTCCACCGAAAAACAGGACGAACGGAAGTAGAACTATGCTGGATAGGAGCTTTGCTCCGGCGAAAAACACAAGGGAAATAATTCCGATTATCATTAAAAACAAAAAGATGGTATTAGGAGACCAGCCAAATGCATGGAATGAAACCCAGGATGAAATGGATGACGGGAGATTACCCTCCAAACGGTAGAGTCTGGCAAGTTGACGGTAAGGCTTTTTCTCAAGGGGATACTTTTGGGTTATTTGCTTATAAGCACCTATCGCCTCCTTGTTTTTTCCAAGCTCCTCATAGACATTTGCAAGACTGTAGAGAATTCCCTTCGACGCCAATCCCAGGGATATAGCTTTATTGTAATAGCGAATCGCATCCTTAGGCTTTCCGCTCTCTTCAAGCGCGTTTCCAAGCAGGAGATATGTCTTATAATTGTCGGGATCCCTCCACAAAGCTTCTTCCAGGTGTTCTACGGCCATATTATAATTTTGGTTTTTCAGGTGTATTTTACCAATCTGCCTGTTAACCGTGGAAGATCTTTCTCCCGATTCATAAAGCGATTTGTATTCTTTAAGAGCCGATTCCGTATCGCCTTTTTCCAGGTATGTGCTTCCCAGCATTTCCCTGAATTTGACATTGTCAGGTTGTATGTTTACAGCTTTTTTAAACTCGGTGATTGCTTTTCCATATTTTTCTTTTCTGCGATAAAAATCACCCAGCAAAAAGTGGGCATCGGCGTTTTTCGGCTCCGCATTAACCGTTCGAACTAATAATTTCTCAGCTTCAATATCATTCCCCCACCAGATCATCTCCCTTGCTTTTTCAAGGGATGGGGTGTTCTTTGCATGACAGAGAGGGGCAAAAATAAAAAGCAGGATGATTATCAGAAAAAACGATAAGATCAATCCTGATTTTTGAAAATAACTTTTTAATTTTTTTGAGGTAAAACAGAATAACATAATTAAAACAACCGTTTTGTTTTATTTAAAGAACAACAAGCTCGAAATACCGGGGATCCCAATAGATACAATTAAATGTAAATGCTCCCCTGGGGACAACTTACTGTTATCCCGCCATATTAGTTATCGCCTGAATTCATTATTTTGTAAAGCTTCTCCGATTTTTCATTCTCTTCTTTACTACCGGATCCCTTGATATAGTCGGAAGTCGATTTGTTTTATTCTTTACCTTTCTTCTCGGAAGAAGAGTGTTTTGGGGGAGACTTTTTCTTTTCATCAGATTTTTCAGGTTTTAACACTTCTTTTTTTGTCTTATCTTTTGGGGCGGATGATTCCACCCTGATTTTCTTAATCGAAACATTCGATTTGGCGAGTGGCTTCTTTTTCGCCTTTTCAGCAGTGGGCTTCTTTTCATCAAGCTTCCCGGCTTTTTTTTCCTCCTTCTTTTCCTCTTTCTTTTCCTCTTTCTTCGCTTTGAAGGGTTTTTCAGTCTTTTTTTCAGGCAGATTTTTCTTTTCAGACTTCTTCTTTATGGGCATAGAGATTTTCTCTTCTGCAGGCTTTGCAGATTCTTTTTCAGGCTCTTTTTTTATCTTCTCATCGGCAGCCTTTTCAACCTTCTTTGGAGCTTTTTTCTCTTTGACATCCTTCTTTTCCTGGGTGGCTTTTACTTCCGATGAAATTGCGGCCTTTGCCTTTTCTTCTTTTGCGGCGATTTCTTCTATGATCCTTGTGGCGGCATCACCAGGCTCACCAAGAGCTTTCTTCCAGGGTGGTATTTCTTCTGCAGGCTCTTCCACGCCTTCCACTTCCCGAATTCTCTTCTCGAGCTCTTCAAGCCCCTGCTCTATGCTCTCAAATTCGATATCCTGATCTTCTCTTCCCTTCGCTTCTTTTTCTTCCGAGATGGTCTTGAATTTGTCAACATAATTCTTTGCCATCTTCAAAGCCCTGTTCTTTGCATCCTCGTAAAGCTTCTTTTTTTCTTCATCTGTAAGCGTTCTTCCGGTTTCATAATACCAGCGCGCCGTTTCACCCACGAGATATGTTCCGCCATAAGCAATGGCCGCTTTGATTGTGGGGCCTGCGATGGGAATGAACCCGATGAAGCTCCTGGCGATTGCTCTGAAGCCAAGGGCGGATCCCACAAGAGGCCATAACTCCTTTACTCTGTCGATGAAGCTCAGTTCATACCCGTAAAGGCCGGCTATCTGGAGGCATAGTTTTATCTGATTAATGGTAAGTACCGTCGTTTCTCCCGCCACGGCGAGAAGACCTATGATAATCCCGATAACCGGTATGTTTGTGGGGAGAGATGACGCCAGGGCGATAATCATATTCTGTGTCCCTGTGCCATGCATAAGTTTCATGGTCATTTCAGGTCGCAAAATGGGGAATCTATATGCCATGGAAAGATCGAATTTCCGATTCACATTCAGAATCTTGCCGGCTTTTAATTTAACAACTTCTTCCGTCATTCCGGGCAGCCACTCTACGCCTGATATAAACATATGATCCAGGAGTCCGCATATCTCTTCTCTTTTCCCGGGCGTGTCAGGCTCCTCGATAAAACACATTGCCGGTGGTTTTAATTTGTAAAGCTCCCAATAATTTCTCAGGTGTTCTTCGTTGATATCTTCACTTGAAAGGCAATAAAAAAGAGCGTCAGGCTTGATTTCTTTCCTTGTTTCCTCGTCAATGGGCGCGGGGATCACCTTGATAAACTCCGCCAATACTTCATCCCTCTCATTGGCGGAGACGTTGAGATGAGCATCCTTTGTGAGTATCTCGTATAATGCCAAAGCCATGTCCTTTGACCCGGTGATTACTACCTTGAATTTCTTATTGAGATCCTGCGCCATCTTTCCCGGTGTGAGTCGAAGGGCTTTCATAAAAGATAGTCCTTTTCCAAGTCCAAGACCTAAACCTTGTTCCTGCATCATATTATCAACATCCTTTTTTGAATTTTAATTTGCACTTTACCATTATAATATTTTGTACATATTATAATTCTCCTCTGATTTCATGTAAGGTTTTTGCCGCCAAATTCACCGCCGAGGACGCAGAGGGCGCAGAGAATTAAAGGGAAATCTATCATTACCGGCAAATTTCCAACACAATAAACAATTGATAAGATAAACCCACAATGAAAAAATCATACAAAACAGACGCCATAGTAATAAGAGCACGAGATCTGTCTGAGAACGACAGGATCATCACTTTTCTCTCCCCTTCCGCGGGTAAATTTGACGCCGTCAGAAAGGGAGCGAAGAAAATAACTTCCAGATCAATAGGTAATTTTGAGCCTTTCAACAGGATAAATCTGTATATCGCCGTCGGGAAGAGTCTTGATGTCGTCGTACAGTCAAAGCTGCTCGATACATTTCCCGATATAAGAAAAAGCCTGGAAAAGACGACATCCGCCATTTACATGCTCGATCTTGTAAACAGGTATGTTGACAAAAGAGAGGAAAATTTCTCGCTTTATTCACTCCTGCTATCCTGTCTCCATTTTCTCGAAAGCGGATGTGATCCCGATGTTGTCTGCAGGCTTTTCGAGATAAGGTTCGTATCGATTATGGGATATATGCCGGAGGTTGAGAAGTGTGTTGTTTGCACAGGCCAGGGAGATCATCCTTATTTCGAATACTCCCTCGGCGGCGTGGTTTGTGAAAAATGCAGATCCCAACTCAAAGAGGCACAGGGGAGGTCAATCCTTCCCGGTTCGCTTCAGTCCATCCGCTTTTTGATGACCAGGCCTTTGAAATCCACTACCCGGTTTAGCATCCATCCCATGGTCAAAAACGAAATCAAGGAAGTAATGAGAAGGTATATAATATTTAACATGCCAGGCTCAGAAGTGAATACCGGATGTTATGAAAAGCTGAAGTGATAGTATCCTCAGTTAAATAGGGAGGAGAAAATATGAAAAGGGCACCCTCAAATTATATTACCATTACTCTTATGATCATTGTCTTTGTTTTTTCCATTCAAACCGGCAAAATGGCAGATGTATCGGAAGGAAAGCCACTTTCTCTTGTGTTTGTAAGTGATATTCCGGATAAGAACGATGAAGTTGATGAGGATGAAGACGACAGAGATACAATGGTGCAGGGAAAATCCCAAAAAAAGGGGGGCGAAAAAAAACCTGTTCAATATTTGCCGGTTGATCCGAATGTAAAAAAGCTCAAGCTCAAGGCAATGGATCTGGCCCGGAAATTCACGAAAATACTGGCGGAGCGATCAAAGCTGCAACCCGAGCTTGCAAAGCTTGAGAGTAACGAAGCGGAATTAAGATACCTGCGCCTGAAATACCAGATTGAATATCTCAAGAAAAGGGACCAATTAATGGAAAAATATCCCGGCAATAAAAAGATCATGGATATGCTCAGGCGTCATGACGGGGTAATCAGCCATATTAACGACTTGATTTTCCGGGAAGAGAAAATTGATTGTTATCATACGATTTATGAGAGAAAACACAGGGCGATGGAGGAATATCACTGGAACATTCTGGACAACAAACATCCTCTGGTGGCGGAGTATCTTCAGGATAGAAGCTGGAAAAAGAACAAGGAGGAGATAAAGGAGTTATACGGGGATATTGTTATTGATTACATTCGCATTATTAAAGAAAACACCAAGATTCTCAAAAAGACAAAACAGATAATTAAAGAAAAGAAAAAGCGTGAGAAAATCATGAGGAAGATTGTTGATGAGTGGAAGAAGTTATATGATGAATTGAAAAAGTACAAGGGAAATTCTCTCATACCAGGGAATATGGGTATTTCACATACATTTTTCGAGCGGGTGAATAAATAGATGGAACATGCAAATTCATCAAAAGATAACAATAAGAAAAAATTACTCCTTCACATTTGCTGCGCTCCCTGTTCGACAAGTGTCATTCTGCAACTTTCACCGGAATACGATGCTTATGGATTTTTTTACAATCCCAACATCGATATTGAACAAGAATACAAGTATCGAAAAAGTGAAATGAAAAAAATTGCAAATATTTACAATGTCCCGGTGATTTACGGCGAATATGATGTGGAAAAATGGAGAGAATCAGTAAAGGGACTCGAAGACGAACCGGAGGGTGCAAGGCGGTGTGAAGTCTGTTTTCGAAAAAGGCTGAAAAAAACCGCTCAGGTTGCGATGAAAAAAGGATTTGACCTTTTTTGTACCACATTGACTGTAAGCCCGCTTAAAAATGCAAATCTGATCAATCGAATCGGTAAGGAAATTGAACAGGAAACAGGGTGTATATATCTCGAATCAAATTTCAAGAAAAAGGACGGGTTTAAGAAGTCGGTGGAATTATCCAAAAAATATAATCTCTACCGCCAGGATTACTGCGGATGCTCATTTAGCAAGAGGGAGGTGGGAGTCGGGAGGCGAGAAAAGTGAATTGAAATATTCTCACCTCACGCATTTTGTCATTGCGAAGAGCGTAGCGACGAAGCAATCCCAATGTTTTTGACACCTTTCATGAGATTACTTCGCTTTACTCACAATGACACAATTCAGGCATTTTATGCGTAAGTCCTGTGATAAGAAACAATTTAAACCGGAGGAATTTATGCTTGAAATAAATAACAAAGATCAATTTGAAAAGGAAGTTCTTGAATCGGAAAAACCGGTGCTGGTTGAGTTTCATGCCCACTGGTGCGGCCCCTCCAAGGCCATGGAGAGCGTTCTTGCCGATGTGGATAAAAAATATAGCAACGAATTAATGGTTATCAAGGTTTCGGTGGGTGAGGGCGAAGGCGAATTCATTACATATGATTATAGAATAAAAGCTTACCCCACTCTTCTTCTCATGAAAGAAGGACGTACAATGGAAAGAATAATCGGGCTGGTTGACTTCAATGAGATTACCGGGCTATTGAAAAAGAATAATATCCTCGAATAATCAAATATGATTATTTAACTCAATATGCTAGTTATTTGGGAGTGTTTCATCCACGCCCCCTGATTGCAAAGCAAGTTTCCTCATTGTTAAGCCGCTGAAGCGGCTTAAGAGGAGGTAGATTTACTTCAAGCCGCTTCAGCGGCTTAAAGCTGAGAGCTTTATTTCAAGAAGGTTCCCACAAAGAAATATAACTAGCATTTTAGGTTATTTATTCAACTTTACTTTCACGTCATCAAGCCTTATTTTGGCATCCCTTAGCATTTTACCATTTTTCAACTGCACGGCATATTTCATATACTGCTCGTAGTAATAGGAAGCTTCATTGAAATCTTTCTTTAATTCGTAATGAGCGCCAATCGCCTTGGAAATTTCGGCCTGATGAACCATATAATCCTTGGGTTTCTTTCCCCCCAGGTCTTTGGTAAGAGCCGCCGCCGCTCCGGTATTACCGATTGAAATATAGCATTCTGCAAGTCTCTGGTAAGGAGCGTTCATTCCAAACATGTTATAATTTTCAATTGATTGCTTATAATAAGTGATAGCTTCCTGGTACTGTTTTCCTATCCGACAGTTATTGGCGATTCTCTTCTGTAACTCCGCCTTTTTCTTTCGATCATTTGTCCCCTTCAACGCTCTCATATACTCCCTGTTTGCCAGCAAGCGTTTATCCGCACC
Organism: Vulcanimicrobiota bacterium; assembly: GCA_021107945.1. Lineage (GTDB taxonomy): Bacteria > Vulcanimicrobiota > JAJTBE01 > JAJTBE01 > JAJTBE01 > JAIORV01. The sequence continues at coordinate 5,503 of JAIORV010000165.1, read as the reverse complement.
TTCGAGGGCTTCCCCCGCATCGTAATGACGCTTGGGATTGGAGCAAGAGGTAAACAGGAATACAACCAGTAATAATAAACCGGGGATTAAAAACTTGTGCTGCTTCATCAGTCAGCCTCCTTAATGAGATGCGGGAAAGGAGAAATGGGAAACGGGAAGATGGAAAACGGAGACCAGATAACAGAAGACAAAGGACAGAGGACGGATCTAATTCCTAATTCACAATCCGTATTCCGCAATCTGTAATCCATATTCCACAACCCGCAATCCGTATTCCGCTATCCATAATCCTCTGTGTCCTCTGTGGTAAATTACATATTTAATTAATCGGGTAATTTTCCTTCCTCGTTCTCTAACCTGAATAAATATTCGCGTGCCGGCTTATTTTCTGCATCGATTCCGGCAATAATCAATTTCAATTGCTTGATCGCAAGGTCTTTCTTACCAAGTTTCTCGTAACAACGGGCGAGGAGAATATTGGGATCCACCCAGTTTTTATCGGCGTTTATCGTACTTATCAGAATTTTTTCCGCCACTTTATACTGACCCTGTTCCATCTTGATTTTTCCCATCTCAAATAAAGCAGACTTATAACCGGGCTTCTTCTTTAGCGATTTAGCGACAAAGAGTTCCGCTTTTCCCGGCTCTTTCCCGGCGAGAAGAATTTTCCCCATATTAAGGTTATATTCCGCATTGTCCTTTTCTTTTAACAAAAGCTTTTCCGTATATTCTTTTGCCAGGGGATATTTCTTGAGCCTTACCGCCAGATCCGCCGCCTTTTTCAATATCTCGATATTGCCGGGCAATCGCTCAAGTCCCGCCTGCGCATATTGAAACGCTCTGTCATATACGCCCTTGTCCTCCAGCACCTGGATTGCGAATGTATATCCGGACTCCCTGTTGGGGAAAAGTCCGACAACTTGCTGTAACGTATCAAGTGCCTTTATGTATTTTTTTTCTGCATAATCGGAGACGGCAACATTGAACATCCCATAATACCTGTACTCGGGAAATGTTGCAGTTTTCTTGAAGAACTCCCTTGCAACTTTGAAGAAATGATATTTTTTGTAAACCACGCCCACTTGCTTATAGAACTCACCGGTTTCCATTAAATCTTTATCCAGGTTCACAACATTTTCATCAATGGGTGTCCTGTATTGGAGCATCGTCCTTAACATCGCCATGTGATTGGAAATTGTATATAGATTGCGTGGTGCGTTGAACTCAAGAAGCGGGTGATCATCTGTATTCAAATTTGCTCCCAGAGAAAATACTCTTGCCTGCTTTGCGCTTGTAATTCTATAGGCCAGGATCTGATACGGTTTGCTGAGTCCAAGAAGTTTCAATCCGTCTTTTATTTTCTCGTTTTTCTCAAAAAGCATCTTGATTCTTTCATAATCAACAGGCGAGGGCTTCTTCTTCCCAATGAGGAGAAAGTCCCCTGATCCGGTAAACCATACACTTCCATAAGGAAATGCCTTGAAGAATGTTTTGAAAACCATCTGTGTGTCTTCCCGGGACATAGAATAGCTGTGGAACCACTGGGCATAGATGCCGTCTTCTTCAAGTCTCTCCCTGCAGACCTTGTAAAAATCAAGGCTGAAGAGATTACCGATTCCCGCAATCCAGGGATTGGAAGGCTCTGAAATAATGACATCATATTTTTGCTTCGAGGCTTCAATGAAGTTTCGACCGTCCGCAATATGAATTTTAACCCGTGGAGATTTTTGAACTTCATGATTGGCCTCGTTGAAATGGGGAGAAGCATCCATAACGGCAGGCTCAATCTCTACGCAGTCAATTAATTCAGGCTCCTTGAAATTATTCACCGAGTCAACAGTCATCCCGCTTCCGAACCCTATAACACATACCCTTTTAGGATCCGGATGTAGCGCATTGGGTAAGAACCCAAGAAGCCACTGCGTCGATATGTCGCCTTGTACATTTTTATTCCAGGATGCGTCGGCTTTTCCATTAACCCGTAAAGTTATCTGCTCCTTTACTTTTAGAACGGTGACGGTTGATGATATGCCGTCCTTATAAAACACAATATGTCTTTTTTGTCTGTTCAATTCGTCCTTGTAATCCTGCCACGATTTTACATAAGACAAGTTTTTCGCATAAACGGCGACCCCCAGTGACATTGCAGAATGCTTCCATATTTTCAGTGAGAAAACAAGTATTATTAGAACGACGATCATTCCGTACCTTGTTATTGAAGCTGACAACTTTCTCTTTTCGCCGGAGAAAATATAAACGATAAGCGCGGCGGCAAGATTCAGGAAAATGGCGATTTTCAATGTAATCTCCGCTCCGAATATGGGGATGAACATGAATCCAGCCAGGAATGATCCCAAAATCCCACCGAGAGTATTAGAAGCATAAACGTTTCCTATGCTTTTCCCAAGGCTCTTCAGGTTGGCCGTATAAATCCTGACAACCATAGGAAATGTTATTCCAAATAACAATGTGGGTAGGAGAATCACAATAAAACTTAATATAAAATTGCCCGCAAGTATTGTTGTATATGAACCACTGACCACAGGGAACATTTTTAGAAAAACAAATGGGAGGAATCCAAGGGTTGGGAGAATTAAAAATCCCAGGAGACCGATTCCAAGCTCCACATCGCCAAGAGAAAGCAGGGTTACTTTCTCGGGATTAAACCATTTTGAGTTTGAGAAAAGATAACTGCCAAGGGCGATTCCAAAGAGGAATGTTGTGAGAATTATCGTGAATGAATATGTCGAGCTTCCGATTGACAGCGCAAGCGCCCTCGACCATCCCACTTCATAAACCATTCCCGTGAATCCCGATATAAAATATACTATGAGAACAAGCTTGTATAATGATTTTGCCTTTATAACTTCACTATCGCTAAGAGCAGGAGAATCATCGTCCTTCTTCTTGTTATCATCGCTCTCTTCACCGGGGGATTTTTCTTCAATCATCTGCGCTTCATCTTCATTTTTTTGAGATGATTTTGATGCCAGAAAATCCGACAGAATGACGATAACGCCTATGCCGATGTTGATAACAACTCCAACCATAAGTGAAGCCTGAAGACCCAATACCGGAAACAATACAAATCCTGCCAGGAAGGTGCCGAGGACTGCCCCGAATGTATTTACTGAATATAATCTTGCCGTCGTTGACATTATCTCCCGGTATGATTTTATGACAAACTTACAAATCACAGGCAGAGTGGCTCCCATGCATACGGTGGGGAAAATAAACACCAGAATCGACAGGAAGAAGGTAATGAGGCTTAAAGGATAGAGTCCCAGGGAGTAGTTTTGCATTATGCCGATATATATCTTATTTACAATGTTAATAAGTGACGGCGTCAGGAGAATATACAGTCCTATTAAAAGTTGAAGAATGCCATAAATTCTAACATACGGTGAGTACGATCCGGCGTTCAGCAGTTTTCCTATGAATCCTCCGCCTTTGCTGCCGGGCGAGAGCCTGTCAACAAACCTCCCGATCAAGTAGCTTCCAAGTGCCAATCCTCCCATAAAAGCGGAAAGAATACTGCTTATGGCAAATACGGTATGACCGAATGTGAGAGACAGCATTTTCGTCCAGAGAATCTGGTAAATTAGCCCGGTCATTCCCGACAAAAAGAAGAAAACATATAAGAAAATTAGGAAATATTTTTTTGTTCTGTCTGACATTTAATTACTCCTGATATTCACCGAATATTGCGATATAATAAGTTGATAGATTCCACCGTCGGACTAATTCTCCCTGCCTGGCCGTTAATAAGAGAGAGATATATCACCACAGACCGGACTCCTTTGCGTCCTCTGCGTTGAATAATCTCCCGACACTTCATTTTGAAGGTTAATTTAAATTATTGGCAAAATATATAGAAAACGATTTTGGGAGGACGATGGTGAGTTTTGAAATTAGAGAAATAACTACGGAAGATCGCAAAAAAGTTCTTGAAATTATTGAAGTGGAATGGGGAATACCCATTATTGTAAAGGATAGGACGCTAAACCCCGAGAATCTCCCGGGCTTCATCGTTTATGACGGGGAGAATATCGCGGGTCTTGTGACATACAATCTTGAAAACAATGAGTGTGAAATTGTCACAATGAACAGTTTTAGAAGAAACATGGGAATAGGAACAGCCCTTATTAAAAAAGTAAAAAATACGGCAAAAGCAGAAGGCTGTATTAGGTTATGGCTTATTACCACAAACGATAATGTTGATGCAATAAGGTTTTACCAGACAAGAAAATTCAGGATGACGGCTATTCACAGGGATGCTATTGACAAATCCAGAAAAATTAAACCCAGGATTCCCGATACAGGGTGTTATGGGATTCCACTTCATGACGAAGTAGAAATGGAGATACTTTTGTAATGAATATCCAGTCAATATCAATCGTGCCGGAAACGGTTGGATGTGACGCCCATTGCAAATATTGCATCGCCCGGATGACGCCGCCGGTGGAGAAGAAGCTGAGGGTGAAGCTTACCCATCTTGACGAGGCGCTCGTCTATGCAAAAAGCGGTGGGGCGCAGTCGGCTATTATCACAAGCAAGGGAGAGACACTACTTTCCGACTGGAGTTTTATTGGTGAAATACTGGATCTTTGTGATGAAATGGGATTCGGACAGAGAGACCTTCATACCAACGCAAAGCATATCGAAGGCAGGGAGAAGGAATTTAAAAAGTATTTCATTGAAAACGAGGGACATCTCACAAATATTACCATTACCATGGCATCAATGGATCCTGTCGTTAACGGAGATATAATGGGAATCAACTATGATATTCCCCGCGTCCTCGAATTCCTCTCAAAAGAATGTGATCTCACGGTCAGGCTTTCATGTGTTATGAATGAATCCGCCGTCAGGGACAGGAGAACAATGGAGGAATACATCAGGAAAGCCGGTGAATATGGTGTCAAAGCGATTGTTTTCAGGGAATTATGGATTCCCGTCGAGATAAACGATAATCCCCGCAGTAAAGATGTGAATGAGTGGAGCAGAAAAAACAGAGTTCCTATTGAGATTGGAGACGCCGCGTTAAAAGCAATGAAAAAAGAAGACCTTGCACACCCGATATTCACACTTCCCTGGGGACAGGTTGTTTATGATGTTGAGGGATTGAACGTAGCCTGCTCTCAATGTACCGAGAATTTCCCCGAATCAAGACCCGGATTCATAAAGTCCGTTGTGTATCTCCCTGACAATCACCTTTATAGCAGTTGGGAGTTCAGGGGCTCGATCATTTTTTAAAATATAAAAATCAGGAGTTCTATATAATATGGACAAAAATGAATTGATTGAAGCTTTAAGAGAACTCGATAAAAGAATGGATATTCCATGTGACATCTTAATTATTGGTGGAGCCGCAATGATTATTCATTATGGGGCAAGAAGAGCAACTAATGATGTTGAGATTCTAAGAAATATAATGCATAATATAAGTACTCACATTTCGCACATGTGAATTTCTTGAGAAGTAATAGAATTTATTTCAAGT
>JAIORV010000151.1 GCA_021107945.1 Vulcanimicrobiota bacterium | reverse complement strand
GAAGGTTGCTTATTTCATGCCAAGATTCCTACTTTGACAAAAAACATGTGCACCCAAATCTTTATGAGTATATCTCATTTTATAATTCCCCGGAATTATAGTATCATGCAGGAGATTTTCCTATAGGGTTAAAAAGTAAATGATTCACAAACGACTTAATGGTATATAATGGAAATCGGAGGCTGGAAGATAGAGGTTAGAGATTGAATCCAATTTCTGACTTTTAACTTGAGAGTATTGAAAACCTCAAAATCCCAGTTATTGAAAGTTATTATTTCACTATAGAGGACACAGAGAACACAGAGAAATAGACATTGTAATCTATTATTCATCTGCGGACTCAGCGAACCCTGAACACAAGCCTGCCCCGGCAAGGCTGTTGTTCAGAGCAGGATTCTGCGGTGAAAAACCACTTCTTTGACAGCTTAACTTCCAAATTCCAAATTCTAATTTTCAAATTCGGAGGAATGATATAGATGGGTAAAACAAAACCCATTTTTACGAGAAATAGACAAAAGTTCAGTTTCTTCAGGCTGTTTGTTATGCTTCTGATAGTCCTGTTCCTTGGAGGAATAGGATATATAGTAGTAAGGGCGTACGACGAAAGTCAACTAAGTTACAGGGATAGAGAGGGCTTGATAAAGCCCGTGATAGATAGCTGGGAGAGTCTGACGGACCCCGGTAAGAAGGCGTTTGAAAACAAGAACGATCTTATTATCTTATGCGTCGGCCTCGATGAAAACAGGGACGAGAAGGGAATCGCCCATCACAAGGGATCCCGCACCGACACAATATTCCTTCTTCATCTGGACAGGGATGCCAACAGGCTCGGTATTCTATCCATTCCCAGGGATACCTGGATTCATCTTTCCGACAAGTATTACAGCGGGAAGATAAACTCCGCTTATTCCCTTGCGTTCTGGGACGAATACGAAAAGAGCAATTATAATTATGAAAAAGCCAAACTTGCCGGTATAAGCCAGGTGAAAAAGACCGTGGAGAATTTCCTGAAAGCAAAAGTTGACTATTATATTCTTATCAAGATAACGGCGGCAAAGGAGCTCGTTGACGCTATCGGCGGTCTCACCCTTGATGTGGAGAAGGATATGGATTACGACGACAACTGGGGAAATCTTCACATTCATCTGAAAAAAGGACAGCAAAGACTCAATGGTGAGCAGTCCGTCGGTTATGCCCGTTTCAGACACGACGAGGAGGGCGACTGGGGAAGAATTAGAAGACAACAGCAGGTGATAAGAGCGCTGGTGAAAGAATTAAAAAAACCCTCAAATATTGTCAGTCCACAGAAGGTCAAGAATCTGGCGGGAGTTATGAAGAGAAATCTGGATACGGATATGCCCCAGGAAGTTATGATCGACCTTGCGCTTGTTTATAAAAACCTGAACCGGAATGATATTGTAAGAGGAATCATATCCGGTATAGATGGAAACGTCGGAGGAGCGGCCGTTATATATCCCAACGAGTTGGAAACAGAGAGGCTGGTTGCCAGGATCCTGAAAAACCCGAACAGATTAAAACCCAAAGATCTCAGGTTACAGGTTTATAATGCCTGTAAACTTGCGGGAATTGCACAGAATGCTTCCGAAAAACTCAAAAAGGAAAAATATGATATTATCAGTGTGGGGAATTCAGAGAAAGAAAAGGCGGATATTTCATATATAATAGATCATTATAAAAACACCAGGGGATTCGAGGGAATAGAGGGTATCCTCGGTGATAAAAATATAAAAAGGGTTGTCAAATCAAGCGATGACAGGGAGTTGAATCCTGACTTTACAATTATTCTGGGAAAAGATTACGGTGAAGAGGTGAAGAAAAAGGAACCCCTGGACGACGTGCCTACACTTCCACCCCTGGAACCTGAAGAGACAAAGACACCCGAAGTAACACCGGCGGAAATTCGATGGTAATTCTTTTTTTATCGTAAAAAGCAAATGACCCCGACCTCCGCCAGGGCAGACGCAAAGAAAATTATCTTTTTAGACTTTGTGGTCTTTGCGGTGAAAAAAATTACTATATCTTATTCTTTATAGCTTCTAAGGCTTTCTTCGCCGGCTTGTAATTTTTATCCAACTTCAGTGCCAAGTGGTACTGGTTTGCCGCCTCTTTGTAGTTTTGACCGCCCTCGAGAATTTTTCCAAATTCATAATGAGACTTTACCAGGGGTTTCGTAATCTTCTTTTTTGAGATTTTAGGATCTAATTGAAGGGCAGTCGAAAGGTCTTCTGTCGCCCTCTGGTAACTTTCTCTCGAGTAATTTATCAGTCCTCTTTGAAGGAAAGCTTGGGCATTTTTATTATCAAGGATGACTATCCTGGAATAATCGGAAAAAGCAAAATCTTTCTCTTCCTTTTTATCCATTTCATTTGCCCTGAGTATGAGCAGTTTTAACAGTCCGATTCTGACCTCTTTATTCCGGCTATCCAGGTCGTATGCACTTTGATAGTCGTTTATTGCATTGTCCGTATCTCCGGTTATATCGTATAATTCCGCTCTCTTGATGTATCCTTCTGTAAAATTGGGTTTAACTCTCAAGGATTCACTTATAACCTCAATTGCAGCCTTGTTATTGTTCTGGCTGATAAGATCCTTTGTTAAATTATATTTGAATGAGGCGATTTCATTTTGGGCTCTAATATTTTGCGGGTTTGTACTGAAAGATTTTTCAAAATACTCGATAGATTTGGCTTTCTCCCCTTTTTCATTTAAAAGAATACCATATTCATAATATACATCAGAGAGGGCATTTTTAATTTCCTGGGATTGCATATCCATCTGGGACGCTTTTTCAAGATCCATCGCAGCTTTCTCTAAGTCATTATTTTTTTTGTATAATTCTCCTCTGTTGAGGTATCCTGCCGACCTGTCAGGTCTCTCCTTGATATATAGAGTATAGTCGGCAATTGCAAGATCATATTCTTTCATTGCCTCATAGACTTTTGCTCTGTTATTGATATAATCAACATTATTAGGCTTTATTTCAATAGCTCTGTTAAAAGAATCAATAGCAGTACCGGGGTTGTTTTTAACGGTAAAAAAGAATTTGCCTCTTTCGAAGTATGCTTCATGGCAGTTATTATCAAGTTTGATTGCTTTGTCGATATCATAAATCATCTTGTCATATTGTTTTTTATCGGAGTAATACTTGGCTCTTCTTAGATGAAGTTTTGGATTGAAACAGTCCTTGCCCGTTTTCAACATTTCTTGAAATATTTCTTCTTCAGGAGCCCTTATTTTTACGAATTTCTTTGAAAACATATTTATTACGTATATTATTCCGGCTATTACCACTACAACAAGAAACAGTCTTACAAGAGCATTCTGGAGAAATCTTGATTTAAGTTCTATCTCCTTTTTAACCTGTGTTGTTTTTATCTGGAATGTGGGACTTAATTCTTCATCTTCTTCTTCTTTCTTGACGTCGGGAATTGCCCAGGGTTTGAGAATTTTTATTTCTTCTTCAGGCTTTACCCCAATGGACTCCGCTCTCGACGTAGGGGACGTGCCGCCAAACTTGGGTCCGTGGGAATACAACTCTTTCTCGCAGCTCTGGCAGACGGTGTCGGCATCGGTGTTTAAGTATCCGCAATGAGGACAAAACATGATTACAATACCTCATACAAAACTGGAAACGGGAATATAGAGGCGGGAAACGAGATCTGACACCTGACCTCCTGCCTCCATTTTACGTTTCCCTTATTTTCTGAAAAAAAATCTCCTGACTTTCTCATTCCGCTCCCATCATTTTTCTTTTTCTTCATGAATCCGTCTTCCGTAATCCGATAATCTATTATTTCTTATCTTTTGGTTTTAATACAAATCCTTTAATTTTGGTGTATTTGGGATAATTCTCAGGTACGCCGGCATCCTTGTGATGGTGTCCCCTACAATAAATCTCAAAATATTTGTTGATATCATTATATTTGTATGACTCCACATAAACTTCTCTGGTTTTCGCCTCTGGACAAACCTTTATCATGTCAAGATATTTAGGTACCAGGTCGTCAAGTTTTTCGGGGTAATAACCGTTATTATCGTGATATTTATTAATCGCTTTTGATAATTTTTTTACATTATCTCCGCATTCTTCCAATTTCTGCGTGTGCCATTTATTTAGCAGTCCCGGTAAATAGAGAACCAAAACGGCAACAATTGCAACCAGAACCAAAACACAGCCCGTACAGGCAACTTTGGATTTTGTAATTGATAGCTCCTTGGTTTTTGCATCTTCTTTTTCGCCCAGGAATTCTTTTTTGGTATATTCAGGAAACCATATTATGATTTCCCTTTTAAGGAGTCGAATGGTTTTGAATCTTTTTGTTCTATCTTCAAGACATTTGGAAATTATCTCGGATAACGCTTTTGTAACATCCTTGTTAAGCTCCTTGCTTTCCGGGAATCCCTTTTTCAGGAATTTCCCCGGGGGTCTTGCGGTGACTAATTCGAAAATAAGTTCTCCCAAAATGAATACATCTCTGGCGGTACCGGGTCTTTCTTTTGGAATGGCATAACCGGGTGACAGCTTTTCAGGCTGGAATTCAGCCGAGATGCTCAGATCAACTATCTTGGCAGTACCGTCTGTTGTTATCATAATATCAGAGGGTTTCAGTATTCGGAGGCAATAAGGATTCTTTCGACTATGAAGAAATTCGATAAAGTTTGCCATTGTGTAAAATAAATTTATTACATCCTTACCTCTGAAAGGATGTCCCATTTTCTGGACAGCATCTTTCAGACTGATTCCTTCAACCCACTCGGTTACATAGAAAAACCTTTCTTCAAGCGTGAAGGAATCAATGAACCTGACAAGATTGGGGTGTTTGATATACTTGAGGTCATTAACTTCTTTTTTCAGAGTATTCTGAAGTTCTTTTAACTCTCCCGGTTCCAATCCTGAAAGGTCAAGCTCTTTTATTGCCACCGGGATATCCCCCCGGGTATCTTGAGCTTTATAGACAACGCCAAAGGAACCCTTATGAACAGTCTGTATTATTTTGTATCGATCGTTGAGAACAACTTCGGTTTCACCCATCAAATTCCTCATTTAATTTATTATATTACCTTGATTTGATATATTCTTTCAAATTGGCATACCTAAACTTGTCATGACCTAATTCGATATAAAACCTTTTGAACCTGCCGGATAATACAATCATATTCGAAAATTTCATATCTATTCACCGCAAAGACCACAGAGGCAAGAGAACGGAGAACGGATCCCGTTTCTCATTTTCCACTTCTATTTATTGCAGATTTGTGGTTTATTTTAAACTCTTTTTTTTAAAGTGGCAAGCATTCCGGGAGGTTCAACATTTGCAAATTTTCCATGATCAGACCTCAAGACATTTTAAGGCGGTTATCGGGGTGTGTGGAGAATATGACGAAAAGATCGCTGTCCGATAGACATGATTCTTTTTTTTCCATTTTTCTTTTTTTTGCCATCTCCCAGATCTTTTTCAGGGAATGTCGCCAACCCTTTAATATCATCTTATCCTTGTTTAATCCGAGCATGACACCTGATACCTGTTTAAAAAGCTTTATCCTGTGCTCCAGATAAAGACCGAATTGTGTTATGTTCTTCCCGACAAATAGGTTGTAATTCCTGATTCTTACCCAGGCGTTCTTCTCTTCATCATTAGTATCACGCAATGGATCCCGATCGTCGTGATAAACCAGGCTGTCCCTGCAATAGACAATCCTGAAGCCCCTTTTCCATGCCCTGTAACCCAGGTCGAGATCACCAAAATAACAGGGATCGAACAGAGGATCAAATCCTCCGACGTCTCTGAACATATCAACCTTCAGCATTGTAGAAGTGAATGAAACCGATGGAATATAAACAGGGTCGGGAAATTTGCTGTCGGATATTTCCTCTATTTGGACAACTCCATTTTTATAATGCAGAAGATGGATCGAGGTTATGACATCCTGCCGGGATCTCAGTCTTACCGCGGGAACGACGGAAAAAAAATCCTCCATTGATAGAGCATAAAGAAGAGGCCTCATGAACCCCGTTGTTACCTGGACATCATCTTCCATTATGTAAGCGACCGGGAATTTTACATTTTTCATACCCTCGTTGATAAGGGTACAAAGACCGGTAACCTTATCCTGTTTTATTATGTTTATATCGCCATAATTTTTTTTAATGAACTCTTCAGTATCGTCTTCGCTCCCGTTTATCAACAGGAGAACCTCAGTTTTTCCCTCGCTATAGTCATTCAGGGCATTAAAAAGCCAGGGAAGATTCTTCTCAAGGTTTTCTTTTCCATTATGAGTAGTTATAATTATACTGAAATCTTTGCTATATAAATATTCTATCTCTTCAGGGGAAAAACGAGCGGTTTCTTCCTCCGCGGCCTTAATTTCTCTGCCGATACCGTCTCGTTGCTCTTCGCCCGGATCATTGATTCCCATATTACTCCTCCGCTTGCCATATGAGACTATCAAAAACATGTATTAACCACGAAGCCGCGAAGTTCACGAAGAATTTACAATCAATTAAACTCCGTGTCCTCCGTGCCTTCGTGGTATATTTAAACCTTACTCATACCACTTTAAAAGTAATTTTCGATGCACTCACTTCTCGTTTCCCGTATCCTCTTTCCCATCGCTCTCCTTTTTGGGCTTCTCATAACCGGAACGATACTCCTTGGGAACTTGCTTTTCATCGATAATTTTCTGATCCCTGGAGCTTCCTGACAATTTGTGATGGGCGCGATACTCCTCCGGAATATGATTCAGATTAATCTTTTTCGACTTTTTATCCTTATCTTTCGAGGACACGAAATATCGTTTCTTGTAAATATCTGCAACTGCTCCCGGTTTGGCGTGTTTTTTATCCTTTTCCTCAGAGGTGATGGATTTCATATATTCCTCCGACGACACAGGACGGGACTCTTTCTTGAACTTGGTGGGATCATATGGAGCACGATATTTTACCTTGTATTTATCAAGGATCGCTGTTTGAGGTAAAGGTTTTTCCTCTTCTTCCTTTTCTTCTTCTTTTTTCTCGATCTTTGAAGCATCACTCTCTTGAGGTGTCTTGATGCTTTCTGCCACGGTAACGGCACCGACCGGAACCTTTTCCTCCGGCTTGGCAACTATATCCTCCGGCTTGGCAACTATATCCTCCGGTTTAGCAACTATTTCCTCGGGCTCGGCAACTATATCCTCCGGTTTAGCAACTATATCCCAAGGCTCTTGGGAAACAATCGATATAATTTTTTTTGCCTCTTCGTTGGCATCATAGAAAGGATCGTAGAGATCAACTTCCCTTTCTGCCCCTTCCTCAGCGTCAAAATAATGGGGACGCATTACAATAAGTTCTTCCTGAACCTCGGCATTGGGGCTGCCTGGAATCTTGACATGAATTGTAACAAACCAGTGAACCTGGATCATGCCTCTTATTTCCGTTGCTAACCCCTCGGAAGGCACTGGAACGATACCTCCGAATTTTGTTTCTTTCCCGGAAGGCAGTTCAACATTCTCTTTGAATGTAAACTCTGTTCTGGTAATTGTCTTACCTTTTGCAAGGTGAGTATTATCGGTCTTGTGTTGCCAGGAGTCTTTATATTCATCATATCGCCGACAAAAAAGGGTGCCTGCTATTGATTGAACAAATGTAGCTTCTTTTGGATTCAGTGTTACCTTGATCTTCACATTTTTACCCTTTTCAGCATGGGGAGGATCAAGTTCAACCTTTATACCCAGTTGTCGGGACAGTGTTTTTTTTATGGAGATATAAACAATCAGTGCAATAACCAGGACTATCGCAAAAATAATTCCTAAAACGAGCATAACAATAACCCCTATCTTCCGGGAAAACTTGGTCCGGCGGAAATTGAGATTTATGAATTTCCGTTCTGATCACCGTCAAGCTCCAGAAAACCGAAACTTGATGTTTCCCGGCTGATTTCCTCCCTTCCTGATCCTTCATCAGATCCTGAAAACACCACCTGGACATTTTGCCTGAGAGCTCCTTTTCTGCCTTTTTTCATTACATGATCGGCAGGCAGAATCTCGTCTTTCTTCAAGACTTCAAGCATCTGCGGATGATGGGCCGTTACATTGACTTCCTTGAAAGTAACGGTCGGGTTGTAGCCCTCTATATGAACCGTTGCCCTGACTGCCCAATGTACTTGCTGGGGGTCCTGGGCGTCAGTGGGACAAGCGTCCTCCGGGATCGGAATTACTCCCTCGTAACGGTTGTCACTTCCCGGGAGAAAAACAAGGTCGGACCCGAATGAGAAAAGAAAATGCGCCAATATATCGCCGTGAGTGGAAGCAGCAGACTCGGTCCAATCCCTCATTTTACCGGAATAAATATTGAATTGCTTGCATATCAACTCACCGGAGACAACCTCGCCCTTTATCTTCCTAGCGGGATTAGCCATCAAAGAAACCTTGATATCCTGACCGCGGTTTACCCGGGGAGGAATCACTTCAAGCCTTAAATTTAAAACCCTGTCCAGGGACCTGGATCTGACATAAAAATAATACCCGATCCCCAATGTACCGGAAATAAATAACATTGCCACTATTATTACTATTACATTAATCACATCAAATCCACCCGCGACAAAACATAATCCCAAATTAAGTCTCTTTAAACTACAATAATCATGATACTTGATAATGAGTAAACAATCAAGATATAAAGGATAAGCCGTTTCCGGTTTTTGATAAAAAATTTTTCACCGCAAAGACCACAAAGGCTTAATATAATTTTCTTTACGTTCTTTGCAGATTTTTTAGTATTACCTGAATTCCACCACAACCTTCCCCACCGCTTGCGGGGGGGATTAAGGGGGGGCAAATATAGACATAACTTTCTAAACTGTTTCCGGTTCTTGATGATATTTTTCACAACAAAGACCGCAAATGATAAACTGTTTCCAGGAAATGTTGTAATGTTGTTGGGAGGCAAGACGCCTCAGGGCGGCGGGACGCCACCCCCACCATTATAACAATATTGGTAACTTCTTCATCTCACCCCAAAAAAACCGGTAGCTGCGGCGTCTCGCCGCAGAAAGAAACTTGGTGAATACATATTTTTCTCCGGTTATCCTCTGCGAACTCTGCGTTCTCTGAGGTGAAAAATTAAAAAATACCTATTCAGAATAAAGGAGCTTGTCACCGATTTTTATTCCATGCTTTTCCACAAAACCGGCATTCACTTCAAGAAAAAAGTTGATCTCCTGATCCGGTTGATAAGTGGGGGCACTTGTACTGTTGGGATCCGCGGGATTGGGGACATTTTCATCGATTTCAACGATGGTATCATCGCATATCCATATTACATCAATGGGAAAGAGCATTCCATACATCCACATCCCCGTTATACGCTTTTCCTCGAAAACAAAAAGCATCCCGTCATTCTCGCCAAGGGATTGCCGCCAGGATAGCCCCGCCTGCCGCTCCTCGTGATCGTCGGCTATTTCCGCAGATATAGTAACTTCGCCCACTTTTATCTCTCGAACCGGCAACTGTGGCTGCGGTGTTCCCGTGGGAACAACAGTGGGCGTAGAAGCCGGCGAATCCCCGCCGGATCCCGATGTGGAGCCGCATGAAAGCGATGTAAAAATGATAATAATAAGGACGGATATAACTACCGACCTCAAATAATTCGAGATGTATTTTCTATTATTCTTCAAAGGAGCCACCTTTCTCTTGATGTTTTGTAACCGCAAAGACCACAAAGGATAACGGATGCAGGAATTCGGATCTGTAGGAGGGATGTCTCATCCCGATAAAATGAATCTGTAGGAGGGGCGTCTCGCCCCGATAATTCGAATCTGTAGGAGGGGCGTCCCGCCCCGATAAAATGAAGCTGGAAGATAGTAATCAGTTGTTGTTTCCCGCTTCTCACCTCTCATACTGATAAACGATAACTGATGACTGACAATTGCTCCCGCCTCTCGTTTCCCATTTCCCGTCACCCATCTATCATATGCCTTGCAAGTGAAAGATTAATCTTAATATTTCCGTGTTCATCAGGAAAATCTTCCCCCGTAAACACGGAAAGTGCATTTTCATAACATTCGACAGCTTTCCGCAGATTCTCCTTGCGATCACCCGTGGGAATGTTTGCATAAACCAATCCCAGATTACTCATAGTCCCCGCCCAATCAACAGGGAAATTTTCTTTGGTTCTTATCTCCAGGGCGTTTTCATAGCATTCTATAGATTTCTTGAGATTCTCACCCCGATCACCAGTAGGGAGATCAGAGTATGCATTTCCCATGTTATTCTGCGTCATCGCCCATTCAAGGGGAAAATTTTCTTTGGTTCTTACTTCGAGTGCTTTCTCATAGCATTCGACAGCTTTCTTCAGGTTCTCACCTCTGTTTCCGGTAGGAATTTGTAAATATGAATTTCCAATGTTGTTCTGCGTCATTGCCCATTCAACGGGGAAATTTTCTTTTGTGTAAATCTTGAGTGCTTTTTCATAGCATTCTATAGATTTATTCAGGTTCTCTCCGCGATCACCGGATGGAAAGCTCTGATATGCAGTTCCCATGTTATTTTGTGTCCCCGCCCAATAAACAGGGAAATTTTCTTTTGTGTAAATCTTGAGTGCTTTTTCATAGCATTCTATAGCTTTATTCAGGTTCTCTCCATGATCACCGGTGGGAAGTTTTCTATATGCAATTCCCAAATTATTTTGCGTCATCGCCCAATCAACGGGAAAATTCTCCTTAGTTCTAACCTCCAGTGACTTTTTATAACATTCTATAGCTTTTTTCAGATTCTCACCTCGATCACCGATGGGAAGATTGGAGTATGCATTTCCCAGGTTATTCTGCGTCATTGCCCAATCAACGGGGAAATTTTCTTTTGTATTAATTTTGAGTGCATTTTCATAGCATTCTATAGATTTCTTCATATTCTCTCCTCGATCACCAGTGGGAAGGCTCTGATATACTGTACCTAAATTATTCTGCGTCATTGCCCAATCAACAGGGAAATTCTCTTTTGTATAAATCCTGAGCGCATTTTCATTGTATTCTATAGCTTTTTTCAGATTCTCTCCACGATCACCGGTGGGAAGGTTCTTATATGACGCACCCAAATTATTCTGTGTCATTGCCCAATCAACAGGGAAATTCTCCTTAGTTCTAACCTCCAGTGACTTTTTATAACATTCTATAGCTTTTTTCAGATTCTCACCTCGATCACCGGTGGGAAGCTGTGTATATGTATTTCCCAAATTATTCTGTGTCATCGCCCATTCAACGGGGAAGTTTTCTTTTGTTCTTACCTCCAGCGACTTTTTATAACATTCTATAGCTTTTTTCATGTTTTCTCCTCGATCACCGGTGGGAAGATTGGAATATGCATTTCCCAGATTATTCTGTGTCATCGCCCAATCTATTGGGAAATTCTCTTTAATATAAACCTTGAGTGCATTTTTATAGCATTCTATAGATTTCTTCATATTCTCTCCGCGGTCACCGGTGGGAAGGCTCTGATATACTGCGCCCAAATTATTCTGTGTCATTGCCCAATCAACAGGGAAATTTTCTTTTGTTCTTACTTCGAGTGCATTTTTAAAACATTCAATGGCTTTCTTTAAATTCTCGCCCCTGTCACCAGTGGGAATCTGTGCATATATAGTTCCCAAATTATTCTGCGTCATCGCCCAATCAATGGGGAAATTCTCTTTTGTTCTTATCTTGAGTGCATTTTTATAGAATTCTATAGCTTTTTTCAGATTTTTACCTCGATCACCTGTGGGAAGGTTACTATATACAATTCCCAAATTATTCTGTGTCCCTGCCCAATTAAAAGAGAGGTTTTCTTTTATATAAACCTTGAGTGCTTTTTCATGGCATTCTATAGATTTCTTCAGGTTCTCTCCGCGATCACCGGTGGGAAGATTGGAGTATGCATTTCCCATATTTCCAATTATCCCCGCGAAAGCTCGAGGATAATTATTTATATCAAATTTCTTCAGCATTCTCTCATATATTTCAATCGCTTCCTTATAATCTCCATTCTGACCATAAAATTTCGCAAGATCATCCAGTATATTTCGACATATAAAACCCTCGTCTTTTCCTGCTTTCTCCGCCTCGAAAAGCTGAGATTCAAGGATTTCGATCATGCTTTTTATATATTTGGGATCCCTGTCCCCGGTGAATCTTTCCTGTCGGTCCATCTGAAGCGCCCTGGAGAAAACATCCGGCGTTATCGCTCTTACTTTCTTGAAAACATATCTCTGTGATATCCAGTCGGCAAAATCCCTCGCCCCTGTGATAATCCCGTTGGCAAGGTCGCTTGATGCAATAATGACAAGGTTTATTCCCAGATCCCCCAGTATCTCCCTTGAAAAATTCAGGTTCCTGAGGTATTTTTGGGGATCATCCTTATAAAGGGGATCCAGATCCATATTCTTTAAAAATACACTGTGGGGAGGTGAATCGGGAAGATTTTCCATTATGAAATCATAAAGCTTCTTTTTCCCCTTGTTTTCAACAAAATCAACGACAACAGTCGCCCCCGCCTCCGCCGTTCCCACCTTTAACTTAAGAATAAGATCTTCCCGGAGGTCGTAATCATCAACCTGCACAAGAAAAAACGAACCCGTCTTATTCTTAAGCGCTCCTATAAGCATTCCCAGATCTTCATCAATCATATTAAATCATCCTGAAATCTTTCATTACCCGAAATCTTTCATTAATTGTACAACAAGAGGATGGATATCATACCATTGCTCGCCGTTATATTCAATCAACGCCTGGCTGTTAACCAATAAAGCAAGCGTATCGGAATAGGGAAGTTTTTTTATTTTATTATCATAAATATCTTTTAATTTTTTATAAAGATCCTCTGTTGATATACCCAACTTTTTATCACCGACGATGCTGGAATTATAGTCGTTTTTAACCCTTTTTAAGCCATAATCCAGATCTTTTTTATCAATAACTTCTTTCTTCCTGTAATATGCGGCGGATGCGGCGATATCAAGTACTTTAAATACATCCCTCAGCACTCCCCCGGTTTCCCTGACAGTGGTTCCAAGTACATCTTCTCCAAGAATTCCCGGCTCGACTCTTCTTAATACAATTTCTTTTATCTTGTTTATTCCCCTGTCGCACCTATCCCCATTCATCTCTTTTATTTTTATCATTGGCAATGTTACAATACAAAATTTCGGATCCAGCAATTTCCTGTAAGACGAGTTTAAAAGAAAAATTGAGACGGTATATATTATCCTTGTCTCTATTTCGCTCAAAATTCCTGAATGCTTATAAAACATATCACTTAAAGAAGAAACTTCAACCTTATCAAGGTCTTCGACAATCACGAGTAATTTTTTATCAGAGGGAAGCCTTGTTTCAATTTCCGTAATAAGCCTGTCGCAATATTCTTTTAACCTTGATATTCTTTTTATTACTTTCTCCCTTATTTCCTTTCTCTCTTCGTAGGACACTTTCATCGAGGTTGTGAGGCTTACAAGTAAACCTGTAAATTGTTGAATTATCCCGGGAGCACCCGCTCCGATTTTCCCCTCGTCCGTTTTCGTGGCGTCTTCTGTTCTTATGATTTTTGTTTTACAGAACCAATCATATATCTCTTTTATCAGGCTTTCATCTTTTATGTAGCCGTCCATATTAGCTTTTTCGGCAATTTTTTCCATCATCAGAATAATAAGATCCGAATAACTGATATCATTAATGTCCAGCTCATCCTGAACCGAAAAATTGACTATATAATATTCATCTTTTATTTTATCAGACAGCTTCACAAGTTCCGTTGATTTCCCCGATCCCCTGTGACCTGCAAAAAGAATTTTACGTGGAGTCTCCTTATTCAGGTATTCAATTATCTCGCTTAACCTGGGAATAACCTCGTCCCTTGCCTTATCTGTGTCAACATAGAATTCTGCCAACTCGGAATTCATCAATGGCCTCGGTTCGAATGTACTCATCGCCTCTTTTATATTTGTCGCCTTTATCAGGGGTTTGTATTTCATATAGGTACCTCCATGCATAACTTGCAATTGTCATTCTGAACTTTTTTTGTTAATTTCTATCTATTTTTCCTTTGCCCTTTTTCCGGGGGATTGGGATGGTATAGAGTTTTTTGAAGTTTGACAATGTTACATTATCCTCAGATGCCGGTAGCGGAAAGCTTTAGCTTTCCCTTGTGTAGGAGGTCTAAAGACCTCCGCTACCGTGGTTTGCAAACTAATTTAACATTGTCGAGCTATTCAGCCCCCTCATGGGGAAGAGTTTCTAAACCTCGATTTCACAACGTTTTAGGCTGGTCGGAAGACCAGCCTCTACCCAAGTTTCATGGGATTTATGATTGTCCGAAGTGTTAACTTTATTTGAAACTCTGCGCCTGCACTGAACTTGTTTCAGCGTCCTTTGCGTTCTCTGCGGTGGATAGCTACGATTATTCAAATTTAAAACTCCCTGAGATCTCTTTGAAAACTTTGGTGAATCCGGAAAACGCCTCGATGGGTGCCGAGAAACTTAATACATAAACCCGTTTGCCTTTCACCAGGATATAATCTATTGCCTTTAACTCTATATTGTTATATTTCTTCATCCTGAATGAATATGAGAGCCATGCGGCCTCATTATCACCGATTTTTGTTTTGCCGCTGTCAATTTTTTTGAAATCCTTGAATGTTTTGCCGATGTAATTGATATGCTTTTTGAGGCAATCATCCGTTGTCTCTATGCCTTTTGGTTTTGGCTCCACAACAACACAAAGACTGCACTGTTTATCCGACGGTTTTTCTTGAGGGCTCAGTGCGATGAGGGCGATGATATTCTGTTTTCCCTTTATCATCTTCCAGTCAGTGGGAATCTCTATTGAGAACCCTTTTTCCTTGTAGAGATGCCTTTTGGATTTTTCGCCGGCAAATCCGATGCCGAGCGTGCAGAAGATAAAAGCTATTAGCAATACACCTGAGATTACAATATTTCGTTTATTCAATTTGTTATATCCCCTTTCGTTTTAAAACAGATGGGATTATTCACCGCAAAGACCACAAAGGACGCAAAGATTACACGTTCCCTCGCTCGCAGTTCTAAGTTCTACAATATAAAATCAGTCGAGAGGAAGTTGGATTTTCTTTCCTGCACTATCTCCCGGAGAATGCTCTTGTTTTGATCCTTATCCTTTGCCGCAACCAGTGTGCGGATTGTGAATACACGAAGCGCGTCGGATACCGACAGCGTGCCCTCGGCCGAGTCTTTCCTTCCGGTGAACGGGAATGTGTCAGGTCCTCTCTGGCATTGGCTGTTTATATTCACACGGCATACCTGGTTCACTAGTGGATCGATCAGTTTGGCGATAACATCGGCGTCGTTTCCGAATATGCTCACTTGCTGGCCGTAGTTGGAGTCGATGATATATTTTATGGGAACTTCAATGTCATCGAACGGTATAACGGGGACAACGGGACCGAACTGTTCCTCGCGATAAATTCGCATATCGGAGTTTGCCGGATACAGGATTGCCGGGAAGAAGAATGTTTCGTTCGCGGTTCCGCCGCCTTCATTAACAACCTTTGCGCCCTTTTCCTGTGCATCGCTAACAAGATCATTCAAATATTTTGTCTTGCCAGGCTCCGGAAGCGGAGTTATCTTCACGCCGGACTCCCAGGGCATTCCCGGTTTCAAGCTGTTCACTTTTCCTGCGAATCTCTTGAGGAATTCACCGATGACATTCCGGTGGACATACAATATCTTCAGGGCGGTACATCTCTGCCCGTTGTATGAAAGCGATCCCAGAGCACATTCCTTGACCGCCAGATCAAGATCGGCGTCGGGGAGGACTATGGCGGGGTTCTTCGCCTCAAGCCCCAGGACGCACCTCATCCGGTGAGGCTTTGGATGTTGTTTTTTCAATATATCCGCAACCTTGCTTGTTCCGATGAATGCAAGGACATCTATTCTTCCGGAGTTAAGAAGCGGGCTGATGATTACTTTACCTTTGCCATAAAGTGTATTTACAACTCCCTCGGGGAAAGATTCGCGAAATGCCTCTAAAAGGGGACGATGTAGGAGAACGCCGAACTTCGGTGGCTTTAATATAATGGTATTTCCCATAATCAGTGCGGGGATCAATGTTGTAAATGTCTCGTTTAACGGGTAGTTGTAAGGTCCCATACAAAGCACGACTCCCAGGGGTGCGCGCCTTATCTGTCCGATAACTCCTTCGGTTATATGGAACCGGGAGGAGATCCTGTCCAGGTCTTTCAGGGCGTCTATCGTGTCCTCTATATACCTGACGGTCCTGTCAAACTCTTTCTCTGCGCTTTTCAGGTTCTTCGCAATCTCCCACATAATAAGGTTGACGATTTCCGTTCTCTTCTCTTTCATCATGGATGTGAACTTCTGTACATGCCCGATTCTTTGTTCAACAGACATGGTGGGCCAGAGCCCCCGGCCGTGGTTAAATGCGGACTTGGCAGCGTCGAGAGCCTCAATTGATTCTTTTTCCGTCAGTAACGGATATGTGCCCATAACCTGCTGTTCCAATCCCGACCCGGTCTTGATGCATATCGGTGACAGAACCTCCTGCATGGGTCCGTCCCATTTTCTCAACTCGCCGTTTATCAGGTATTCCACCTGCCGGATGGGTATGTCGGGGCGGTATTTTTGGGGTATCTCGTCTTCGGTGGGGAATAGTGTTTTTACCTTTTCTACAAGCTCAACCGTCATTCTGATTACCTCCATTGGTTGTTGTATTTATAATTCTTAGATTTCGCATGCCTGACATCTTTTAATTAAATCACTCAATTTGTCAAAAAAGCGATTGAATTACTATCTTTAATTGCCTTATAACCTTATGTCATAATATTTATATACTTTTCGAGTTTTTAAGACAACACCCGATTTCAATCGGGTGGTTAGAAGCCTATAAAACCTACCTCCCACGGTGGGGGTGGCGTCTCGCCGCCCGTTTAACTTTTCAACGGTTTCCTTATGAGATAAACCACTGAAGTGGTTAGGACGCTGTAGCGGTGGGGTTTACACTCAATTCACCACAATAAATTGTGGTGTTGTCTTAAACACCTTTAAACTCCTGTTATTACTCTAAAACACTTGAAATAAATTCTATTGCTTCTTAACAAATTCGCATGTGCGAAATGTGAGTAATTAATAATTTTCTATTTACAGGCAAATTCCTGTTATTCTACTTTTTCAACACGGAGGACACTGAAACAAGTTCAGCGCAAGCGCAGATGACGCGGAGGGTAAATATGGAGAGTAAATATAGAGAGTAAAGATAGAGAGTAAAGATAGAGATCGGGGATTTTGTAACAAAGATTTCAAGACAGGGCAAAGATATTCACAAACCGTTTCATTTGATTGCAATAAAGATAAAAGGCAAAAGAACTAATACCATCTGGTTGGGCGATTTATCAGGTATCCATTTTTGTTTTTAATCCATAATATAAATTATAACCATCGATATAAAAGAAAGCTCTTCTCTTCTGCATGCTTCCCCCATATATTTAAAACCGGCCTTTGAAAAAGGCCGGGGGCACAAGGATACTGTCCTTGTGGTTGTTACTTAAATGATAACGTCAACACTTAATATTGTCAATAGATATTCCGTTCTTCAATGACATCTTTGAGATCCATACATTCATCAAGTCAACTTTCTTTTTCTTCGTGTTCTCCGTGACTTCGTGGTGAAAAATCGCCGTTCTCCGTCTTCCTGATTTCCTTAGCGGTATAATTCCCTATACTCCATCGTTTTTGAGCCTGTCGAGTCTCAGTCTGTCGGCATCTCGCAGATATACATGAACAATTTCGTCCATTTCTTTATCTGTATCGGTTACAACAAGTGCCCTGATTACTTTTTCCATGGATCCCCCAACTTGCATTTGCTGAAAATCGAGACACGCCAGTTGATTCCATGGGTTTCCCATGAGCCTGACTGCCGAGGCGGGGAATGAAGCTGTAATGTCGGGTGTGGCGGAAAAGAGGATATATGATATATTCTTGATTTTAAGATCGTTGAGTTTGAATATTTCAGTAATCATCTCTTCAACAGCTTCAATTATTTCTTCTTTTGTATTGTTTTGAATTGTTGTAGCTCCCCTTATTCCTCGAACCATATAATTCACTTCCGTTCTTTTTTAGCTCCCTATTTCTTTATAGGGAAGCCACTGAAGTGGCTGTTTGTTAGGGGTAGAGGGATTCCTCTTATACCCCCAGCTGAAGCTAGGGGCTAATCTCATGTCTTCTTATTGCGCTTCAATAATGTCCTTTAATCTTCATTACCTCCGTGCCTTCGTGGTAAGAAAATCCGCCCTCCGTATTCCATTATCCCTTTTCAATTTTTCAGTCTCATTTCCCTCCACGGAAGGATATGGAAAAAATCTGGAAAATTAATATGTGGAATTAAACTTGGAACCATAGTAGATTTTAATTACGGGGATGAGCAAAATGAAACATGTCGTAAAATTAGATGATGAGTCCCGGGAAAAGAAAATGTGTATTGTTCCGGAGAATGAGTTGGAGGAGCGTTTTTTTCTCTGGTTCGGATTCCAGTATGGGATTACGTGCAAGCGCGTAAACAACCGTGATTCTCTTCTATTTCCATCAGGAAACGATCCGGAGCAAACAATAGATAATCTTAAGCATGCGCTGGAGACGTATAAAGCCAGGTTCCACTACAGGGAAATTCCCGATGTATCGGGTCTGCCATTACAAGATGCAGGTGATATAATAGATGCGCAGGGAATAAAATGGGCTGTGGAGGCGGAAATCTATACCCGTGCTTACCCTCCTGGACATGTAGTTTTCCAGAATCCCCGTTCCGGTGCGGTTGGAAGGCCTCACAGCGTTGTGTATCTGAAAGTAAGTAAAGGGTATGTTGAATAAAATTGCAGCAGTTCAGTTCACTGTTCTCTAGGCTTAGTGGTCTTTGCGGTGAATAGAAAAATAAAATTACATTCAAATCAACCGGAGGAAAATTATGAAACATTTAAAAGCGATAATGCTTGCGGCGGGTAAAAGCAAGAGAATGAAGACAAAAACCCCGAAGATTCTGCATCCAATAATGGGGAAGCCCATGATTGACTATGTGCTTGATTCGTGCGATGCTGCCGGTATAGAGGAAGTCATCCTGGTAGTGGGGCATGAACGGGAAAAGGTCATGGATTACCTTGAAGAAAGAGTGAAATATGCTCTGCAGGAGGAGCAAATGGGGACGGGCCATGCCGTTATGCAGGCAATGCCCCTGCTTGAAGATTTCTCCGGTGATGTGATAATTCTCTGTGGCGACATGCCCCTGCTTTCGCCGGATACATTGGCGGTTTTTATAAATCAGCACCGTAAATCCGAATCAAGAGTCTCGCTTCTTACCGCCATTATGGGAGATCCCGGCAAATTGGGCAGAATTGTAAGAAACAAGGACGGCTCTGTTGAGAAAATCGTAGAAGCTGTCGATGCTACACCCGATGAATTGAAAATCAATGAGGTTAACACAGGTACATATATATTCGACGCCGATTACTTGCGTGAGATTCTCCCTGCGATAGGACTTCCCAATGCTCAAAAGGAGATATACCTGACCGATACAATTTTGATTTCCCGTGAAGTCGGAGAGAAAGTATTTGCAATGTCCTGCCCCGACTACAGGGAGTCCCTGGGGGTAAACTCAAGGGCGGATATGGCAAAAGCTTCGAAAGTAATCAGGGAGAGGATAAATCATGACCTGATGATGTCCGGAGTTACCATATATGATCCCGACAATACATATATCGAGAAAACCGTCGAGATAGGGAATGATACGGTGATCCTTCCCGGCTGTATGATAATGGGAAAAACGGCGATTGGGAGCGATTGTGTCATAGGTCCCAATTCCAGGATAAGCAATTCAAAGATTGCAAGAGGATCCACGGTGGTCGAGTCGGTATTAAATGAGGCCGAGGTGGGAGAGGAGAACTCGATAGGTCCCTTCGCACATATGAGACCCGGATCAAAAACAGACAAGCTTGTCAAGGTAGGCAATTTCGTAGAGATTAAGAAATCAACCATAGGAGAGGACACAAAAATCTCTCACCTTTCATACGTGGGAGATGCAACTATCGGCAAGCATGTCAATATCGGCGCAGGGACTATTACCTGTAATTATGACGGCGAACGGAAACATCCCACTTCTATAAGAGACAATGTATTTATCGGATCCAATACAAGCTTGATTGCCCCGGTAGTCCTGGGCGAGGGAGCGCGTACCGGAGCGGGAGCGGTTATCAGGAAAGATGTCCCGGATTGGACACTGGCTGTTGGAAGACCGGCGAGGAATATCAAGAAGTTGGAAAATCCGGATGATGAAATAATGAAATAATGAATTATGCCGCTAAGGAAATCAGGAAAAAAGGAAAACGAAATATGGAATATGGATAGCGGATGTGGTTATTAACCGCAAAGAAGCAAAGGGCACAAAGGGGAAATGGAGAATGGATGGCGGAGAACGGAGGTGAGGGCATCGAAAAACCTCGGAATCCCGGTTATTTCCCGTTTTCATCTACCTCGGAAAATCAAAAAAGATTTGGGTGCATTTACTTTTTGTCAAAGGTTCAGGCGTAATTATTCAGTCTCCCAAGGCTTCTTGTCCTTCTGAGCGGATCAAGAAAGACTTGAGCATGTCATTCTGAGCGGATCACGAGAGAATAACTTTACTTCTATGATTTTCTCAAAGACGGGATTACCTTGATCTACGAGGATTAACACAGCGAAGAATCTCAACCCCCGTGGTATGGAGGAACAAATATTAATAAGAATGATTGTTGTGAGGAGATCCTTCGCTGATTTATGCATCGGAAGTAAGTAAAATACATTCTTACCGGGATTGATCGAATAAAGTAAGATGATCTTTTTCCGCTCAG
>JAIORV010000095.1 GCA_021107945.1 Vulcanimicrobiota bacterium | reverse complement strand
GATCTTTCTTGACGGGTTTAGTCCCCCTTTTCTTTGGACTCAAACCGGCAAGCGCTCCTCTTTCTCGCTGCTTGCGCCAGGACTTGATATGAGAGGAATATAATCCCTCACGCCGCAAGATAGCTCCACTTTCGCCGCGCAGGGTCGCAGAATCTATCTCCTTGAGAATGCGAAGCTTGTATTTGGCCGTGAATCTCCTTCGCCTGGGACGCTCAAGGACTTCGGGGTTGGGGACTTCGATCGCAGGTTGAAATCTGCAAGTATTATCGTCAGGGACAACAATACCCGGAGCTTCAGAATCTGGGATTTTCGCCTTGGGAATACCTTCCTCGATTCTTTTTGAAGAACCGTCGGAATTGCCTCCAGGATGGACTCTCCGCATTTCCGCCTTGGAAACTCTTTGCCCCGATCGTGTTGTTGTTGTCTTCTTCAAGGATTTGTTACCCGGAATATCCGCTACGGCATCTTCCAGCCCAGGACTCTTTTGGTTCGTTACTCCTTCCAAAAGTCTCTCATCTGACATCATATGCATAATCTTTTTTCTCCTTCCCCGCCCTCCAATTATACACTAAATTCAGGGAAGAAAACTGTCTCATTTATATTAACACAGAGGGTTGAGGGAGTGATGATTTAATAAGGAATAATTCAAAAAGTCGATACAAAGCTCCTGCTGAAGCTTCAACATCATAGAAATACTTGGGTCAAACATGGGTTGAACAATATGGAACATCTCTGGAACTTACATGCGACATTGGGAAATGTTATTGTAATAATAGAAAAAGTACAAAGCATATAAAACAAGGAGGAAGAAATATGAATATGTTAACTTCAATTAAAAATAGACTTCACATCGGGCGTGAAATACCGATGGGTAAAAACAGCAAAACAGGTGAAACCGAAGCGAAAATCGATACCGAAGACAAGGTCAGTATCTCATCGGGCTCAGGTGAAGACAATAATTCGATGTCATTGAAGAACGCGGCGACTTCCGGCGGCGTTGGCTTTGCCATTGGTCTGGGAGTGGGAAACAACGGCAGAATCAAGAACCTTGAAAATGAAATGAATACTATGAAATCCGGAAAGATGCCAGATACTCCCACAAAAATGGAAAATGGGAAGGAACCCCCAATAACTCAAAGGGAATTTAAAGCGATAAAAATGATTTCCAGAAAAGCTTTCCGGGAGAATTTTATAGATAAAGACTTTGGAGCTCCGGCAATATTCATAGGAATGTGTGGCATATTACCTGCATTGGTGTTAGCTCCTACTGTTACTATAGGATTAGGTGCTCTCGGAGCAGTAATGATAGCCGGGGAGACCATAAGGGGTATTTCATCGGGAAATGCCGCCTCAAAAAAAGCCCAGAGAAATTGGCTTGGCGAATTTAGAAATAAATCCGAGGCAGAGAGTATGGTTGAATTAAACAGCAAGCACCCCGATATCTGGATGAAGATGATGAAGAATAAATAAAATAAAGGATATATGTTAAAGGTAGAAGGTAGAAGGCCGGATGAAGAAGTTCGGCTTTTTTATTTGTCTCCATTTCGTTTATTCGTTTTTTACTTTTTCCTGGAGGATGTCGGAAGATGTTTTCCAATATACCCTATCCATATAATATTGTTATTCTCAATTTCTTCAATAAAAAAATGGATCCTGGGGTGTTGATTTTTATGCTTTATCTTTATGTGGAGAGGAAATTCTATTTCTCTACCGTCAGGAAGTGAGAATGTTCTTATCTTCATTAATTTTCTATTTGATTTTGTTGATTCACTCTCATCGCCGACATCAAGACCCGCTTTTTGCATATATTCTTCTAATGATGTGGAATCAAATTCTTTTTTGTTGATAAGCTGGAATAGCCTGTCATTTAATTTGATCAATTCCTTTAAGAAAGTGTCTGCCAATTCTGCCGAGTGAATAATCGACTTTAAATCTCTTTTTATCTTGGGTAAAAATCTTAAATTTGAACATCGAAGAGTCGTTTTATTTAAAAAGTCATCCCAATTATTGCTTTTTATGTTTGAGTCATACCACTCCCTGGCATGTAATTTATTCGTTATGTTAAAGACTATAATTTTTATGTCTGTATTTCTATCACCAATCTTCCTGATAATTTCGCATTCCTTTTCACTGAAATTTAACTCCATTGCTCCCTCAAAGCTAATTAAAGAGCATTTTTCCTGTTTCGAATAAATTCTCTCGGCAGCTTCAGCGGGAGTGAATCCGGTTATTTTCTGATCTTCATAATAATAAAGACTTTCTTTTTTATGAATTTTTTCATCTTCCCAGAAAGTACTCTTGGCAACTAATCCCAGAAATAACGAACGAATATCTCTATCTCTTATCATATTAAGTGATTGACTCAGGTTATTCTTTCTTAATGCCATCCTATTCCACAAAAGGGAAGATGCGTAAATAAGAACATTATATCCACGAAAATACCATAAAATTTCAGAAATTTTTTTGATCTTATTTTCAAAATCTTCCTGATTACAAAATTGCCCATCAAGAGATAATTCGTTAAGAAATATCTTCATCGTTAAATCCCATCAAAAATGAAAGATCCAGTTCAAATTGGTCAAAAAAGCCCTCCGGCCATTTATCAATTTTTCCATGCTTGTCAATCTTAGGCCTGATTACTTCTGAAAATCCCTCTTCATTTAACCGGAAGAATGATATTTCCACATCCACAGGCTCAAGCACACCCTGAAATACCGATTTTCTTGCGCCATTCAAGATATGATCGCTATGAGTTTCCACTATAACCTGAACTCCGGTTGATGCAGTCAGAGCAAGAAATTCTCCCATGCGAGACTGTGATAGCGGATGTAAATGCGCCTCCGGATTTTCTATAATTAAAATATCACCTTCATTTGCCCCCAGACAGGCGACTATTATCGGTAATGTATAACTGAAGCCGAATGCGGAATTTGAGGGACGGAAATAATCCAATTTCTTTGAAGGTTTGTAACTAAGCTTTAAGAGGTTTGTCCCCTTTATTTTTTCGAAATTAATCCCTTCACCGGAAATAATATATTTCATCCAGTTTTCAACCTGACGCCGGAGGATATTCGATATTCTTTTGCTATTGAGAGTTTTTTCTTCTGCATATTTAATAAACTTTTCATTCACCTTTTTTGATGCGAACCTCTCAAGATATTGCGCTGTAAATTCGCCTTTATATCCAACCCAGGGATGCTCCTCGAAATATGTTCCCGGGTAAGTCTCTCGCGGTCCCAATCTCTCTGCAGACAGGTAATGGATTTTGGTCATATCAAAGAATTTCATTACTCTGAGATATAAATTTATCAAATTATCATTATTGAATTTATCCTCAATTGGAAATAAGTTTAAAAATTTGCTATCTTGTTTAAAGACCATATTATTTCCAGAAATGTCTGGATCATCGCTGTCACTTATTTCCACCTGAAAAATTCTTCCCAGGAATTCATTCTGAGGATTTTCATCTATTTGCAACTCAATCCTCAATTCGTCGTTATAATCTGTAGTTTCATCACTGAAAAAAGTAAATTCAATTCCCTCAAGTCTCCTTGAGAATTGATTTACTATCTCCTCATAACTTCCAAGTTCCAACGCTTCACCATTGAATATTATATCCTTTGAATACCTATTCTTTCTAATTGTCTGCATCATTAAAACAAGAGGCTGTATAGCGGATGATTTACCAGTTCCGTTTGCACCCGCCAAAATGGAGAGTTTATTCAGATGAATGGTCACATCTTTAAAACACTTGAACCTTTCAATCCTGATTCTTTTCAGCATTATTTATACACCCTCCATGATTTTCTTTCCAAGGCTGAACCTCAGCTTTACATTTTGTCTTGTTGTTGCATTTTTCATGATCACCCTTGTAAATTCCTTATTACTTAATAATTTATTATAATTTTTTCCGATCTCTTCCTGCTTTTTATCAAGTTCATTTAATTGCGTATCAGCCATATAATACGATACAACTTCAAACAGGGAGATGTTTATTTTATTTGAGTCTTCAGGAAATGTAAATACATCTTTCCCAAAGATAAACCTGGAGCTTTGCATTGAATTCAGGAAAGCAACCTTCAGTTCATCAAAAATATTTTGTTTTTCCTCATTCAATTTTTTTAAACATTTATCAAGAAAATCACTCATCGGGCTTCGATATTTATCAACACCCTGATAATAAAATGCAAGAAAATGTAAAATATATTCGCGATCCTTCATCCGCCTTGTAGAGATACGATTATTTATCACTTTTTTAAACTCGATATTATCAGCCAATTCATTAAGAAATCTGGTTGCAGGCCCATTCCATACACAATTTCTTAACTCCTGCCTGCTCAATTTTGTGCCGCCTGTATTTAGTCTCTCGAATATATCAAGTTTTACCCTGTCAGGAACATCGGGCGGGATTACATGTGCCGCAAGACGAGTATAAATAATTCTGTTTTTTATCCTCTGCTCAAGATTATTAAAAAATAGTCCGTTCAATTCTGGGAGAACTTCAAGTTCTTTAAGTCTGAATTCTCCGGATATAAATTTTTTAAGAGTTACAATTCTTTGCAATCCATCAATTACAATTAATTCACCATTAATATCTTCAAGCAAATAGAACGGAGGAACCGGTATTCTTAGAATAATAGACTCAATAAAGCGGGATTTTTGTCTTTCCGTCCAGACAAAATTTCTTTGAAAGTCAGAATTTACAATATTTTCATCGAAGTGAATATAATTAATAAAGTCTGACGCTGAATCTTCAAAATAATATGTATCAATTTCATCGATAAAATATAAATTACTCTTCTTATTTAAAGAAGTATCCTTGATAGAATCTTGATCTATCCTGATTCTTTTTGACTTTCTGGATTCTAACATAACATATCAACTTTAGCTTTTTTGTAAATATTCATTACCCCCTTGTAAGAGCAACGAAAGTCGAGGCTGGAAGCCTCCCCTACAATGAAAAGTCTGAATAAATACGATTTTTAAAGAAAGGGAATTTAATACAAAAATATCTTCAATCAAATAAATATTTTTCCTTTCTGTCCGAATAATTTAAGAATACTATTTGGGTTATGAATTCAATTACTTTTTCATAAAGGGAATTGACGTTATAATAAGAAACCTTTATTGATTGACACAATTAAATATATCACAAATTATCAAAAAGCAAGGTGGTAACTATGTCAAAAGGTACTATAGCTAATAAAACGAAAAAGACCGATCCCATATTGACTCCAAGGCTAGGTAAAGTGGAAATAGTCAGGTCAGATTTAATGTGGGGAGAGGTTCCGGGGGACAAGCTTGTAATACATTGGGATGATAATGTCCATTCCATGATAAACTACCTTGACGAGGATCTCTTTCTACATCTTATCGATGCCGACACAGGCAAAACCGCACAACAACAGAGAGTCAATTTCCTTGCCGAGAAAGAGATGGATATTGAGCCGGGACAAAAATTAATTGTTAAATTGGCTATCAATGAAAAATTCCACATGGGAATTGCCACAACAGCGGAAGTCACTCCTCCCATTTCGTTTATCCGGGAAGGAATTGACAGATATATGGTTACCTGGGGCGAGCTTAACTGGGTTCATACAAAACGGGAAGTTGAAAGACAGCATAAGATAGACTGGGATGAGGAGGCAGATGTTGCCCTGAGAATTCTCAGGTATGAGGGAGATGCGCTTGCGCCTGAGGAAGAATGGAGATTTCCGGGATTCACCGATATGGATGTTGTCGGCGGGAAGATAAAAGAAATCTCACTTCTGGCGGTCAGAAAAGATAACCGTAAGATCCTCAAGGAAATATTCCGACTCTATGCAATACCGGGAAAAGAGAAGGAAGTATTGGATAAAATCGCAATAACACCTCCTTCCATGCTCCCAAATTTCCAGTTGATGCGTGAAGTACGCGAAACCGATAAAAATCATCTTATGGCAATATGGGACATTCCGGATAATGAATGGGAAAAAGTCAATAAATATCTCAAAAAGAAAAAGAAAAAAACATTTGATTTTGACACGGTTTTGAAATTATATTACAAGGTCGGGGATGAATGGAATGAATTCAACCCATACAATTACAAGAAGGTTTTTGGCAAGGGAAACTGGTTCTTCTCCAATATACCCGGAGGAACAGTTTATCAGGCCAGGATAGTTCTTGTTGACCCGGAAAATCACAAAGAAATCTCCGCTCCCGTTATTATTTCCAATGAATTCTATATACCGGGAAAAGACAACCGGGTTGTTCTTCTTCCAATTGACGAAAACAGGATATTTGCATACTGGCATCTCAACAGGGATGAAGTATATAAATTGATGAAAGAAAAGCATGACGCCGAGCCCCACAACATCAAGACTTATGTCAAAATTTATCATGATCATGCCGGTGGAACATATCACCAACCACACCTGGACAAAGAATTCTCGATAGATCACAATGATAGTTATTACCTTGCAGTGGATCCCGATAAGATTTATCGTGCGCAGATAATTGCAGTGGCCGATGGCTGGAAGTTACAGGAGTTGACTCCCATATCAAACCCGGTACAAACAGGACGTGAAAGACCCGGGAGAGACCCGGTAGATTTTATAAGCTTCCCACAGCCAAAGGATCATCCTACAAATAGACCCATAGAATCAATTAACAACACTGCGGGATATTCCACAGGGCAGATGATACTCCATTTACATGCTCACCTTCCCTTTATATGGGAGAGGATAAATTACGGAACCGCCGGATACTGGCGACCCGGTGGATATGTGGAGGAATGGTATCATGAAGCAATGAGAGAAACATATATCCCCATCGTACGTATGTTCGACCAGCTTCTCTCGGAAGGCGTTGACTTCAAGCTTTCTATGGACATCTCCCCCACCCTGTGCAATATGATGAGAAATCCTATTCTGCAGGAAGAATTCCTGAATTATATCGACAGCCTTATTGCACTTGCAAAAACTGAGGTGCAGAGAACGGCAAGAGAAGAGCCGTGGTATCTGACGCCTGCAAAGATGCACCTGCGGGAGTTTCTCCACTCCAAAAGCACTTTCCTGAAATATGACCGGGATCTGACAAAAGCATTCAAGAAGTTCCAGGATCTGGGCAAGCTCGAGATTCTCACTTGCGGAGCGACACATGGATTCCTCCCCCTTATGGGTAGTCAATTCATTGAGGCAATAAGGGGACAGATTGAAACATCTGTTCTAGATTACGAAAATACGTTCGGTAGAAGACCTTACGGAATTTGGCTACCGGAATGCGCATATGCCCCTGGAATCGAAAAGGTGCTCGAGGAATTCGGCTTAAGATATTTCTTCAGCGAAACTCATACAATCATGCGGGCAGATACTCATGTTGAGTTTGGGGTACATGCTCCTGTCTATATCAAGGGTTCCCAGATAGCAGTTTTTGCCAGGGATCCGGAGACGGGCAAACAGGTATGGAGCGGTGAAGAGGGTTATCCCGGCGATCCCGATTACCTGGAATTCCACCTGAGGGGC
This sequence comes from Vulcanimicrobiota bacterium, assembly GCA_021107945.1. Lineage (GTDB taxonomy): Bacteria > Vulcanimicrobiota > JAJTBE01 > JAJTBE01 > JAJTBE01 > JAIORV01. The sequence goes on along the minus strand of JAIORV010000095.1, from coordinate 13,434 downwards.
GGGCCATTGAAGTATAACAGGATTACCGACAGGAAAGGATCCTTCAAGAAGGCTTATGTTCCCGAATGGGCAGAGGGCAAAGCTTCTTCGCATGCACAGAATTTCGTGCATAACAGGAACTTGCGATTCAACCATATCAAGAACTGGTTCTGGAAAAAGCCCATTGTCGTGGCAACATATGACGCCGAGTTATTCGGGCATCACTGGTATGAGGGACCCAGGTTCCTTTATTATATGTTCAAGAAGATGTATTATGACCAGAACCAGACCGAGTTGACAACGCCAAGTCATTACCTTGCAGAGCATCAATATAACCAGGAGATTTATCCCACATCCTCCTCCTGGGGCGACAAGGGGACATTTGACAAGTGGATGTATGGCTCGGTTTCCTGGATGTACCGACATATGAATAATGCTTGTGAGGAAATGATAAACCTTGCCGGATGGGGAAGAGATAATGGTATGGATAGCTCACAGAAAGATGAACCTGGTGTGAGGATCCTCTCCCAAATGGCCAGGGAGTTGCTCCTTTCACAGAACAGCGATGCAGGATTCAACATCAGCAACGGGCAGTTCGCGGATCACATGAAAAGGCTCTTTTTCAACAATCTGAATAACTTCTGGAGTCTGGCGAATATGTTCGTCCAATATATGCATACCGGTAAGTTTGACGAAATCCGACTTCGCAAGAGGGAGCGGTAATTGATCCTTTTATATGGGCGAGAAGATAGGCTATATTCAATTAAGTGGTTTTTCAACGCAGAGATCGCTGAGTCCGCAGAGGATAATCGGAGAAGAAACATTATTCTCTCTGTGAACTCTGTGACAAAAAAATTAGCTTTTTTCAATAAGTAATATCGTTTTTATTTGAAGTTTAAAATCTGCTAAGGACGCAGAGAAAATTATTTATTAATCTTTGTGGTCTTGGTGGTCTTTGCGGTAAAAAAAATGTCATCAATAACCATAAACAACTTATTAACTCCGGAGACATGATGCTTACGAGAAAAATCTTCATATATGCATTTTGCCTGATAATTCTTATGATTTCACATCACCGGGCACATGCATCAAAGAGCTTCTTTAAGCCGTTTACGATAATATATTCCATCAGCAAGGAAAAGCCCCGGGATCGATCTGTAAGAATAAAAACCGGGATTGCCGAGTATTTTAAGTCAAAATCGGGCAACAATCTCCTTTACCTTGTATTTTATCCATATAAAATTGAGCCTGTGAAATGGAGAGATATATATAAATACAAAAAAACCGATCCTGACAATTATGTAGTCGTCAAGATAGAGGTAAAAGGGGCGAAGCAAATAGGAGAAGGTGTGTATCATACATTTCATACGAGTTGTTCGGGCAAAAAGGAATCGCCATATTTCATCCCCACAATTGAAACGGTAGATTCCAAATATACCGGAACAACTGGGAAAGGTAAGCTTGAGATAAGAAAGATGGATCTGAATATAGGTGGAGTTATTGAGGGTTATATTGATTATAAAGATGAGGACTTTTCCGTAAAAGGACCATTCAGGGCGATTTTTTTGATTGACAGATGAATAATTGATATTGCTTATTGAAAATAGCCTGATATCGTAACAATTTGTTAACAATTCACTTATTGACACAAACACCTTCAGGACTTAGAATAAGCACATACAGGAAATTTCAGAAAAAAAGTATAGTTTACTACAGGAGGTATGAAAATGTCAATAGGTAAAGTTGGAGTAAACATTGATAGCCAAATAAAAACCCCAATAAAACCAGTGAAATCAGAACGAGGATCTCTGGAACCAAAAGACACCGTTGGACGAAGTGTAAAGGATAAAGATTTGGGACTGATCCCAAAACAGGGCAAGGAAGCCTGGACATCCGGCGAGCGATTTGGTATAAACGCAATATTAAAGGGAATTGCTTCAGTAGTTGGTGGAGGCATTGCCGGGGCGATAGTAGGCGGTTTCGCAGGAGCTTCAATGGGCGGTCCCATAGGAGCGACAGTTGGCGTTATCCTGGGTATTCCTTTGGGAGGAATGGCTGGATTTGGAGCTGTTTCGTTATTTTCATAGTGTTGTTTGCAACCCCATATAACTTTTACGATTTAACATTAAGCCGGAGGTATTTGCCTCCGGCTATTTGATTAATTAAATACTAGGACTTACGCATGATTGGAAGGGAACGGCTTGAAATCGTCACCCTGAACTTGCCTGCCCTGAACTTGTTTCTAATCTTTATATACATTTATATGGAAATGGATGTGATATTTAGAGTGCATTGACAATAATGCAATAAATAATTTTTAGAACAGCACCCAATTGGTTTTTAGAACAACACCACAATTTATTGTGGTGGAGAGAGAATGGCTTAACCATGCCGTCTCAGACGCTTCAGCGTCTTCCAGATTCTGAAGGTTGATAGTGTGACGAGAATGATAACACACAGGAAAAACCTCATTCAAATTATGTGAAAACCGCGGGCAAGAAAGAAACCTGTGCTGAACTTGTTTCAGTATGGGAAACCGTTAAAACGGTTAAACGCCCAATGTTTGGGACGTCGTCCTACCACCCGATTAAAATGCGGGTGTTGTCTTAAAAATGTCATCAAAGATTAGTTCACAATCAGGGGGTGTGGCAGAGATATTATTTGGGATTCTCCTTGTTTTAATAATCCCTACGGTGAATAGATAAAATTTATAAACGTTGGTTCCCCAGATTTAACACTTCATTTTTTACCCACTCGTTCAGAATCATCTGAATTAAAACCTGATATCCTATACCTTTGCTTCCGGCGAAAAATTCGAGATCAGATTTCAAATCGGGATTCAACATAATGGAAATTCTTTCTTTCTTGCCTTTCTTGCGTGCCGACATTAGTTTTACAAGCCTTTCAGAAGGCTCAAAAACAATATCCGTTTCTTTAAACTCATTAATATATTCATCGGGATCATTAATCTGCCAGAATTCGAACTCCTCGTTTTCGTTATTAAATTTGGGGATTCTCTTTTTCTCCGGTGATGTTTCTCTCGTCATTCTTCTCTCCTTGCGCTTATTATACGAATATTGTTTCCTCTTATGGTGATAACAACTGAAACTCTTTCACCTGAGAATACTCTGCCCTTTATTATGAATCTTTTCTCTCCAAGGCGATCATGTCGGTAAATCTTATAAGGGTGGTTAAAAAGTACTTCGGAAGCTTCCTCAAAAGATATTCCATGTTTCCGGATATTCATAATATTCTTAAAATCATCCCATTCGAAGTCCTCGAAATAGATTTTAGTCATAAGGGAGTCCTTTTCATATATATATTATATATACTTCTTATTGCTTTGTCAATATTGAATCACAAAGAAAACACCCCATGCTTGAAATATTCTCTTGTGGCGGTAAAAAACATCAGGCAATACCGGTTTAATAGGAGCAGATCCTCTCAAATCCCTGTCAATTCTATCTTATTCACGATTCAACCGGCACTTTCTTCTTTATCATCTCTCCCAGTTTCCCGCCCGTTTCCCGGATCTCTGCGAGCTTTTCTTCGGATGGGATATATTGCACGTTAAATCCTTCAAATGGAGCTTCCCATTTTAAATCCACGATGAATTTGTGAATTTCTTTTATGGACTGGCCTCCCCAACCGTATGAGCCGAATGCAAACCCGATTCGTTTTGTGGGTTTCAATCCTCCCATGTATGTGAGAAATCCTCCCATTGTTGGCAACATGCCGTTATTCAGCGTCGGCGAGCCTATGAAAACACCCTTGCTGGTCAGCACATCAGCGATGACGTCGGAGATATGGTTTGCCTGCAGGCTTCTCATAACCGTGGGAACGCCGGCGTCCTCCAGCCCGTCATGAAGCGCGTATGCAAGCTTTTCTGTGGAGTGCCACATTGAATCATATACTATGACGGCTTTTTCTTCCGTTTCGTTATTTGCCCATTTTGCGTAATGTGATATTATCTTGCCCAGGTCTTTTCTCCATATCAAACCATGGCTCGGTGCGATCATATCGATATCAAGTCCCGATGCAATTTTAAGAGCCTTGTTGACCATGGGACCATACGGCATGACAATATTTGCATAATACTTTGAAGCTTCCTCATAAACCAGTCCCCATTCCAATTCGTCCGCATACCTTTGAGATGAGGCAATATGCTGTCCAAATGCATCATTTGGCATGAGTAGTTTCTCCTCGGGGCAATATGTCATCATAGAGTCGGGCCAATGAACCATCGTAATAGGGTAAAACTGCAGGGTTCTCTTGCCGATTTTAATTTCATCACCCTGTTTTACAACCTGAACGTCGTCGGCAACCTTGAAGTGAAATTCCAATCCCCTTTTACCATTCGGCGATGCGAATATTTTTGCATTGGGGGCGATTTCGAGCATTTTTGGAATACTACCCGAATGATCCATCTCGACATGATTGCATATAATATAATCAATCTTTGAAGGATCAATAACCTGCTTTATCCTTGCCGCCATCTCATCAAACTTATAATGCTTGACAGTGTCAACAAGCGTTATCTTTTCATCAATTATCAGATAAGAATTATAAGTTGATCCCCTCTGTGTCAGATACCCATGAAAATTCCTGAGATCCCAGTCTATGGCACCTACCCAATATATATCGGGTTTGATTTTAATTGGTTTCATGAAAGTTCGCTCCTTTTTAGAAAAGTAATCCTTATTATCCCCTTATATCGCCTATTCCCCTATCGCATACACATTCCTATCCTCCGACCCTACATACAACGTGCCGTCGGGGGCTATGGCCGGGGAGGACATTACCGGGTCCCTTGCCTTGAATACCCATTTTTGCTTTCCTTCGGGTGATATGCAGTAGAGGTTTCCGTCATCACTTCCTACATATATTCTGCCCTTTCCGTCAACTATCGGTGATGAGATTATTTCTCCGCGGGTTTTGAATTTCCACTTGATTTTTCCGTCGGGAGAAAGCGCGTATAAATGCTTGTCCTCACAGCCGGTGTAAATTGTGCCGTTGCTTGCTATGGCCGGGGATGATACGATATAATTGCCAAGCTGGGTCCTCCATTTAAGCTTTCCGTCGGATTTTATGGCATAGAAGCTTCTGTCCTCGCTTCCCGCGTAAATCGTGCCGTCCTTTCCAACAGCAGGCGAGGCGTTTACCTTGTGCTTTGTCTCGAACTTCCATTTCAACTTGCCGTTGGGATTTATTGCGTAAATGTAGTGATCCTCGGAGCCTATGTATATCGTGCCGTCGGTTGCGATTGCCGGTGAAGAGAAGACAACGCCCCCTGTGGCGTATTTCCATTTCATTTTCCCGTCCGGTGAAATCGCATATATGTTGAAATCATCACATCCCGTATAAATCGTGCCGTCTTTTCCTATTGCAGGCGAGGAAACAAAATACCCTTCACCCTTGAATTTCCACAATTCCTTGCCCTTGTTGCTTACGGCATAAAGATGCTTGTCGTCGCTTCCGAAATAAATTGCACCGGTTTTTGAGACCGCGGCCGATGATCTCACTGGCAATCCCGTTTTGAATTTCCAGAGCAATTTACCTGCGGGACTCAGGGCATATAAATGGAAATCCTCAGCGCCTATATATATTGTGCCGTCGGGACCTACAACCGGAGATGACATAATTTTGTCAATGGCTTCATATTTCCATTTAAGAAGATTTGCAGACGGCCCCTCGATGTCGGCCTTGCCGGTGTTTTGAACATTACCCCTGAATTTATTCCATGTGGCCGACTTTGATTTCTTCTTTGTTTTCTTCCTCGATTTGGATTTTTTCATTGCTGTAAGTATTTTCCCGATCCCCCTATTTCCCGGGCTGATTTTCGAGGACTCTTTCCATGCGCCCATAGCTTGATTATATTTTCCCATTTTGAAAAAGCTATAACCAAGATACATCAAGCCGTCAACAGTCTTTTCTTTTGCCATAATCTTTGAAAAAATCTCGGCGGCTCCAATGAAATTTTGATCATCAATTAATTCAAGAGGTGTTTTATATGGGGTGTCTGCGTCCGTCAACTCAATGTAGAGATCGCCCCTGTTCTTTCTGATATAATCGAGAATGACGAAATTGCCGGGGAACGGTGCTTCCTGCAATTCCTTCAATTCAGATAACTTGAAATCCTCAATAAGATCCCGATCAACAACGATATAGAAATCATCATTCACAAGTGCGGCCGTGGGTTTGTCTCCCCCACCCCGGAAATAAACTGAAATTCCCGGATTATCTTTCCTGAGTTTTTCCAGGATTGACATGTTAATTTTTACAAAATTCAGGTTCAACTTTTTGCCGGGTAAATCCAGTATATCCTTGATACTCCAGGCTTGATCCGCCGGCAGATCGAACTTATCCCCATCAAGAACAGCTACGGATGTCCCAAAATATGCCAGGAGATACCTGCATAATACCTGCCCCAGCTTCTTTTTGTCATATTTCTCCGGCGCCCAGAATGTGAAGGCATCATATATCGCCCCATATCTGCCCTTATACTTTACTTCCATATTCTGCCTTGCATCCAGAACCACATTCAGGATTCCACCGGGGGGATTCTCCCCGGAGGATTTTATCGATTTTACAGAAGCGGCGATATCCCAGTCCACCTTCTTGTCTTTTTTTGTTATTGCCCTCACGAACCTTACTTTCCCTATGTCAAAGCTTGAATCGACAGGTGGGGCGATTTTATTCCTGCCAATTATTTTTATCTTACTAAAATTCAGGGACGGATGAAAACGGGACGGGATTATGAGATCAACCCCCTGAATTTCCATCGCGAATCTGTCAATATTGGGAACCGATACCAGGAGTATCTTTACATCCGCATCAACCGATCCAATCACAGCTTTTGCGAAATCCCAGTTCCTCTCAAAGCTAAAATCACCAAAACGACGGGATATTTCGCCCGATGAAGCTTCAGGCTCAAAATAGCCGATGAGAGCAATCTTGAGATCACCCGCATTGACAACCTCGACGGAATTTGTAACGAAGGCCTGTTTTCCCACAGAATTACGGATGTTTGCCCCGAGATATGCAACTTTTTTCCTCAACTTTTTTAATGCAGCTTCCCCAAGCATATATTCGTTTTCACGGAAAAGTATGGCATTATAGGGGACTTCATAAAGAAGCCTGTCCATGGGGATTCCGCCCATCTGCCTGGAAATATCCTCATCACCGGATAAAGTATTCCCTCCGTCAACAAAAACAACAGGCTCATTCCTGTTGCCGGCCTCCGTCTTCAACCCGGCGAGGTTAAGATAAAGAGTTGTGAAATCGGCAGGAAAAATACCGTCTATTGTCTCATTCCCGGTAGGCTCCAGGAGTTTGCTATTCTGGCTGTTGGTGTATATTAATGTGAATGATTCTTTGGAGACTTTTGGTTTCGGCGGTCCCTTTATAAGAGCGTAAATTACCACAACAGCAAGCAGTATCAATACAACCAGATAGATTTTATACCTGAGTTTCATAAATATCATTCCCTTTCAATTCACCACGAATACACGGAGGACACTAAAGAAAATTGGAAATAGGAAGTTGGAAGTTGGAAGTTTATCGGGATGGGGACATCCCTCCTACAGTTCCGGCATCTGTCCTCCGTTCTCCATTTTCCTCATTTCCTAAGCGGACGAAATTCCTTACTTCATTATCACAACGTCTCCCACATCAACATACTCCCCAAGTTTCATCACGTCCTCATTACGCATGGCTATGCACCCTCGTGTTCCGTCCCGGTCTATTCCACCTCCATGGATTCCAATCTCACCTCCCAGGGAGGTATTCCAGGGCGGACGTTTGCGATGCTTATGGGCGTTGATTATTTCATCCCTCTGTTTCTTGTTTATCAGTCCGTTATCATATCCCCTTTTGGCGTCCTCTTCTGTGGGATATGAAATTCCCAGGAAAAGCTTGAATTTGGATTTTTCATTTCTGCTGCATATATAAAATTCACCCCGGGGAGTGCGTTGATCGCCCTCTTTTTCTTTGTTTCCCAGGTGTGAATTTCTACCGTAGATTATAGGAAAGCTTAAAATTACATCGTCATTATTATCCAGGAGATAGAATTTTTTATTGGATAAATCGATATATATTTTGTGTTTTTTCATTATGTCGTTTTCCCTGTTAATGCTTTCGTATTATCCTCCTTGCTCCCATGTAGTTCTTTCCATAACGGGTGTTTGACGCAATAACCCCTTTTTTCTTGCTTGCCTCTATCATCCATCCGTTTCCTGCGTACATCGTAACATGGCTTACCTCGCCGCCACTCCCATAAAAGAGCATATCGCCTGTTGCGAAGGATCCTATATCCACGGGTTCGCCCACAAGGAACTGCTGATCTGCATCTCTCGGGATTATATAGCCGCTGTATCGGTAAGCCATATATGTGAGACCGGAGCAGTCAACGCCGTCGGGAGTCATCCCGCCCCATAGATATGGGGTATCAAGATAAACCTCCGCCGCCGCTACGAGATCGGGGGCTTCCTTTCCCACAAACGGCGAGCCATCCCTTATCCGGGCATAATTATATGAAACCCAGGAAATCTCACCGTCGGCGGACCTGCACTTCAGCCAATAGATAGGCTTTCCGGAAGGATATGTTCTCGTGTCCTTCACATAGCCCAGATATTGAAGGAATGTGCCGAAATATATTGTAATTGAACCGGCATTCTTACTGAGTTTGTTATAAAGCTTCGCTTCCGGCGTTGATATAATTATCCACGATGGAGCTTTATATGAATATCTGGAGACTCTTCTTATTTTATCAGACCTGATCCATCCGGGATAACCGCTTTTTGTGCGATATTGATCCGGTATCATAACCCTCGTCCATTCGCCGTTTTTCTCGTAAGTTTGAAGTCTCTCGTTATATAAAATCTGTGTAACAAGCTCACTTGAATTTGAGGGTGATTTTCGAACATCCAGCACAGGAACCTTTGAAATTGCAACATTATATCCGACAATACCCGCAAGCCCCCTGGTGGTTCCAACGGGTGTAAGGAAAAAAACGGAGGACAATATCATAATGTATAATAATCCTCTATGTTTAAAATATTTGGCGTAATAATTCATTTATGGATACTTCTTACTGTTACTTTGTCTTGTTTTCAAAAGTAATCTCTTATGGAAAATGGAAATTTCTAAACCTCGATTTCACACTGTTTCAGGCTGGTCGGGAGACCAGCCTCTACCCAAATTTCATGTGGATTAATTGCTATCAGTGAACCGCTCTTACTTTTTCAAGGAATTCTTTTAAAAGCATAAAATCATTTTTCAAAACATCCTTGAGACTACCATTATACAACGCCGCCGCCGGGTGATACAGGGCGCAGAAAACCTGTCCTTTTTTCCTGTATAGCTTTCCGTGATCTCTTGATATGAAAATATTGGGATCAATAAGCTTTTTCGCGGCAAACCGTCCCAGTGTACATATCAGGGTGGGTCTCATTAGCTTGAACTGCTCACGGAGGTATGGGAGGCATATCTCCATCTCATCTTCCTTCGGGTCTCTGTTTGACGGAGGTCTGCATTTCACGATATTTGTTATATAGATATCCTCCCGGCGCAGGTTTATGGATTCAAGCAATTCGTTCAGGAAATTTCCCGCCGCACCCACAAACGGAATCCCTTTCAGGTCCTCCTGTTTTCCCGGTCCCTCTCCCACAAACAATATTTTCGCGTGACAATCTCCCGCGCCGGGAACCGCTTGTGTTCTTGTCTCATGGAGACCGCAAAGAGTGCATGATTTTATCCTGTTTTCCAGTTCATCAAAATTTTTGTCAAAGTCCACTTCAACATTTTCCATTTATAAGACTCCCACTTCCTTGAGAACTTTTTCGAGCGCTTTTTCCTGCTCCGGTGTCGCATTGGGCATTGGAGGGCGCAATCCTCCAACATTCAATCCTATCATTTTTAACGCGGATTTCACAAGAATGGGATTCGAGGTTGTGAAAAGTCCCTTGAATACGGGCATTAATTCAACATGAAGCTCAAGCGCCCCGCTCACATCTCCCTCGAAAAACTTTGTGATCATTTCTTTCATACGCTTGCCTGCGACATGGGAGGCAACACTGACAACTCCTATTGCTCCCACTGACATCATGGGCAATATGAGAGAATCGTCACCTGAATAAACGGCAAATGTCTTTTCACACTTGGTTTTTTCGGACCTTGCTCCAACACCCACGGGTAACTTTCTGTATTTTGCAAATGCCGACAATGCACCGGTGGCGATAACCATCTGGCTGCATTGATCGACTTTTCCCGCCGCTTCCTTGTCTGCTATGATATTGGGGATTTTTGACAATCTGCCCATTGTCTCGGGAGTGATATTTACACCGGTTCTCCCCGGAATATTATAGACAATTATTGGGAGACTCGTTGATTCCGCAACTGTCTTGAAATGATTATAAATTCCACTTTGCGGAGGTTTGTTGTAATAAGGGCATACTACCAGGGCGGCATCGACTCCAATCTCCTCGGCTTCTTTCGTAAGCTTCAATGTATCACGGGTGTTGTTATGTCCCGTTCCGGCAATGACCGACGCACGATCTCCAACAGCGCTCTTCACTGCCTTGAACAGATCAAGCTTCTCCTCGTGTGTCAATGCGGGCGATTCCCCCGTTGTTCCCACTACCAAAATTCCGTCGGAGCCATTCTCCACCAGGTGGTTTGCAAGTTTTTCGACCATATTATAATCCACTTCCAGGTTTTTGTTGAAGGGTGTAACCATGGCCGTTATAAGCTGTCCTAAATCTTTTTTCATTTTATGTTCATCCTTTCGTTTTTGATGACATTTTTTTCACCGCAGAGACTGTAGAGTTCGCAGAGGATTATGGATATAGAGGCGGGAGGCGGGGGATGAGAAACGGGAAATAATCGGGACGGGGACGTCCCTCCTACAGTCCCGGCATCCCTAATCCATTATCCATTTTCCTTTTTTCCTAATTTCCTCAGCGGTAAAAATCCTCATTTCCTATCTCTAATTCACCTTTTCAGTACTATTGTCCAATCCTTCCCTATATATAACGGAAATGTAAATTCATTTCCCTTTTTCTTCCTGTCACTCCAATATGGCTTGATCGTCCCGGATTTCGAGTGCCATTCATTCGTCTTGAGATTTTGCCTGAACTCCATCATTCTCCCAACCTGGTAAGTCTTATTGAAATTCTTCTTACCGTTTTCTACGGTTGGCATATTCTCCACCATAAAAACCTTTGCCTTACCCACATTGGCATCTAAATCCATGATCTTGAGATAATCAAGGGTGCCGCCTATTCTGCCCCTGACATACGCATCTCCAAGTGCTTTCTCATATAAACCTGTTCTCATATCATTCAGAATATAAAAAGTGACACATATAATTATTATGATGATATTAGGAATTATTAGATATTTATTCGCTCTCATCAATTTCACCCGATTCTTGAGATTCTTTATTCTGGGTATATAACAGTCCCAGGAGTCCTCCAGTGATTAGTGATATCATCGCCAGTCCGATAAAAGTGCCCCAGAACTTAAACAGATAATCCGCCTGCCCTCTTGATATTAATGGAGTAATAATTAAAGCTACGAAATAACTTATAACAATCCCACCCATTGCTGCAACCACTGCTCCCGTCCCATACTTGACAGGTCTGCTCTTTGTTCGCATATTAATCCTGGCGAGAAGAAAGATCAAACCCACTACGATAACAAGAACAATTATATGGGGTATTCCAAATGATTCCGCAGGCATATTAATCCTTCTCCCTGAGACTGAATTTATCAGCCAATGCATCTACCGCTTGCCGCAGGTCTCTCTGTTTTATCAATAGAGAAATTGTAATATGTGAATCCGTGGCGTGAAGAATATTCACTCCGGCGCTTGCCAACGCCTCCTGAATCGCCGCCATGACGCCGGGAGTCCCTTTCATGCCTATTCCAACACATGAAATCTTGGCGCATCCGTGGATAATCTGTACAGGGAGATCAAAATCCTTGCACAGACCCACCACCCTCATGACTTCCTCTTCCCTTACAATAAAGTACAACTTTTCCCGCACAACATTTATAAGATCAAGACTGATATTCGCCTTTTCGAATGTCCTTAACAGCTCGAGACGACTCAAAGAACGATCCTTCGCGTCGATAAGATCCACGGCTATATGCGCCATATCGGGAATATCGACAACACTTGTAACAATACGACGACGTTCGAAGGCTTCTTTCTCGATCTCCTGGCATATCCTGGTTCCCCTCTTGCCCGAAGAATATTCTTTCACCCAGAGGGGAATATTAAGCCTGGCTGCAGGCGCGATACAACGCTTGTGCAGCACTTTTGCGCCCTGGCCGGACATTTCACCCGCCTCGAGGTAATGTAACTCTTTGATTGTCCTGGGATCTTTCAAAACGCGGGGGTTGCATGTCATAACACCATCAACATCGGTGTATATCTCAACTTCCTCCGCATCAAGGGCAACACCCAGGGCAGTTGCAGTCGTGTCGCTTCCACCCCTGCCGAGGGTGGTAATCTCGCCGTCGGGGGAAATACCCTGAAATCCCGTAACTATGGGGATTTTGCCATTCTCAAGCTCGGTGCAAATCCTCTCCGGATTAATATGCAGAATCCTCGCCTCAGAATAATCACCATCCGTAATAAATCCCGCCTGCCACCCTGTAATGGAAACGGCGTCATGCCCCCTGTCCCTCAGCATCTGCGCAAGAACGACACAGGAGATTATCTCGCCACAACTCATCAGAAGATCCTTGTCACGCAGACAGACAGTCTTCTGAGGATCCTTACATATCAGGTTAATAAGACTGTCGGTCGCGTATGGCTGTGGAGCCCTGCCCATGGCGGACAGTACTACAACTACATTCATTCCGCGATTTTTACACTCTATTATTCGATCAATCACCCGGTTTCTTTTCTCATTATCAGCTACCGAGGATCCCCCGAATTTTTGAACAACTATTCTCATTTTATTCACCATATTATTTTTTCTATTGTAACAATAATTGTCCTTTATAAAAGGGTTGGATAGTTTGGAAATTGGAAGTTGGAACCGAACAATATTTCCATTTTCCATAAGAAGTTACTTTTTAAAGGAAGACAAAGTAATCACATTTCGCACATGTGAATTTCTTGAGAAGTAATAGAATTTATTTCAAGTACTTTAAGTTGATAACAGGTGTTTTTCAGGTGATAACAGGCGTTATAAGGGGTTTAGAACAGCACCACAATTTATTGTGGTGAATTGAGTGTAAAACCCACCACTACAACGTCCCAACCACTTCAGTGGTTTATATCAGTATTTATTCAGACCCATCACTGTAGGAGAGGCTTCCAGCCTCGATTTTCGTGGCAAGATGCCACTCCTGCAAGGGAGGACTGAATGCTTAATTATATCATTAAAAAACCGTTGAAACGGTTAAATTGAGGTGGGAGGTAGATTTTATAGGCTTCCAACC
>JAIORV010000107.1 GCA_021107945.1 Vulcanimicrobiota bacterium | reverse complement strand
CCCATCACATCAACATTCCACAAAACCACACACCCTGATTCTCCGAAAGTTCAGTAAAAGACAAATTGTTCCAACATGTAAAATAATGTTAACATTTTTTGTCTTTACCTTTTTTATTGATCATGATAATATCAAACAGGCGGGATCTTTATGTTGAAGCTATTATTAGTGTTTTCGGGAGTAAGCTTTTTTAATAAGTTATTATCGCGGTTGGGAGACCGTTCCTGCAGGATTTATCGGGATGGGGACATCCCTCCTACAAATTGAAATTACTTTGTGGAAACAGCTTAATTAAAAAATACGGTATGAAATTTTCATAATTCCTGAGGAGTTCCAATGAATACAAAAAGAATATTTAACTGGGAATCATCACACATAGGTAGAGGACTGGTTCAACAACCCAAAAAGAAAAAGGGTTGGTTCCAAAAGATAAAGGATACATTCACCCCCGGTCGTCGTCATGACTCGGATATGAGAGAAGATGTTGCAAAGATTTTTCGAAATTATAAGGCAAGCGTAACCGGCGAAAGAGAAAAACTGGGTTACCAGACAGCGGCTCTTGTTGCCAAAAAGGCAGACGGCATTGAAGATAAAGATTATCGTGGCTTTGGATTATTAATTGTAAATGGGGCATTACTGGGAAGAACAATTGTCGGCAAGGCGATTTCCGGTCCCATAGGGCTTGCAATTCCCGGGTTTATAAATGAGCCGATTCTGGATCAGATTCAAATAGAAGACACTCCGACACGCCTGGCGGTTGCCGCAAATACGATACTACTCATGGACGGGGCAGAGGATATGAACCTGCATTCGGAATTCCCAAAAGCGGCGTCTGCATTTATTAAAGAGGTGGCTTCATATAAAGACGACCCTCTGCGCGCCTCGGCGGCGGAAAAGATCGGGGAAATCCTCGATACATCCGGTATCAGTGATGATGACAAAAGAAGCATCTCCAGAGATTCAATATTGGTATTGAAGGGTGATGTAGATCCCCTCTGGGTTCTGAATAAATCGGAAGAATATGCAAAAAAGGGAAGCGAGCCGGCAAAAAAGTTCTCCGATTATCTTAACAACAACCTCAGTGTTGTACTGGATCCCATAAACGACAGTCTCGAAAAAGCTTCGTCGGGGAAGACGGGATCCGATAAAGTAAAAGCAGTTCTATCTGAAAGCAGAAAAATCATAGAAGAACGGGGGCATGAAATGAGCCCTCTGGTAGCCGTTGCTTCACTGAGGAAGTTGAAATCGGAACCGGGTACTGTATCATCAAATGTAAAGAAAATCCTGAATCTGATAAATAAAGCCGATGACAAGAAAATTGCCTCGGCTTATGCAAATATGGCACTCGATTTGAAATCGCCGGATCTTTCCCTGAAGTTTAATGATCTTGTTCTGGCCGGTAAAAATATAAGCCGGATTAATAGTGAAGGTTCAAATATTACCATGGGTAAATGGTTCGGTTCTTATATAAATAAGCTCAAATCAGCGGCGGAAGATCCCGGTGAGAAAAAAATTGTTCAGTTAACAAAAAATATCCTCTCGAAAATTGACCCGGAATTAAGAAATAATCTCGCCGGTGCCTTCTTCAATATTCTGACAGCCGATAAAATTCCTTTGGGTCCTGCCTTTACAGCAAAACTGGGATCGGAAACGGTTAAAAATATGCCTGAAGAGAATTCATCGGATCGTCAGAAATTAATCAAAGCGGCAAAGGTATTCATTGACAAATTATCAACACAGAGCGGTGAAACAGACAAATTGATGACTCAGGTGTCGTCTCTGCTTGACGAGGCGGAAGATACCGTGGGGGTGAGAATTGCCAAAGCTTCCCTTTCGGAGGCATCTAAAAGTATAACATCAGCATCTTGTGTTCTTGCAAGAATAGGGTGTAGTGCTATTAATCCCATGCCGGAGAAATATTATGGGGAGAGAAAAGAAAAAATAAATCGGCAGAGGGCTATTCTTGAGAAAACCAGGGAATTGACTTCTGATAATGATACTATAAAATTTATAGATGGTGCTATCGCCACTCTCGATGGAGTTGAAAATGACGGAGATGCAGGATGCAGGATCGGACAGGATGCTCTTGGGGCTCTTGCATCAGGTCAGCCCATAGATCCGGTAGTGGAACTTGCAAAATTATTTTGCGAAGCCATAAAGCCGATGCCTCAGAAAAGCTATACAGAGCGAAGTGAAAAAACCGACAGCACTATTGCAATGATAGAGACTTTAAGGGACACAGCAACGGATCCCGGTACTAAAAAGCGAATTGACAGAGCATTGGATATTACTAAGACAATTAAAGATATATTCGAGTCGGATGATCGGGGATATGAAGTTGGGCTGGATTCTATCAGGCAAATATCGAAGAGAAAAACCGAAGATCCGGGCATGGAGATTGGAAGAATCGGTTACAATTTTACTAAAGATATGTCAACCGAGCATTACGAAGAAAGAGATAAACAACAACTTTTATGCCGGAGTTTCTATAGCCTGATTGAGAAACATACGGAGAAACCGGAACTGAAGAAAGCAGCGGAGTCATTCCGCAAGCTTTTGGAAGATCTGAAAGAATGCGCTTCATCCTATATAGGAGTCAATGGGCTTGAAATGATCGGTGAGGGAAGGAAACCTAACCTCGCGAAACTGGCAAACATGAATTTAAAGATGCTCAATAGTATGAGTGAAGATAATTCATGGAATCACAAGGATAAAGATAAGGCGGCGAATGTAATTCTCAAACACCTGGGCAAAAATGCCGAAGATGATTACCAAAAAAAGGCTGTATCCACCATAGAAAAAATCGTAAAAGGCATGGGGGGGCATGCTTATGAATATAAGCTTGTAGAACCCCTCTTGAATATTCTTGAGAAAAAGCCCAGGTGTAGTCTTACAACAACCTTCTGCAATATGGGACTTGAATTTATAGACAATGACTCTCTTATATATGCAGATCAGCGGAATAAAACAACCGCTGCAGAAGTATTTATATCACAGATTCCCCAATTGCCGAAAAACTCCATTCAAAAGGCAATTGCACAGTCAATATCAATGTATTGCCGCGAAACGGATCAGGAAAATGGATATATTGTGGCAAAGGAAGCTTTTAAAATAATATCTGAATTTGAAAATAATTCCGGCGGATTTACCGACATTCAGGATCTGATTTCCCAACTCGCTCAACATTGCCCGGAAGACTCCCGGGAGCAGTTAATCCAAAACCTGAAAACAACAATTCCAAGTTTCTATTTCATAAAAGAAAAACTTCAGAATGCAGGAGGAGCAGGCAAGGAGATAAAACAGGAAGAAGAATATGTAGTGATCGGGGGCGTGAGGTTAAAGAAAAGTCGCTCCTGATGTATGTGGTTTTTCTGAAAAACCGTAGAGAAATAACACGGTTGAATCATTGATAATACTATAAAAATATATCCGGTATTTGTTTCATGCTTTTTATAATCACTATAAAAAAACAAATCGGAGCATAAGATGCATAAAAAAATTGCGGTGGTAACGGGTGGATCAAGTGGAATAGGCAAAGCTTTTGTCGAGAAACTTGCCCGCCTGAATTACCGGGTTTACACAATAAGCAGAAGAAGCGGGCATTATAAGGAATGTGGCGAAGAATGGGCGCAAATCGGAAATATCGCGCCTGTTATTGGCGATATCCGTTATGGTGGGGATGTGAAATCCCTTGTAAAAATCATTTTGGACAATGAAAAGCGTCTCGATCTCCTGATCAATAATGCCGGGATATATGTAAAAGAAGATGGGGCGTTTCCCTCTCTGGATGTCTTTATCAAGAATATTGAGACAAACCTTATCGCCCATTACCAGGTTATTCTCGAATCCCTTGCACTCATGGAAAAATCTAAAAATCCCATAATTATCAACATAACATCGGGAGCGGGAGCGTTCTCGGAGACAAACTCAAAGGGGCCTCTTGCATACCGGGTCAGCAAAGCCGCCGCCAATATGCTCACAAAATCCCTCTCATTTGATCTCAAAGAAAAAAATATTGCAATTCATGCCGTTGACCCGGGATGGGTCAACACAAAAATGAATCCCAATGGCATCGACACACCGGAGAAAGCTGTGAACGGGATGTTGTTTTTAACGAAGCTTCATGACCTTGATAAAAGCGGGTATTTCTGGAGGCATGGGAATATTGTTCAATGGTAATTACCAATAAGAAATAATGAAAAAAGGATAATAGATAAAAGAAAATGGGAGGACGGTTCGTTATCCCTCTTCCTTATTCCCTCTTCCTTATTCCCTCTTCCTTATTCCCTCTTCCTTATTCCTATTAATACTTCATTATGGGAAGAGATGTGAGAATCTCCTTCCCGTCGGGGGTTATCAATACCATATCTTCTATTCTTACACCGCCCAAATCCGGGACATAAATACCAGGCTCCACGGTGGCTACCATCCCGGGCTGTAATATCGTCTTATCGTCCTTCTTTACGGAAGGGCGTTCATGAATTGCGAGTCCCACACCGTGTCCCAGGCCATGAACAAAGTAATCTCCATATCCTGCGGATGAAATATGCTCCCTTGCAACCGCATCAACCTCGCCTGAGGACATTCCGGGTCCGATTACATCCAGAGCTTTTCTCTGCGCTTCGAATACGGTGTTATATATTTCACGCATCTTGTCAGACGGTTTTCCCACAAAAAGAGTTCTTGTCATATCGGAATGATAACCTTCGACTTTTGCGCCCCAGTCAATGACGACGGGGTCTCCCTCTTTCAGCTTGCAGTCGCTGACTTTTGCATGGGGAAGTGCGGAATTTTTGCCGGCGGCGACAATTATATCAAATGCCTCCTTGTCCGCACCGGACAGTTTCATCCTGTATTGTAACTCCGCGGAAATCTCACGTTCAGTGGCGCCTGCTTTCACCTTGCTTTCAATTTGTTTGAAGCCTTCCTGGGCAATTTGAATCGCTTTTTTTATAATCTCGATTTCCGCCGGTTCTTTTATCTCGCGGGTGCTTTCAATTTCATTGTCAAAGGGAGCAAATTTAATATCCGGGAGAGCTTTCAGAAGCTCATTATAAATCGCAACGGATAATATTGACGATTCATAACCCATCGTTTTTCCGACGGGATGATTTTCAACTATCTCCGACATTGCATCGATGATTGATTTTCTATAGCTCTGCTTGGCTTTCACAAGCGTGAATAGCGGAGCTTCCCGCCCCACCTGCTCGAAATAACGGCCGTCCGTAATGACTAAAGCTGAATCGCCGGTTATTACAAGCCAGCCGTTTGAGCCGGTAAAGCCGCTGTAATATTGACGATTTTTTTCGCCTGTAATTAAAACCGAGTTTATATTTTCCTGTTGCATTTTTGAACGAAGTTTTTTAAGACGTGTTACAATGCTCTCAATTAACAATGTGATCAACCTTTCGGATATTTAGATTAATTTTTAATAATTTAGCTTGATGAATTATTCAGCTATCAATAAGCCGCTGAAGCGGCTTGATGTAGTACTATCCTTCCCTAAGCCGCTTCAGCGGCTTAACATGATTTTATCCGGATAGTTGTTGCAATTGAGTCAACTCACCGCAAAACACTTCGACGGCAGGCCCTGTCATATAAACATGCCCTGTTTCATTCCACTCAATGAGGAGATTTCCACCCGGCAGGGATACTTTGACCTTGTTGTCCAGCATTTTTTTCATTATCCCGGCAACAACCACCGCACAAGCGCCCGTGCCGCAGGCAAGCGTTTCTCCGGCTCCTCTTTCCCATACTCTCACTTTAACATGCCCGGGATCAATGAACCTCGCGAATTCCACATTGGTTTTGCGTGGAAATACGGGATGTTGTTCAATAAGAGGGCCTATATGGCGTATAAGTCGGTCGGTGATTTCATCGACAAATATAATACAATGGGGATTACCCATAGAAACCGCAGAAATGTGAAACCCGTCACCGTCAACCTCAATTTTTTCATCGATAACTCCCGGAGTGTCTTCCCCGGTCATGGGAATTTCATTTCTGCGTAATGCGGGTTTGCCCATATCAACCCTGATTAACAGATCGCGGGGATCTTCCGGGTTATCAACTATTTGTGGTTTAATAATTCCTGCAGGTGTTTCAACGGACATGGATTTCTTTGAAAATATCTTTTTTTCATAAATATACCTGGCAAAACAGCGTATTCCATTGCCGCACATCTCGGCCTCGGAACCGTCTGCATTGAAGATCCTCATCCGGATATCCGCTTTATTGGAAGATAACATGACAAGTATCCCGTCGGCTCCTATTGAAAGATGCCGACGGCACAAATTTCTTGCCAACCCTGGATAATCAAGATTAAATCCTGATCTATTGTCAATGATGATAAAATCGTTTCCAAGACCATGCATCTTGGTAAATTTCAATTTACTCCTCCATATTCCGGAGATTTATATAACTTCCCTGACGGCGCTTGGCCTCGGAGCATTGGGCGGGATTACGGGAGCTTCTCTCTTTGGCGGTTCCTTTGGAGGATTCTTGGAAGGCACACCCTTGAAAGCTTCGCTGAGAAACGAAAGTGATATGGATTTTACCGGGTTAATTGTCGTGATTGCATGTTTATATACCATCTGAATTTTCCCCTCGTTTTCGAGGAATACGGTAAAATTATCAAAGCCCTTGATAAGACCTTTAAGTTGGAAGCCATTCACCAGATAAACGACTACCAGCAGGTTATCTTTTTTTAATTGTCCCAGATAGGCATCCTGAAGATTCAAATGCATTGATGTTCCTCCTTGTTTTTCTCTTTTTAGTTAACGCATATGATAAATTTTTTCTTTGATGGAATTGAAGATTTTGCTTGTCTTTGCTGTCCCCTCCTTCCCTCCCCTGGTAATCCAATGGTAGTTTAACTGGGATCTCGACCAGGTCAATTGTCTTTTTGCGTATTTTCTTGTATTTCGTTTCAGTAATGTTATTCCTTCCCGTACGGAACATTTTCCTTCCAGGATGTAAATTATTTCCCTGCATCCAAGAATTTTCAATTTTTCAAGTCTTTCTTTCCTGCCTGCAAACACCAGCTTTTCGATTTCTTGCATTGCCCCCTCCTCTATCATCTTATCTACCCGGGAGTTTATTCGTTCATAAAGCATTTCCCGGGGATAATTCAAACAATAGCAAAACGGTGTAATGCCGAGGGGATGTTCAACCCCTTTCCGATAAAAAAAGGAAAAGAGCTTTCCAGTTTGTTCTATTACCTCCAGAGCCCGAATTACTCTTTGCAAATTATTGGGATGGATTCGGGAAGCCGCCACCGGATCTTTTGCCTCAAGCTGATTATATATCGATTCCCTGCCCTCAACAGCCGCCCTGTTTTTTAATTTTTCCCTGAAAACGGGATCCGGCGGAGCGTCGGGAAATTGATAATCCTCGATCACTGCCTTTATATAAAGCCCCGTGCCACCGGTCAGGATTGGGACCTTGCCTCTTTTCAGGATTTCCATGATACATTTATATGCCGCCTCCTGGTATTGTGCGAGGGAAAAATCATCTTCAATTCCAAGAAAGCCGGTAAGATGATGTGGAATTCCTCCCATCTCTTCCGGTGATACCCGTGCTGTGATAATACTGAGGTCCCTGTATATCTGGGCGGAGTCGGCGGAAATAATCTCTCCGTTTATATGCTTTGCCAGAGATATTGAAAATGCCGTTTTTCCTGAAGCTGTGGGTCCTGCAATTACAATAACAGGGTTGGATGGAATGTTTTGTCGGGTTATATTTGTGTTATTCATATTTTTTCTTTTATATTCAGTCCGGGTAGCCGAGGGCAATCGCCTAATCTTTTATGACATTTTAAGACAACACCCGATTTTAATCGGGTGGCAGGACGACGCCCCAAACAATAGGTGTCTAACCGTTTTTAACGGTTTCCCATTTCCTTATCATCCGCGGTTTTTATGCCACATGCCCCATAAATGGGAGGTGGAAAATGGGAGGCGAGAAATTAGAAAAGAATTTCTCATCTCTCGTCTCTCGTTTCTTATTCCCATTACTCCATTATACTTCAGAATCCGGAAGCCTCTGAAGAGGCTGAGATAGCATGGTTAAGGCATTCTCCCTCCCACCACAATAAATTGTGGTGTTGTCTTAAAATAAATTGTTGTGTTATTCTTAAAATCAATTATTGCGTTATTGTTAGTTACTACAAATATCACATCCATCACCATAGAAATGTATATAAAGATCAGGCAACCGCCCCCGGCAATTACTGAAATGTGCTGTTGCCCCTCCCACCCTGAAAAGGAAGCTATAAACTAAAAAAGGCTTCCTTATGCTCTTCAGATTATCCCGCTTATATCTCCCTTACCTTCTCGAATAATCTCCGGCGAATTATTCGTCAAATCCACAACCGTTGATCTTTCTGCTCTTAGTACGCCTCCGTCTATTACAAGATCAATCTGATTTCCATAAGTATCAAATATCTCAAAAGGATCGCTGATCGGCTCATCTTCATCCAGAATCAAACTTGTGCTGATTATGGGATTACCCAATTGCTGGACCAATTCAATACATATTTTATTGTCAGGAACCCTGATTCCCACAGTGCGCCGATTGGTCAGCATCAGGCGCGGAACCTTATGGGTTGCGGGGAGAATGAATGTATATGGTCCCGGAAGAAGTCTTTTCATCAGTCTGTATGCCATATTTGAGACATGGGCATATTTTGCGATATCTTTTAAATCGGAGCAAATAAAACTGAGGGGTTTTCGACGGGGCATTTTTTTTATCTGATATAAACGCTCAATCGATTTTTTCTTGGAAAGATCACACCCCAGGCCATAAACAGTATCGGTAGGAAATACTGCCACACCGCCTTTTCGTAATATTTCAACGGCATCTATCAAGTACCATACCTCTGGGTTGTCCGGGTCAAGACTGATAACCATGATTCCTCGATTCTTCCAAAATGGGACTATGGTTTGTGTAAGTGTCTTTTTATTGAAAAAAGTCGATTTAGTATTTCTTATCTAAACCAGGTTTTCCTTCCTTCCTGATTATTTGTCTATTCCTAGTAGTGCCAAAAGAACTTATTTATACAGTTTATTCGGGGAAGAAACTTTTTTAAAAAACTTTACAATTCAAAGATAATGCCATCAAATTAAGAATATCGAAGCTCGACTGAGACAAAATATTTATCACAAATCAAGAGCAGTATCGGGACGGAAGGAATTACATCAAAGGTGATTAACAGGAGTAATTAATAACATCATGAGAGAGGTGGGCAATATGATGGGTAAGGTACTTGCAATATCCGGCACATACCGCAAAGGGAAGACTATCGACACCTTGATTGACAAAGCGATTGAAGGACTACAGGGGACTTATGATGATATTGACGTGGAAAAAATTCGTCTGATTGACAAGGATATTCAATATTGCAGGAATTGCATGGTCTGCGCCGGGGACGATCCCGACAAGCCTTATGCAAGGTGTGTTATTGATGATGATATGCAGGAGATATATAGGAAGATGAGTGAGGCGGACGGGTTTATTCTCGGCACTCCCGTGAATATGACAGCGGAGACTGCTGTTATGAAAGCGTTCCTGGAGAGATCCTGTTTTGTAATGGGAAAGCCCGGCAATTACCCCATCAAAGGGTGTCCAGAGCCCCGATCGGCAAAGAGGAAATGTGCCTTGATAATTGTCAGCTCGGGAATCGTCTTTCCTTTAATGAGAGTTTTATGCGACAGGGCGACCCCATTGTTGAAGGATTTCTGTAACGGCCATCTTAACGCCGCCATTGTGGGGGCGATGTATGCCGGCGGAGTTACAAGAATTGGAGTAGAGCCCTATTATGATGAAGCAGTCAGGTTGGGCAAGAGACTTGGAAAATGGGTGGAACGCGGCATGAAAGGCGAGGAGTGATAAAATGGAGAAGATAAAGGTGCTGGTATGTGGAGCGGCGGGAAAAATGGGAAGGCAAACTGTAAAGACAATATTACAAAGAGATAATATTGAACTGGTGGCCGCTGTTGACACGACTGAAAACGCCGGGAAAGATGCCGGAGAATTGGCGACCGGGAAGAAAATCGGAATCAAGATTGAAGATTCCGCCGAAAAAGTATTCAAAAAAGAAAAGATCGATGTAATGGTCGATTTTACAAACGGCAAGGCATCCCCTGTCAATATGTCGGCCGCGATTTTTGCAGGATGTGCATGTGTTGTGGGATCAACAGGCATTTCTCAGGAATCGATAGATGATATCAGGAAAAAATCTGAAGAAACGGGAGTCCCTGTTTTGATTGCTCCCAATTTCTCCCTGGGAGCCGTCCTGATGATGAGATTCTCAAAGTCTGCGGCGAAGTATTTTGAATGGGCGGAGATAATTGAACTACATCACGAAAATAAAATAGACGCCCCATCGGGCACTGCAATCAGAACTGCCGACTTGATGGCACAAAATCGAGAGACATTCAACTCCCCTCCGGCTGAAACCGAGAAAATTCCCGGAGTCAGAGGAGGAATAAGAAACGGTATCAGGATCCACTCTGTGAGAATGCCCGGATTTCTGGCGCATCAGGAGGTTAACCTCGGAGGAGTCGGCGAGGTGCTGAAAATAAGACATGACAGTATTTCAAGGGAATGTTTTATGTCCGGAGTAATGTTGGCAATAGAGAAGGTCAGGGATCTTTCCGGCATGGTTGTGGGACTTGAAAATATCCTGGAGTGAAGTGATTTATTATGGCCTGGCTTGGAATGGGTGAAATAATTGTAATCCTTATACTTGCACTTATTCTATTTGGGCCAAAAAAGCTTCCTGAATTGGGAAAACTCATCGGCAGCGGGTTAAGGGAAATGAGAAAATATACATCTCTGTCTGAAGATGAACCGCCGGAAATCGAGCCTCCTGCAGATATTCCCGACGAACTGACGGAATCACCTGATATTATGGATAAAAACTTCGACGAATCGAAATATCCCGGGAACCTGACGGATGAAAACCCGGATAGCCTGGAGATAACTGCCCCCGGTGATTCAAAGGATATAGATGATGTCAATATAAACTCAATAGAGAATAAAGCTTGAGAGCGGGAAAGTTGGATTTTAATTATGAAAAATAGTTTATTAAAACTAAAAAAATTCTTTGAGGATTTGGAAAAACATTTATCAGGCTTGAAGTCCGGCAATGTTGAGTGTTGGCAATGCGGGTCATGTTGTTTCTCCCATTGCCTTCGTATGACTATGTCAAATCTTGAATTTGAACTGATCCGGAATTACATGGAGGAAAAAAACATCCCGAAACGAGTGCATTTTGAACCTATGGACGACCGGCATCTCGACAAGAGAGAAGGTTTTTCTTTCTGGCCCTGTCCCATGCTCAAAAACGAAGGCTGTATAATCCATCCAGTTCGCCCCCTCGCCTGCAGGCTTTTCGGATATTACAGGAGCAATGAGAATCCTGAGGTAGGGGAGCGTTCCTGCGCTTTTACCGATCCCATTTTTTTTGAAATACCGCCGGATCTGCCATTCTGGGAAGAGTACGCATCAATTCTGAGAGAGACCGATTTCAAAATGGGATATATTTTTCCCGATTCCCTTCTTTATGCATATCCAATCCTTGAAGTGCTGACGGATTTCCCAGGTCCGTTAAAACGCTGGACAGCGGTTGATATCGGATTCACAAAGATACTGCACAGCGATTCGCCCAAAACATATAATATCAAGGAGTGGACATTCGACGATTTCTGAAACGAGAAGTAAGAGGCGGGAGTTTCGAAGAAGTGGTTTTTTTAACGCAGAGATCACTGAAACAAGTTCAGCGCGGGCGCAGAGGATTACGGGGACGGATTACGGGGACGGATTGCGGATGACAGATAATGGATACTTTCTCCCTGCTATCCGTGACTCTGTTGTAAAGAGAAACACTTGCAAACTGTCATTCTGAGCGGATCACGGGAGAATTGCTTTAATCCGATGACTTGCTCAAGAACAGGATTTACTTGATGAACCGGGATTTACATAGCGAAGGATCTCCTCAAAAACGATCCCGCAGGTTGTCATCCTGAGTGGAATACGATCACCTTTACTTTAATGAATGAAGCCTTGGCAAGAGTGGGGTTTGCATTCCTCCGATATATTACAAAGCGAAGGATCTCCTCAAAAACGATCCCGCAGGTTGTCATCCTGAGCGGAATACGATCACCTTTACTTTAATGAATGAAGCCTTGGCAAGAGCGAGGTTTGCATTCCTCCAAAGCATTACTCAGCGAAGGATCTCCTCCCCGGGGGTCCCCTTCAAAATAATCTTCCTTCTAATTGAGACTTGCTCCTTTTAAACAATTGGGCACGAGATTCTTCGTTGTGTTAGCCTGCGAACATCAGGTAGGCTCCGTCTTGAGAAAGTCGTCGTATCAAAATAATTCATTCGTAGTCCACTCAGAATGACAAATTGTGACATTGTTCGTTATGTGGAGATTCTTCGCTGTGTTAGCCTGCGAACATCAGGTAGGCTCCGTCTTGAGGAAGTCGTCGGAGTAAAGTAACTCATTTCTTGATCCGCTCAGAATGACAATTTGCAAGGCTTTTTCTCAATAAGAAAGAGCATCTTCAATTGAAGATCAAAACTAAAAGGTCATTGTGAGACCTGAACTTGCTTTTAGTGTCCTTTTATTGTCTTTCTTTTTTCTTCCACTTCTTCGCTTCATCAACGAACGCCTTGAAAAGTTTATTCCACTCCGGTTTTTTTATCCTCATTTTCTCCGGGTGAAACTGTACCCCTACGATAAATTGGTCTCCTGTCCCCTCTATTCCCTCTATGATTCCATCATCGGTATGAGCCGTTATCTTCAGGTCTTTTCCTGGTTTTTTAATAGCCTGGTGATGTAATGAGTTAACATTCATTTGTTTCTTTTTATGCAATTTATAAAGAAGACTGTCTTCACTAACTACTATTCCATGAAAACAAATTTGCGACTCGCCTTTTTTCCTTATGCGGTGTGTTACCTTTTTATCCGATTTGTGCTGTATCGGAATATCCTGGTAAAGGGATCCGCCCATAAACACATTCAAAATCTGATGTCCTCTGCATATAGCTAGAATGGGAATGCTGTGTCTGATGCAGTACCCCAACAACTCGAATTCATATTTATCAAGAGCCATATCCACTTCTTCGAGATGTTGATGGGGGGAGTCTCCATACCTGCCGGGATCAACATCCGCTCCACCCGGCACGAGAAGTCCGTCGATTTTTCCAAGCTTCTCTGCGGTTGTCTTGTTATCGTCGAGAACTGAAAGCACAATCACCTTACCGCCATTTTTCTCTATCGCATTTCGATATTTCAAACGGAGATCCACATTTTCTTCAAGAGCTTTTGTCTGCCGCTTATCATATACAATCCCGATATTAATATCTTTCGCACAAGCCGGTATTATTGAAAGAATAACAAATAAAAGGATTAATCCTGCTATAATTCGTCTTTGTTTTTTCATATTCTCATTCCTTTCTCATTATATATCCATCAATATCAACAAAAGGCACGATCCCGGATTTATTTTCATCCGCGCACAAATAAAGGTCCTTTTCGAAGCCTATTGATATAAGATATTGACCATGCACTGATTTTTTGAACATTCCGATGAGATCATCCCGGTATTTTTCATAGAGATTCATACACATATTGGATGAGTCCGTCATTTGAATTTCGGTTTGAGCTGACAGGTGTTTAATAATCATGCCGGCTCCCACCGCATCTTCAAGTGAGAATTCCCCTTCTTTTCCTGACAGATAAAATACAACATCCCGCCCGTCTCTTGCCAGAAATTTCGCTACCGCCCCAGCGTTCCTTATTGTACCCAATATTATACATGCCGCAGTTTCACTTCTTTTTATAGCTTTTGTTCCGTTCGTTGACGAGATAATGATGATCTTCCCGTCAACTTCTTCCCTTGTATATTCGCGGGGTGAATTTCCCAGGTCGAATCCCTCGACACGAATTCCGCCCCTTTCACCGCCCAGAATTATGTTGTTAGCAGGAACACCCGATTCGAGAATCCGCTTCTTTTTTTCGAACACCTCGTTTACGGTCAATGTGGGGAAAATCTTTTGTGCTCCCGATGACAGGGCTTGCACAATTGTAGTGCAAACCCTTAGCACGTCAACAACCACGGCATTCCTGTTCCGATTGATCTTTTCTCTATTCAGAACGTCGCCGGGGGTTAAAATCGCATCTATTTTCATAATTGCTCATTCAAGTAGTTTTTTTACCGCAGGAATCGCATAGGATAAGCGGGATATCGGTGTTTTTCGATGCCCTCACTCATGCGTCAATTGTATCCGCATCAACATCTTCCAATATCTCTTCTTCTTTGTCCTCGATATCTTCTTCGAGTTCTTCCACTTCTTCACTTCCAGGGACCCATTCCACACGGTCTATCTTGACTATTCCGCAATGATCGTCATTTGCTGTTTGGAACATCTTTCTTATCTCGTGGAATATTTCTCTTGCTCTCTCCAGATAGACCCATTTTCCGAGAAACTCCTCTTTGAGTAGGTTATGGTCTTTGGTGATTGCGAATATTTTCTTTATCTTATCGTATTGTTTTTGAAGTCCTTCGGGAGTACAATAGACCATGAATTGGAAATAAAACTCGTCCTGTTCTCGATATTTCCTGAGTTCCGGGGAATCATCCATTCTATAGACCAGTTCTTCAACAATCGTGCCGTCCTTGCCCTCCCCGTCATCTTTATAGACCACCACTTCTTCCGCGACATCTTTGGCTTTTAAATCAATTATATCGATCAATTCGTCTTTGCGAGCCGATTCCTTCTCCGTCAATTCTCTGTTTCTCAGGGAATCGAGTTCATCCGCCTCTGATTTAATTGCATCAAATTTCTCACCAGGGATTAAAAAATACTTCCAGGTCAACAATGCCTCCATCCTCTGTACCGCCTTTCTCTGGGTTAATTTTCAGGATTGGTGATATTTCTTCGAATATTGACAACATCCTTCAATCGGTATAAAGGGAAATCTTTCTGATTGAAGAAAATTTCTTGATGAACATTACAAATATAAATGCAGAATATGCAGACGCCAATGAGATGCGTTCAGGGTTCGTGGCTGTTGTAGGGAAGCCTAACGTTGGAAAATCTACGCTTGTAAATACAATAGTGGGACAAAAAGTGGCAATTATCTCGTCAAAGCCACAGACAACAAGACACAGAATTCTGGGTGTAAAAAACGGTCCCGGGTATCAGATTGTTTTTGTTGATACTCCGGGCATTCACAAAGCCTCCCACCAATTGGATAAGTACATGGAGAAGACATATAGATCGGAGATAAAGGACGCCGATTTTATAATATTTATGATTGATGCCACACATGATTTAAGAGAAGAGGACAAAATAGCTCTAAAAATTCTGTTTGGATATAAAAATAGTCCGAATGTTCCTATTTTTCTTGCGATGAATAAGATTGACAAAACAGACCCGAAGGATCTTGAAAGAAGATATGAAGTTTTAGAGTCGATGGGAAATTTCCAGAAAGGGTTTAAAATATCTGCCCTTACGGGAAAAGGTGTAAATGAGCTTGTAAATTTCGTAGCGCAGGCTCTTCCCCCTGGTCCTCCATATTTCCCTATTGGGCAAGTGACGGATCAAAATCCTGGAGTGCAGGCCAGTGAAATTGTCCGTGAAAAAGTACTTTTAAAGACAAGGCAGGAAGTACCCCATTGTGTATTTGTTCATACCGAGGAGTTCAGAGAAGGCTCAACTCCGGATACTTTATATATCCGGGAGATTATATATGTTGAGAGAAAGTCCCAGAAGGGGATAATAATAGGAAAGGATGGCAAAAAACTAAAACAAATCGGAACTCTTGCAAGGGAAGAGCTTGAGGTTATTTCAGGAAAGAAAGTATATCTCGATCTATGGGTCAAGGTTAAGGAAGATTGGAGAGAGAGGAAAGATCTCCTGAGGTCTTGGGGATACGAAGTATAAAGACAAATTAGTCCGGGAAATAATAAATCAACAGGCGAAGGAGTTAATAATTATGCCCACAAAACTCATGATTTTTATTGACGGAAGTTGGCTTTTTCATAATTTGAGTCATTTAAGAGAGATTTTTCAAGATCCCAGCTATGTGATAGATTACAGAAAACTGCCTGAATTAATTAAATCAAAATTATCCAAACGTGTGGGGGATATTGACATTGTTCGCACTTTTTTCTTTGGCGCCATGCCGATAAACAAACCGGGATTTGATCCCACACCACAACAGAATTTTTTTACATTTTTAGAAAAAGAATGTCATTATGTCCTGGAGATACATGATATCGATTTTAAAAACAACTTGGAAATCCATCCTGTGGAAAAATGCGTCGATGTTGCACTTGCCACAACAATGATGATGCATGCCGCGCTGCCGGGGAATTTTGATATAGCGGCGATTGTGGCGGGAGACCTGGACTATATGCCGGTTTTAAGAAGAGTGCGTTTCCTTGGAAAAAGAACCATGCTTATTGCAATGAAGGCGCATGCCGATTACGCGCCGAGTAATGAAAAATTAATATATGATCACACATTGTACGACTTTGATGTGATGTACATTGATGATAATCTTGAGGAGCTCAGACTTGTGCGTGAAAAGAAGCTCCGCGTATGTGACGCATGCGGGGAGAAGAAGTTCACATATTGGGAGGGAGAGCAATTCTATTGTCCCGAGTGTCTCAAGAAGTATGCGGAAAAGAACAAGCCCATGTCCAGGAAATGCACTATGTGTGAAGGGGATTTCGAGACATCCTGGCGCGGCGATGTATTCTATTGTGATGATTGCAGGGATAAGTATAGAACCGGGAAATGGTAATTCATATCAGGGGGCGAGTTTTCGACGATGACATAACCCTGATTTAAAATAACATAAACATGCCATGTTTTCAGAGGATTTCCGATAATATCCGTAGAATACCGCTATGTGTTTCCGAGGATATCGAGGATATTTTCAAAGAAAACATGTATTTAATAATATGTACCTGAGAGTTTTTGGTTTTTTTTATTGCTTAAACATTTTAATCTGGAGTGGGGCTTACTATGGCTGAAGAGGAAATTGTAAAACAGATTGTCAAGGAGGTGCTGAATAAGATTAATAGAGAGAATAAAATCGGCGAGATCGAAGATATTGCTGTTAATAATAAAGAGAGAATTTTATATTGCAACTATTCAAATCGACATTGCCATATATCACGGGAGCACCTTGATATTTTATACGGAGAAGGATATCAGTTGACAAAATTGAAAGACCTTATTCAACCCGGTGAATTTGCATCGAACGAATTATTAACAATAGTCGGCCCTACAGGAGCAGTACTTCCCATAAGAATACTGGGACCCGTTCGCTCAAAAACACAGGTGGAAATTTCAAGAACCGATTCATTTGCAATCAAGATAAAGGGAGTGCCGGTTAGGCAATCAGGGAACACTGCAGGAACTCCAGGCTGTGTTCTCGTCGGACCCAACGGCGCGGCAACACTCAAAGAGGGAGTAGTCGTCGCAATGCGGCATGTCCATTTCACTCCCGATGACGCCCGATATTTCGATATCCGGGACAAGGAAATGTTAAAGGTAAGGCTCGAGAGTCCGGCCAGAACCACGATATTTGAAAAGGTAGTTGCAAGGGTGAAGCCTTCGTACGCCCTTGAAATGCATATAGATGTTGACGAGGCAAATGCCGCCGGTGTGGGACAGAATACACCGGCAGAAATCATAAAAGACTAAGTAAAATAAAAACTACACCAGGAGGTGGAAATTTTGAGAGCAAACTTAGAAGCACTGGGGATGATTGAAACCAAGGGATTCGTTGCCATGGTTGAAGCATCCGATGCAATGGTAAAAGCGGCAAATGTAATGCTCATAGGTTATGAAAAAATCGGAGCGGGATATGTAACCGCTATGGTTCGCGGAGATGTAGCGGCAGTAAGAGCGGCGACGGACGCCGGAGCGGCGGCCGCAAGAAAAGTCGGAGAGCTCGTTGCAGTTCACGTTATTCCAAGACCGCACAAGAACCTTGACGAAGTTCTTCCCGTGGGAGTTCCTAAAGAAGAAAAGAAGAAATAGGGAAACCGGGAAATTTCTCCTGATGGAGAGAACTGAATATTTATAGATCATTATTGTCGGGTGAGGCCATGTTTCAAAATAAATGTGGCCTTTAGTCCCGCCTGTTTTTGGTTTTGTTAAAATGAAAATTCTTTGATTGTGTTGTATTCAAATGAATTATGAGTCTATAGTGGAACAAATAACCCGCCTTGTCATGGTGGAGCTTGAGAAGATGTCCCCTGACTCCCCGCAGAATATTAAATCGGGGGAGAAAACCAGGGTTCTTGTTCTTCTTGATGAGGAAACGGAAGATCTGTCAACCGTGATTGATGTCCTGGGCAAGGTGGAGACAGGCATGCCTGATTATCACATCTATATTCCCGACGACATTTCCGATCAGGTCAAGTCATGCGCGGGATTCCTCCGGTATAAGCCTATCGCGGGGATCAAACGGGCTTCTTACAGCCGGGTTGTTTCCGGCGTTGATAAAGTGATTTTGCCTTTCCTGTCCATTCCCGCATTAACCAAAATTGCAAACCTCATTGCGGATGATCCGGTGTCGGGTCTCTCGATAAAGGCCTTGCTCATGGATAAACCCCTGTTGGTATGTACCGATAATATTCATAACCTGAAATATTCCGGGGCAAGAACCGAGAGTAAGATTATGGCTCTCATAAACGCCAACCTGAAAACACTGGAAGACCTTGGCGCTCAGACAATTCAATTAAAAAGCCTGTCGGGAATGATGGGTGATCAGCCTGTCCAGAAGGTAACAACCGATGTCGGCGTCAGAAATGTTGTAACAAAGGAAGATATACTTGTAGCATCCGACCAGAAGCTCAAAATGTTGAACTTCCCCCGCAGAACAATAATAACTCCCCTGGCAAACGGAACCGCCACGGCTCTGGGCATTGAGATCAGGCTGATTTAAATTCTGATGGTTTGTTTTTTTACCACAGAGGACACAGAGACCACAGAGGGTAGTGAAAAACGGATGCCAGAGGGCGGAATGCGGAATGCGGATAACGGAAGACGGATTATGGATAACAGAGGCCGGATTGCGGAATCCAGATGAGGGATCCCGCTTCCCACTTCTCATCTCCCGCCTCCAGTGTGTAGGAGGGACGTCCCCGTCCCGATAAACAGATGGCGGATGTGATTATTTACCGCAAAGAAGCAAAGACCACAAAGGGTGAGCATATGGATACAAAATACCAATTCACAGTTCTAATAGAGCAGGATCTCGACGGGTATTACGTGGCGACTGTTCCCGCCCTTAAAAGCTGTTATACCTAGGCAAAAACAATTGAAGAGCTACTCTCCAGAATAAAAGAAGTAATTGAACTCTGCCTTGAAGAGCAGAAACCTTCTTTAATGAAGTTTGTGGACATTCAACAAGTAGAGGTATGAAATTTTAATCTCCGTGTCCTTCGTGTCTTCGTGGTGAAAATAGTTTAAGGGGGTCGTAAAATGGAGCTTTCTAAAGAACAGGTTGCACAGATTGTGCAGGAAGTTGTTAAAAAATATTCATCCCAAAATGGAGGGTCATTCGCGCCGACAGCCAAAAACTACGGCGGGATAGACGGCGTGTTTCCCACAATCGAGGAAGCTATTGACGCCGCGCATATAGCCCAGAAACAATTTGTTAAACTTACTCTTGACACACGGAAAAAAATTATTGAGTCAATGCGTCAAAAAACACTTGCCAATGTTGCCATGCTGGCGCAGATGGCGGTTGCGGAAACAGGGATGGGGCGTGTCGAGGATAAGATTACAAAGAAAACGGTTGTAGCGACGAAAACCCCCGGACTCGAAGACCTCCACCCCACAGTTCTCACAGGGGACGGCGGACTGACCCTCATAGAACAGGGACCATTCGGACTCATAGGCTCCATTACCCCCAGCACGAACCCTGCGGCGACGGTTGTAAACAACTCTATTTCGATGATTACGGCGGGTAACGGCGTCATCTTCAATTTCCACCCATCCGCCAAAAAAGTAAGTCAAAAGGCGCTTGGCTTGTTGAACGAGGCAATACAGGAAGCGGGAGGTCCTCCAAATCTCCTGACAACCGTTGAGAATCCCACAATGCAGACCGGGCTTGAGTTGATGAGAAGTCAGAAAATCCGCCTTATGGTTGTAACCGGAGGACCCGGGGTTGTAAAAGTTGCAATGAAGGAATCCGGAAAGCGAGTTATAGGCGCGGGACCCGGAAATCCCCCCGTTGTGGTTGACGAGACGGCGGATATTGACCTTGCCTCCAGGGAGATTCTCCTGGGAGCTTCATTTGACAACAATATAATGTGCACCTGTGAGAAAGAGGTCTTCTGTGTCGAATCCGTATTTGATGAGCTTGTCAGAAAAATGCAGGACAACGGTGCATATCTCCTCAATTCATATCAGACCGATCAGATTACAAAAAATGTGATAAATCCCGCCAAAGTCGGCGAAGCCCATCCCACGGCAAACAAAAAATATATAGGCAAAAACGCCGCAGTCCTTGCAAAATCAATAGGACTTGACCTGCCACAGGAGCTCAGGCTCCTGATATGCGAAGTTCACAAGGATCATCCCCTTGTATATGCGGAGCAGATGATGCCCATCCTCCCGATGTGCAGAGTCAAAAATGTGCAGGAGGCGATTGACCTTGCGGTTATTGCGGAGCATGGATTCCTGCATACCGCCTCGATGTTTTCAAGGAATGTGGAGAACCTTTCAAGAATGGCATACCGGATAAACGCGACAATCTTCGTAAAGAACGCCGCCACGGTTGCAGGACTGGGAGGCAGAGGAGAAGGGCACACAAGCATGACAATCGCAGGCCCCACGGGGGAGGGACCCACATCAGCAAAAACATTCACAAGAGTCCGCAGATGCGTGTTGGTGGATTATTTCAGGATAATTTAGCTGGAAGCGGAGGATATTTTTCACCGCAGAGGACGCAGAGTTAATAATAAAGCTTTTTATTAAAATTTTTTGGGTGCACATGTTTCCTGTCAAAAATATTTATTACTATTCAGATCCCACCATCA
>JAIORV010000104.1 GCA_021107945.1 Vulcanimicrobiota bacterium | reverse complement strand
GGAGCCGTATGCGAGAACCGCACGTACGGTTCTGTGAGAGGGATAAGGTCATAGCAAATTACTATGACCTTACCCTACTCGATTAAAAACTCGAAAAGTTTATAAATATTGTGAAATATGACTATAAAGCTATTAAAGAATATTTCACAATCGCATTTTTGATAAATTGAGTGATTTAATTAAAAGATATCAGGTGTGCGAAATCTAAGAAATAAATTCTTTGGATACCATTGAAAAAATCTGTTGAATTGTGTTTCAAAGGATAAGCTTGATCTTGACGGAATATTAAATAATGCAAAGAATTAAGAATATTTTCCAGGAAAAATTATCCTGCCTGGATATTTCACTCCCTGATTCAACCCTGTCAAACCTCTTTAATTATTTTGCCATGTTAACCAGGGAGAATAAAAAAATAAATCTTATCGGCCCGATGGAGGATGAAAGGATTATTGATTATCTTTTTATGGATTCCCTTTCATTTCTTGAACATTTCCATATTGAAAGTAACCACAAAATAGTGGATCTTGGCACAGGTGCGGGATTCCCTGGTCTCGTGATTAAAATTGCAAGACCCGATATTCATATCACATTGATTGATTCATCACAAAAAAAAATAAATTTTGTCAAAAAGGTTTGTTGTAGTTTATCTATCGATGAGATAACATTTTTCTCCGGTAGAGTCGAGGAAGCAGGTAGATCCCCTGAGTACAGGGAGAAATACGATTTTGTATTATCCCGTGCGGTGGCCGATCTTCCGGTTCTGGTGGAGTTTTGCGCCCCCTTGCTAAAGAAAGGCGGTAAATTGGTCGCATGGAAGGGAAAAAAACATGTAAAGGAAATCAAAAGATTAGGGAAGGCATATCTTCTGGTAGGATTGGATGCCCCTGACATTAAAATTAACCGTTCATTGGGTGAAGATTGGAGTTCCTGGCTTGTATCTTTCTCCAAGGTCATGGAAACTCCTGAGCGTTTTCCAAGATCTTATCAGGCGATAAAGAGGAAATCCATTGAGTTGTTGAATAGTAAAGTATATTAATAAAGTTTTTATGCATAAACAATAAAAGAAATCTCACAGGAGGTGCCCCGTGATATTTATGTTTGGCTTCCTGGATAAAATATTTCACAGGGAGAAATCCGGGGATCTACCCATAGAACCTGAAAAACCTTTCCGCCCCATTGAATTGACATCAAACGAATTGATCTGGGCTCAATTGGAGGGTGAGGTTCCAAAAATCTGGAAGGGTATTATAAATTCCGTTAATGGAGAGGTCTTCATGGCCGAAATTCCGGGTTTATTCAGAGAATCCCAGTTCCCATTCAATGAGGATGATGATATCCTGATTTCCATTAGCAAAAAGGACAGAATGGGGCGCTTTAAATCAAAGATCGTCAAAATAAAGCAGGAGAATCAACCCCCTCTGATTCTTCTTGAATATCCAAAAGAGGTTATTTGGAAAGAGATTGTTGAAAGAAAACACAAGAGAATGAAAATGGATGTTCCGGCAAAGATCAAACAGGATACTCAAAATGCCGGCTGGGTAATAGGGCGAATCTATAATATGGGTATTGGCGGTCTGTGTTTCAGATCTCCCGAACTTTTTCAGAAAAGAAAGGATGTGAAAGTCAAGCTAATGTCTCTGGACTTCAGCCATGAGTTAAAGGGGACCGTTGTATGGAATTCACATATATGTGGGAGGGGACAGCAGGAGAACTTGAAATACAATATTGGAATCAAATTCTATGTATTTGATGAGATGTTAAAAAAAGCCATTGCTGATTTTGCCTGGAAAATGCAAGATAGGGAGGCGACAAATATAGAACAATCAGGCTTCCTGCTGAGGGGAGAATAAAAACTTACCAGGGTTACAAGAGGTGTTGCATGATTTTAATTTTTGGTTTTTTAAAAAATTTGTTTTCAAAAAAGAACAGAGAAGAAGAAACAGGCCATCCTCGAATAAAGCCAATTGATATATTCGAAGAAGAGATTGTGCAGGTTCGAAAGGATGAGGATGTGCCAAAGCTATGGAAAGGGCGTGTGCTTTCCGTCACAGGGGAGACATTCTCAGTTGATATACCCGAGCTCATGGGTGAGTTTCCATTTCCCTTCAGAGAGGGACAGGATATTATGGTTTCCCTCAAGAGGGACAAGAGACTTGCAAAGTTTCAATCAAAACTCATCAAAATCGCCTGGAAAAGAAAACCCCCGATTATCATTCTCAATTTTCCTGAATATGTGGAATGGAAGGATGCCACGGAGCGAAAACATGTCAGGATAGAAACGGATCTGCCGGCAAAAGTGAGAATAGATCGAGAAGGTGAATCCTGGCACATGATGAGAATCAGGGATTTCAGCCTGAAGGGACTCTCTTTCCTCTCAAACGAATCATTTGATAAAGATGCCGGCATCAAAGTCAAATTGATGTCAATGGAATTCAAACTTGAATTACCCGGAAGAGTGACAAGAGTTTTAAAACTCGAAGAAAGAACAAGCGAGGGTAAGCCAAATTTTGATATAGGTATGAGATTCGAAGGCCTTGATGAAATGGGCAAAAAGACAATAGCCAATTTCGCATGGAAATTACAGAGAAGAGGCAAGTAAAGTCTTTATAGGACTTTCACATCTTTAAATCTCTGCATCCTCAGCGCCTGCCCTGAACTTGTTTCAGTGTCCTCTGCGGTGAATTGTAACAATATCATTCTACTATATCCCATTCCTCAACATTCCACATAATCGCTCCAAAACCCCGCGGCTTTATATTTTTAAGCTTATTATTACAAATCACTATCTCTGCTATGTTTAAAAGTGGAATAATCGGCAAATTCTCCGCAACAATTTTCTGTTGTTTTTTCAATATTTTGAATCTGTCTTCAGGATCAAGCGTTGCACGGTAGGCCGCACAGAGTTTTTCATTCTCCTCATTTACCCATCCCCCGTAATTCTTTTGAGAGTCATTGCTCTTACCTGATGGAATACTCTTTCTTGAAAAAAAGTCGCTGGGATCCATCCAGGGATACGTCTCAAGGCGAACAATTGCAAAATCAGGAAAATCTTTCTCGTTTATCATTTTTTGATAGACATCTTCCGGGTAAGGCTTTATTTCAATGTCAACCCCTATTTTCTTCATCGATTTCTTCAAAAATTGGGCGGTTCTATATTGTAGCGGATCATCTCCTGACAATACGACCGACGGATAGAGCAGGATTTCGTCTTTCTCATACTTCTGGCTCTTGTTCTTTTTGAATCCCATTCTGTTAATGAGATTTTTGGCTTTTTTGGGGGATAGAGAATATTTTTTAAGAAAATCCTCAGCGGCGGGGTGACGCGGGGAAAGCCAGGATATGGGGGCGAAGTCAGGTTTTCCGAAAATTTGCACGGACATCGACTTGCGATCCGTTACACATATAATAGCCTTCCTCAGGTTGATATTTCCGGCCTGCGAGCTTTTCATGTTAGCTACAAGGCATAACTGTCCGGCTCCTTTTACAATGTCCGTTTTCAGGTTCTTCTCATTTTGAACTTCCCGGACGGTTTCATACGATGGATTATATGCAAGGTCAATTTTCCCCGCCTTCAAATCGGCAATTCTGTCAATTTCACGGTTGTAGCCTATTATTTCTATTTTTTGAAAACCAGATCCGGCAACAGGATGATTCGAATTCCTTTTAAGAAGGATTTTGCGTGGCGAAAAAGATTCCAATTGAAATGCACCGCTGAATGAGGTGTTTTTAAGGAAGACTTCATCCACATTATCTCTTTCCGCTGACATCAGGCTGTTTTCGAGCGATTCTTGAGGTAAAGGTATAAGACTGATTCCCCTGTATGTGCGTTTCATTACATAAGCAATCGAATTACCCCCGGGTATTGTCACCTTCTTGACAACATCGAGCATCTCCGGGTTATATTTTTTAAAAATCGGGCTGTAAGACATCTGGTAGGCAAAGAGCGCATCATAGACAGTGAGGGGAGACCCGTCGGACCACTTGCTCTCCTTTTTCATTGAATACAAACATTGAACCAGGTATTTCCCCTTCGTTTTCAATCCGCCGTTTTTCAAAGTCGGTACTTTCTCACATAATACAGGTTCTTCTTCCCATTTATCATTCCACCTCGTGAGTCCGGCAAAAACGGCGCTTATGACCTGCTTTGAAATATCGTCAGGTTTCTTGAGAGGATTGATATTGTTGGCTTTGCCTATAAATCCGATTCTGACGGTCTTTTCTTTGTTCTTTGATGTGCATCCGTGTAATAAAATGAATGAGAACAATAATAATGCTATAGAGAATATTAAAGAAAAAATTATCTTTGAATTTTTAATCATTTTTGCGAATACCTTTTTTTTATTTATTATACGAGCAACTATTCACTACAGAGTTACCGAGTTTTTTAGGATAACACCCGATTTTTAATCGGGTGGTAAGAAGCCTATAAAACCTATCTCCCACGGTGGGGGTGGCGTCTCGCCGCCCATTTAACTTTTCAACGGTTTCCTGATGAGATAAACCACTGAAGTGGTTAGAACGCTGTAGTGGTGGGGTTTACACTCAATTCACCACAATAAATTGTGGTGTTGTCTTAATCACCTTAATACACTTGTTATCACCTTAATACACCTGTTATCACCTTAAATCACTTGAAATAAATTCTATTACTTCTTAACAAACTCACAAGTGCGAAATGTGAGTACTTAAATAGTTGTTATCTTGACAATGTCAAATTGATTTGCCTGATTACGGCATGGAAGGCTTCAACCCTCCCATATAAAGATAAAGGAAAGCTGAAGCTTTCCGCTACCGGCATTTGAGTATAGCAAAGGATCTAGTCCCCGGGGTTTTCCTTATTCCTTTTTTGAGAAAGTCATCGGAGCAAAGCAATTCTTTCTTGTATCGCTGAGAATGACAGTATGTATGCTTTCTTTAGTAAATGAAACGCGTCCTTCTTTGTTATCCTGAGCGGGCTATACGGTGAATAGTTTCATCCAAATACATATATATACACTCTTGCCTACCCCGGTGAAGTCCGGGGTCTCTGCGGACCCTGCGATTAAAAAACATCAGTTTCTCGGGGTTACTGTGAAAATATACCTTGAGGATGCTTCTTTGTCTCTTTCAAACGATTTATGGACACTGATCACTTCAATGGTCACGCTGGGATAATTGGGCATTGTAAAGTTGGCTTCCTCGATGCCCCTGCAGAGGACATAGGCAGGATATGAATCATCGTTGATAATGCTCTGAACCGCTGAGGATGTGAGGCGGTGAACTTCGATATCATAAGGTGACGATAAATATGGGATTTCTTTTTTCAATAGCGCATAAATCCGCAGATTTCCCGCCATAAAAGACCCCGGATAAATTATTACGAGTTTCTTCCATTGGATACTGTCGGTATAAATTTCGGCTCCCACCTTGTTTGTCTCGTCATCGTAACCCAGAAGGTTAGTAGGGGTAATGGCCGGGCCGTTAATTGTGAATATCGAGTCCGCAAAACTCAAGAATGAGATGGATTTTGTGGGAGAATTCGTGATAGTAATGGAGGCGGGATCGGACAGTGTAAGCTCGGTGAAGAGCTTCTGATACGCGGACAGGGCATATTGCTCCGTCATGGTCTGGTCATTTGCCCTTCTGAAATGTGCCATTGAGGGAACAAAGGCCTTATAAACCATAGTCAGGAGGAGACCCAGAATTACCATTGAAATGAGCGCCTCCACAAGGGAAACACCCCTGGATTTTCTGAACTCTTTTTTGAGATTTACAATCATATTTCACTATCCTGGAGGCGAGAGATGAAAAGCGGGAAACGGGATCTATTCTCCATTATCCGATCTCCGTCATCCATTTTCCGTTAATCGGGACGGGGAAGTCCCTCCTGCAGATCTGTAATCTGGTCTCCGACCTCCGTTCTAATACCTTGAATTCACATAACTTTCCAACACCAGGTTTTTTGGTGCGTCCTGGTATTCCCAGTCAACACGGACGACAATATCCAATACCCTCTCCTGTGGAGGTGGAAGTCTAACAACGGAATAAGTTATCGTATAATTAAGGGGCGTATTTGTGCCGGGATCATATAAAGTCTCCACTTCCGACACCTGGGTGCTTTCACCCCCGGAATCAGCCATCTCCGCCAGAACTTCTTTCCCTTTTGCCTTTAGCGATTCCATATGTCTCTGGGCTATTGCAGTGGCCTGACCGACAGATTTGCCAATCCGGATATTTTCAAGAGCATAGGCGAAAAAGAGCAACATGGTCAGAATTGCAACAGAAGCAATACCAAGAGATATAATAACTTCAAGAAGTGAAAGACCTCTTGATAAATTACCGTATCTAAACTTTCCGGCCGGTTTGCAGTCGGTGGATTTCATTGTGTTCTCCCATAGGTTTGTCCCGAATTGTCGCTCTATCCTCATGTAATATTATACATTAAAATATTCAGGTAAATCAAAACATTTAGATTAAATTTTCTTAACAATTCCTTGCAATTGGGATTGTTACTTTTTTTTCTTGCCTTGTTTCTTTTTCTTTTCCTCTTTCACCGGCTCCTCTTCCTCTGTAGTCGGTTCCTTTTCTTCTTTCACCGGCTCCTTTTTCTCAGGTTCTTTTGGGGTTTCCGGTCCTCTGTCTCCCTTAATGCCCCAGGCTTTCTGAACATCATTAGATGTAACACCCATCTTTGAAGCGATTGCCGCCACCAGGGCAACGACTCTGTCAATATTTGTTGCGATCTCATGTAACCTCATAAGTCCGGTTATTATATAAATTTGTATCGCAAGTAAAATAACCGCAAAGAATAGAAAAACATAAGTAAAAGTTTCCATAAATCTCACTTCCTTTCTTAGTAAAATATTTCGTCCTGCAACGACATTCCCCTTTTCTTCTGCGATGAATAGCTATAATTTGTTACCAAAATGTTAAATAATAACCATAATGGGGTATAATATGTTTTTCGGGACAGAAAAAAAATACCGCAAAGCCTGATAAAATCAGACTTTGCGGGATCGGACAAGCTTAACTGCAGTATTATTCACTTATTTGATTTACGAGATTTCATGTGATAATATTAAATTGATAGATTGTAATGATTTTCGTTTATATATAGCACCACACTGAAGGCAGTTGTCCTTGACTAACCAAAGTAATAATAAAATATTATTGAAAGCGGTT
Source organism: Vulcanimicrobiota bacterium (assembly GCA_021107945.1). Classification (GTDB taxonomy): domain Bacteria; phylum Vulcanimicrobiota; class JAJTBE01; order JAJTBE01; family JAJTBE01; genus JAIORV01. Next base: position 13,929 of record JAIORV010000104.1, on the reverse strand, counting down.
GTTGCCATGAAGATCGACGATCAAAATATCAGAGGCCTGAGAAAGGCCGGGGGCGCCCCTCCCAAAAAGCTTGCGAAAGCCAGTAAAAAAAAGGAAGCTGAGGTTGCGGCTCCCAAAGATGAATTTAATGCCACAAAAACAAAATATGGCTTCACTGAAGGTAACGTTGTTTTGCCCCTTGAGACCGGTGGCGGCAAGGATGAGATAGTACCCAAGATTGCCGAGATGGTCAGCGGAGCGAAAACAGCAGTTCAGGTGCAGATGTACAAGCTGGGGCACAACAAGATCGTGGATGTCCTTGCCGATCAAGCCCGTAAGGGGGTCAAGGTACAGGTTCTACTGGATCCCACAATCGGGTATAATGCACGTGATACAGAGAAAAAGTCGCAAATGCATGATTTTCTCAGGGCGGCGGGCGTGGAAATCCTGAAATATCCCATTGATAAACCTGCCGGAAAGATAGATCATGTAAAAATGTTGATCGTTGACGGGAAATCTCTTCTTATCGGGGGCATGAATTGGGACCAGCATTCACCTCTTAACAAGGATTTTGATGTTGTAATCAAGGGGCCTGCAGTTGGCGACGCGCAGGATGTCTTCAACCACGACTGGAAACTCTCCGGAGGAAAGATCATTTCAGGTTTAAAAGCTCCCGGTCCTCAAAAAGACGGCGACGCAAAAGTCAGGATGCTCACTACCGAGGTTGACAGGAAGGACATAGACACCGCCCTCCAGGAGAATATCAATAAAGCCGAGAAATCAATTATGATGGAAGCTTTTGCACTTGCCGATAAAACCACAATTCAGAATTTGATAAATGCAAAGGAAAGAGGAGTGGATGTCAGGGTCATCCTGGATCCGAATGTACCTATTTCCTTTATTAATAAAAAATCCGCCAATATATTAAAGGAAGCGGGTGTCAAAGTTAAATGGCGTGATGTCAATATTGGAAAAAGGGAAAAACTTCATGCCAAAATGGCGATCTTTGACGAAAAGACTACGATCCTTGGATCATGCAATTTCTCACACAAAGGACTGGCTGTCAACCACGAGGCGAATGTGGAGGTGATCTCCGACTCCGTCGGTAATGCTTTTACAAAGATGTTCGAGCGGGATTGGAAAGATGAATCAATTGATGAGATACGTTTTTTGCCGGACTTCAATGAGAAAGTGGGCGAACAGCCCCCTGCGGAGCAAATGGCAAAGGAACTTCTCAGATATTCAACGAAAGTATTTTATCCCGGCAGGAGAAGGATTTATACAGGCAAGAAAAAGAAGGCGATTCTCTCCGCTCTCGAAGATTATGGCAAGGTATCCAAGCCTGCAAGCCCTAAAACGCTTCTGGGCAATTCGGGCAAGGAGTTCGCCATAGATGAATCACAGGAAATGGAAGTCATAGGCGACCTGGCATCGCATATGTGCAACATGGAAACTTTCGAGATGAAGCCCGGGGCGGGAGATTCAAAGCCTCTGTATGATCACAGGGTGGAAATATCCAAAACGGCGGCGGAGGAAGTGCCGGATAATGTCCCCCGTTACCTGGATGATATGGTCAAAGCCATAGAAAACAAGGAGATCAAAGACTTTGTTAAAAATGCAATATCACAACTACCAGAAGGGTTCCTGAAAGCTCCCTCCGCTTCATCGGGAAAATTCCATCCGGCGGATGAAGTTGACCCCAACGATGTCGATGTTTCACCTGAGCAATACCCGGAATATCGCGGGGGCGGACTGGTCTTGCATAGCCGCAGGGTACAGAAGATGGCGGGGATCCTGTGTGAGCATTACGGCGTGGAGGGCATAAAGAAAGACGAGATACTGGCGGCGATGGCTCTGCACGATGCCATGAAAGGCGTTTCAATGGACAATCTCAAGGATGCGCTAAAAAATGGAGATTCCATACCCTGGGAGAAAACGACGACGCCCGATCATGGTCATGTTGCATCCGAATGGATAAAACACATGGATCCCACCGGTGGAAAGATGACAAAGAATATCAGGCGTTTTGCCGCAAATCATATGTCAATCTGGAATGAACCACAGCCCACTCCTGCAAAGGATATCGGAGAATTTATCAGCTCGGTTTCAGATTATGTTGTATCACAGAAAAATTTCTACCTTGAAGTATAGATAATAATTCGAATAAATAACAAGGCGGCCCGTGGGGTCGCCTTTTTTATTTAAAAAGCCTTTGTGGTCTTTGCGGTTAAAAAAAAGTAAAAAATCAAGGAAATTACCAATCGAATTTGAATTAATGAAAATGGAGGTGAGAGAGCTTTTGGCAAAAGACATAAGGGATTTATGGGGAGACGTCAGGTCAATGTTGGAAGAGGGTGGAGCGATTTCAAAACATCTTCCCACATTTGAAACAAGACCATGCCAGGAAGAAATGGCGGACAGCGTGTTCAAAAGCCAGGTTGAAGAGTGTCATGCAGTAATAGAAGCGGGGACGGGAACGGGAAAGACCATTGCATATCTCGTGCCTTCCATATTCATATCACGGGCTTTCAACGAGCCTGTTGTTGTCGCTACAAAAACAATCAACCTCCAGGAGCAGATAATTCTAAAAGATGTGCCGCTCCTGCAAAAAGCCATGGATGAACCTTTCAAGGCTGTGATAGTAAAGGGGTGGGGGAACTATCTCTGCCTCAGGAGATTGAAACATACTGAAAGGTCACAGGCGGAATTCACTAAGAAAGAATTCTTGTTTTTCAGAAAATTGATTTTATGGGCGCAGGAAACTCAGTCCGGAGATAAATCGGATATCACTTTCGGAATAGTTGACAGCGTATGGGATAGAGTCAGGAGTGAGTCCCCGGCATGCTCTTTTCGTAAATGTCCCTATTTTGAAAAGTGTTTCTTCTTCAACAGCCGCAGGGAAATGCAGGGGGCAAATATACTTGTAACAAACCATGCCCTTCTTTTTACACATCTTGCAATGAAGCGAATCAATCCGCAGAATGAGCACCCGATTTTCCCCAAATTCGAGCGTCTTGTGCTTGACGAGGCGCATCACATTGAAGAGGTGGCTTCAAACCACCTGGGCGATGATATCTCCTCAACGGAATTCATTAAAATACTCAAGTCTCTTTATGGCAGGATGGGAGTGAAAGAAGAGACGGGACTTCTTCTTCGCATACGGGAGCACCCGTTTTTGCCGGAGCCTAAAAAGAAAGTAATGGGACTTATTGATTCATATTGCATACCGCAGATTACTACATTGAGGGAAGTGGGGGATACACTGTTCGCAGAGCTTATCGATTTGGGAGTTGACAATGAATATTCTAACCTGACCAGGCTTACTCCGGCATGGCAGGAGAAACTTCCCGATTATGTGGGTGATTCATATAATAGCCTTGTGGCATCCATAAAAGATTATTCCGACAAGCTCGATACTTTGGGGCGAATTTTACAGTCCGAACCCGGGAGTGATTTTGATATTGAGCTAAAAGGTGTTATTTCCAAGCTCAAGAATTTCAGCGATGCTCTTTCCCGCATATGGAAGATGGAAGACGAGAATTTCATATATTCACTTGAGGCCGCTAGAAGAACCAATTATGATTTTGTGAGGCTCAAATCCTATCCCCTTGTTGTATCCGATGTATTATATGAAGAGTTGTTCAAGCCTCTCAAGTCAACGATTCTAACATCGGCGACTCTCTCTATTAATCGGAGTTTCAAGTATATCCTGGACAGACTGGGACTTGATAAATTCAAAGATGATATTGTTGTAACCAAAATCTTCGACTCCCCGTTTGATTTTAATAAGCAGGCAATATTGGCTGTGCCGGGAGATATGCCCGAATATAACAAGGAGAATTTCCTGCCCTTAACTCTTCCTCACCTTGTAAATCTTATAAAGGTGATGGATGGCAGAACCTTCATGCTTTTTACTTCATACAAGATGCTCAGGGAGTTTGCCGAGAAGATAAAAGAAGAAATGGAGGAAGACGGGTTTAATATCCTGGTCCAGGGAGAATCGGCGCGTCATACATTGCTTAACAGCTTCAAGCAAAATGAAAAGTCGGTTCTGCTGGGAACCGATTCATTCTGGGAGGGAGTTGACGTGCCGGGCAGGGATCTGGAATGTGTCGTGCTTGTCAAATTGCCTTTCAAGGTCCCCACGGATCCCATAATAAAAGCAAGGGCGGAGAGTATGGAAAGGGAGGGAAAAAATCCTTTCTTCAATTATCAGCTTCCCCAGGCGATAATAAAATTCAAGCAGGGGTTCGGGAGACTCATAAGAAATCGGAAAGACAGGGGAGTTATACTAACGCTGGATAGAAGGATCAGGGAGAGAAGTTATGGAAGGACATTTCTCCATTCATTGCCCAAAGTCAAGATAATCAAGGGGTCATTTGCCGGGATTGTAGAGTATATCAAGAAGTGGAAAGAAAGGTTTATAGACAAGGATTGAGGTCGTAAAGTTTGCAGGATTCATATAGTTTGAATAAATAACATTAAAGGAAGGAAACCTTTCTGTTTTAAAGAATGTTACTAAATTGTTTTATTTCTGTTTATATCCACTTTAATTTCAAAAGAGGGAGCAATGGTGCACTCAGGATGTTCACCGGTGCCGGGAGATATGTGTTTTTTCAACCCCTTCAATTCTCTGTTTTTGTGGTATGATGCCACTCCTGCAAGGGGAAGACTGAATGCTTATAAAAAATAAAAAACACCCGGACTGATGAAATCGGAGCTGCCCAGTATTGGAACGGTGAAGTTATGATAAGAATCTTGATCGTTGAAGACTATCAAATAATTAGAAAAGGCATAATTTCAAGCATTGTGAAGGAGAGTGATATTGAAATTGTCGCAGAAGAAGACACAACGGAACAAGCTGTTGAGAGAGCGCTTGAGTTGAAACCCGATGTTATATTAATGGATTTAAAATTGGGAGATGATGATTACGGAGGAGTAACTGCCGCGACAAGGATAAAAGAAAAGCTTGAAAATGTTAAAATCCTGATCCTTTCTTTCTATGATGATATAGACCACATTACCCGTTCCATCGAGGCGGGTGTGGACGGATACCTTTTAAAAGATGTTAATAAGGAAGATCTAATCAGAGCAATCAGAGACATTTACGATGGTAAATCCGTAATTCATCCTACTGTTGCAAACAAGATGATGAAACAGATGGCATCCAGGGAAAAGAAAGACAGGAAGAAAAATCAGATTAATTCTCTTCTCTCAACAAGAGAAAAAGAAGTCTATCAACTTTTGACAAAGGGATTATGCAATAAAGATATCGCCGCCAAATTGTTTATCTCGGAGGCGACCGTAAAGGCACACATCTCCTCCATTCTCAGGAAACTCAAGGTATCCGACAGAACACAGGCTGTGATAGCTGCTCTTCGCCTCAATCTTTTCGAGGATTCGTGAACCTGAAAAAACTGGCTGTTTCCGGTGTTAAATGGACAGGATCGGCCACATTCATATCACTTGTGCTTCAGATTGGCACAATCGCGATACTGACCAGGTTGCTTAGACCCGACGAGTTCGGCGTTATGGGCATGGTTTCAGTTGTGATAGGGTTCGCAGTGGCGTTTGCCGACATGGGGATAAGCAACGCAATAATATATAAACAAGACAGTACGAAAGATGAGCTTTCCAGTTTATACTGGCTGAACCTGGGAATGGGAATAGCTCTTTTCATATTGCTTCTCGCCGCCGAGCCTCTTGTTACCGCATTTTTCAGGGAACCCCGATTAAAAATACCCTATATCCTGTGTACATTCATTTTCCCAATCCTTGCCTCGGGTCAGCAATTCCAAGCTGTTTTACAGAAAAACCTGGAATTCGGTAAGCTTTCAAAAATACAGGTCATATCAACCTTTCTCGGATCAATTACCAGCATTATACTTGCCTTTAGGGGATATGGTGTTATATCTCTTGTATTCGGACAGGTTATACTCAGGGGAGCAAACAGCATCCTTCTCATATGGAGCTTTAGAAAAAGCCCGTTTCCCTCGCTTCGATTTAACCTCCACGAAATCAGGAGATACTTGTCCTTTGGAATGTACCAGATGGGGGAGAGAGCCCTCAATTTCCTTTCCTCCAATGTCGATTACCTGATAATAGGAAGATTCCTGGGAGCGGAGCTTTTGGGATATTATACGCTGGCATACAAAATAATTAGCATTGCGGTCTATAGGATCAATCCCATAATAACGCGGGTCGCATTCCCGGTATTCTCGAAATTGCAGAAAGACAACGAGATACTCAGGAAAGGATACGCAAAGGTTGTCCAACTGCTATCCCTTGCTGTATTCCCGTTTCTCATCGGCGCAATGGTCATTGGGAAGCCTTTCGTGGTTGCGGTATTCGGTGAAAAATGGATTCCCAGCGTCCTTCTTATTCAGATAATGGCTCTTGCCGGTTGTCTCAAGACAATCATAAACCCCTCAGGATCAGTTATACTTGCAAAAGGCAGGGCGGATATAGGCTTCAAATGGAACCTGGCGGCAACCGCTGTCAGGGTTGTGGTTATATGGTGGGCATGTAGCATGGGTCTCTATGCAGTGGCTTGGTCGATTCTTATTTTGCAGGTTATTGCCACCACAATCATGCAGGCTATTGTCAACAAGCTTATTGGGATGAAATATATCGATATATTAAAAGCTCTTGAGCCGGCATCAATCGCCGTATCCGTCATGGCAGTGGGAATACTTGCGTTAAAATTGCTCATGGCAAGGGCAATACCCATGAATGTGTCGAATCTTTCCCAGCTTTTGTTTTTCAGCATAGTGGGGGCAGTTCTATATCTCGTTATCATAATTTTTAGATATGGTGATATTACAAATTATTATTTGAATCTCATGTTACCGGAGAAAAATAACTGATGCCAGGAATATTTGGAATATGGACAACCCCTGAAGGGAATATTGATGTGAATAATTTGCTGAGAAGGCAGGCGAATTGCCTTACTCACTATAAAGATTATCAACATACATTCTTCTCAATTCCCGGCAAAATCGGCTTTGGAAAGATTGACCGTGGAAAAAGTAAAGATACCGGATATTATACAACTCCAGACGGTAAATATACCCTGTTCTCGCAGGGGAGGATATATAACATCCCGGACCTCCTGAAACAATATGTCGAACCGGACGGAGAAAAAGGAGAAATAGAATTATATTCCCCCGAAAATCAGGAGCAAAAAATACTTTCACTATATTTAAACTCGGGATGGAGTTGGCTGACCCGTGCCGACGGGCGATTCTGTATAGCTTTATATAACAGCGTCGGGCATTCAATGGAGATTGTATCGGACAGATTCGGATACTCTCCCCTTTATTACTACAAGAACAAAGATTCATTCATATTCGGCTGTGAGATCAAGGCCGTCTTACAATCTCCGGAAGTATCAAGAGAAATTGACAAAGACGCCGTCAGTGAATTTTTCACATTCGGATATATGCTTGAAGATCATACATGGTTTGAAGAGGTCAAGGTGTTTCCGGCAGGCAGTATTATGAAGATATCTATAAATGACTCTGATACAAAGAAATACTGGTCGTGGGGTAATGTCAGACTTGCGGATCCGCCCCCAACTTATCAAGAGGCAATCGAAGAAACCGATAGACTATGGAAATTAGCTGTAAAATCAAGGTTGTCGGATGATTCAAAATTTGCCGTCGCTCTCAGCGGCGGACTGGATAGCAGAGCGATACTTGCCGCGATTCCCGATGATCTTCATCCTGTTGATCTCATAACATACGGGACCGGGAATTGTGACGATCACAGGTTCGCCCGGATGGCTGCCGGCGTTAAAAATGACAATTTACACTTCAGGGAAATTTACTCTGAAGATTGGCTTAAAAAGCGAATCAAGTTCGTCGGATGGACAGACGGATTGCTGAATATACTGCATATGCACCCGGCATCAATATTAGATTTTTATCATGATAATTTCGATGTTGTCTTGAACGGTTTCGTGGGAGACGCTTTTTTGGGAGCGATTTTTCTTGGAAAAGAGAAGGAAGATCCTTTTGAATCTGCATTCAGGCAGACTTACAGGGGAAGACCATTGGGAATGGAGGAGCCTGAGGCGAGAGATTATCTGAAGCCCATGTTTGAGAAATATAGAATCACAGATGAGCTGTTCATAACTCACCAGAGGAGCAGACGCTTTATCCTGATGGGGCTAAATTGGCTTTCCATGTCGGTTGGAATACGCGCTCCTTTCACATATTATCCTCTTGTGGATTATGTTTTATCCCTGCCACCTCAATGGAGACGAAACTCCCGTTTTTATATCGATTTTTTGAATAAAAAATACCCTGAATATTTCAAGCAAATTCCCTGGCAAAAAACAGGTTTGCCGGCTGGTTATCCTCATATTATAGTGCGGGCAAGAAAGAAAATTAATGCCATCAAAAAGAAATTAAAATACTTCCTGAATCCCGGAAAAACCGGGGTGGAAAAAAATGATTTTTGCAATTATTCTGAATGGTTCGGGGATGAGAAAATAATAAATAAAATAGAAAACCTTCTGTTGTCAAAGGATTCCCGATGGTGTGAAATATTGGATGCATCAACGGGTAGGAATGTAATAAGCGGATTTATTAAATCAAGAAAAGTCGATGCCGGGCCGGAAACCATTGGAATGCTTTTAAATCTCGAAATTTTTCTTAGAAGCTTGTAAGCATATGAAATGCTGAAGTATTCTCACATTTCCTTTAAGCTATTTCTAATAAGTATTATTCTTTTTGAACTGCGGCGAGACGCCGCAGCCACCAACTGTCGGTGGGAGTGGCGTCCCGCCGCCCAAAGAATAAGACATTTTTTGTGAATGCAGCTTAAAAGTTATTTGTACATATATTATCTCATTGTCGGCTATCCATACTTAATATGCTCCTTTTTTCTTAAAGGAAAAAAATGGTAATAGTCAAAATATCTTATTTAAGGAGGGATACGTTTATGAAAAAGAGATTGTTTTTGTCAATCATTGTTTTCCTTGCCATAGCAGGCCTTCTGATTACAATTGGTTGTCAACAGAAGCCCAAGGAGCCAACGGAAGATCCGACCACGATGATCGATGCCGGGAAACCCGCCGACACCGGGAAACCCCCGGTGGAGAAGAAGCTCAAGGTGGGTATTTCTCTCATGAATCGTGAACAGAGCTTCTATAAGGATCTGGAGGAAGCTTTCAAGGAAACTGCAGAGAAAGAGGGGATCGAAGTTGAAATCAGGGACGCCTCATTTGACTCCCGCAAGCAGTTGAATGGTGTAGAGACAATGCTTGTCGGGGATGTTGATGCTATCATATTATGCCCGGTAGATTCACAGGCAGGTGGGGCCGCGGTTAAGGCGGCGAACAGCAAAAATGTGCCCGTGTTTACTGTGGATATAACTGTCGATAAGGGAGATGTTATATCTCATGTTGCCTCCGACAACCAGGCCGGTGGTAAAAAAGCCGCTGAATATATAGCGAAATTGCTCGATGGAAAAGGCAACATCATAATTCTCGACTCTCCCGAGGTAACTTCAGTCCAGGAAAGAGTAAAGGGATTTGAAGAAGAACTTGCCAAGCATCCCGAGATGAAGGTTGTATCGAAGATTGACGGTGGCGCACTCAAGGGTAAAGCCATGAAGGCCATGGAAAACCTATTGCAAGCTCACAAGAAAATTGACGGAGTCTTTGCAATAAATGATGAGACGGCTCTGGGAGCCCTCAGGGCAATTGAAATGGCCAAACGAGGGGATGAAATTATCATAGTGGGATATGATGCTACGCCGGAGGCCAGAAAGCAAATTATGAAGGGCGGCGCATTGAAAGCCGACGTCGTTCAGTACCCCAAGAAAATGGCTAAAAAGGCAATGGAAATTGTTTCCGTATATCTGAAAACCGGAGAAAAACCCCCGAAAAAGATCCCTATGGACGTGGGAATACTTGATAAAGAAACCCTTGAAAAAGGTGAAAAAGTCGCTCCTGACAAAGGGGAGAAAAAGCCAGACGAGAAAAAACCAGGCGACGAGATTAAAGTCGATGAAGGAAAAAAGCCTGAAGAGGGCAAGGAAATAAAGGATGATAAAGTTCCATCGGCCGACGAGGAGAAGAAGCCGGAGGAAGGCAAGAAACCCGGTGAGGGTGGGAAAAAGGAATAAAAGACACTATCTAAGGGGAAATAGAAGCGAGAAGTAAGAAGCGAGAAACTGGAAATCAGAAAGCTGGAAGTGGTATTGCAATTTTTCCGGCACTGGAAGAATTATCATCTTTCGTTTCCCGATTTCTATCTCGCCTCTTCCTTCAAGTGTCACATAATATCTAAGTTTTATTGTTTATCGATACTCTCATTTCATGTTTCCTGCCAATCCGTTTCCCATCGATAAAAATGCAAAATTATATTACAGAGTGGTAATAAAAATGGAAAATATCCTTGAAATCAAGAATCTGGAGAAAACTTTTCCCGAGGTACAAGCTCTAAAGGGTATCTCTTTTTGCATCAGTAAAGGTGAAGTACACGCCCTCCTGGGAGAGAACGGCGCCGGAAAATCGACTCTTGTCAAGATAGTGGCCGGCGCCCAGACGGCTGACCCCGGTAGCGAGATATTTTACAGAGGCAAGAAAGTTTATTTCTCAACTCCCATTCAGGCGATGAATGACGGCATTTCCGTAATATACCAGGAATTCAACCTGGTTTCATATCTTTCCGTGGCCGAGAATATCTTTCTTGGCAGGGAGCCTCTTCACCCCTGGGGAGCGATAAACTGGGGCAAACTTCATGATATGACCCATCAATTGTGCGAACCTCTGGGCTTACATATTGATCCCGGCGCAAGGATTGAGGAGCTGGGAGTCGCCCAGAAGCAGATGGTTGAGATAGCGAAAGCACTTTCCCAGAAAGCGGAGTTGCTTTTTATGGACGAGCCTACGGCAAGTCTGACTGATGAGGAAACCCAGAAGCTTTTCAAGATCATCCGGGATCTCAAGGAAAAAGGTGTTACAATCGTCTATATCTCTCATCATCTGGAGGAAATATTTGAGATTACAGACACACTCACGGTTTTACGCGATGGTGAATGGATAGGCACAAAACCCACAAAAGATGTGACCATGGATGAGTTGATCCAGATGATGGTGGGGAGGAAGCTTGTAGATCTATTCCCCGGACGTGATGTTGAAATTACCGACGAGGTTCTTCTGGATGTCAGAAATGTCAATCGGGGGGATGAAATTCAGGATGTGAACTTCAAGCTTTGCAGAGGCGAAATCCTTGGATTCGCCGGACTCATGGGAGCGGGCAGAACCGAGGTAATGCGGATATTATTCGGGGCGGATAAGAAAGACTCCGCCCAAATTAAGATAAAGGGCAAGGATGTCACAATAAACTCCCCTGTGGATGCGTTAAAAGAGGGGCTTGCGCTTGTGCCCGAGGACAGGAAAGACGAAGGGCTTGTCATGGAGCTGCCTGTTGATTATAACACCACGCTGGGTAATATGAACGGTGTATGTAAGGCAAATTTTTTCATCGATCACCTCCGTGAATTCGAGGTTGTTCAGAAATACATCGAAGAAATTAATATCAAGACCCCCTCGCATCATCAGGTTATAAAATTTCTCTCCGGTGGAAACCAACAGAAAGTGGTCGTGGCGAAGTGGTTATTTATCCCATCCCATATAATTATATTTGATGATCCCACAAGAGGCATAGATATCGGGGCGAAATTCGAGATTTACAAGCTTATGAACAAACTTGTGGGAGAGGGGATAGGTGTAATCCTTATCTCCTCCGATCTTCCCGAGGCAATGGGCATGTGTGACAGGATCGTCGTTATGAGGGGGGGCAGGATAACAAAAGTCCTTCAGAAAGAAGAATTTTCTCAGGAAACTATCATGAAATATGCAACGGGAGGATAAAATGGAAAATGGGATAGTTGATCCCGTTTCCCATTATATCTTTCCATCACCTTTTACCCATTATAAGGAGTATGAAAATGGAAGAATCCAACGAAACCAAGGAAACAAAGAAAACCAGAGCAAAGCCCAAAATGAGGATACCCGAATGGGTGGGCGTACTGGTTGGGCTTATATTGATCTATGCAATATTTGCCATAGTATGCCATAAGACCGGAAAACCACAATTTACAAGCGTTGATAACATGATCAATGTTGCCAGGCAGATCTCGATGATCACAATTGTGGCAATCGGCATGACTTTTGTCATTATAAGCGGGGGTATTGATCTGTCCGTTGGTGCGGTTGCAGCTTTTTCCGGTGTCATCGCCGCGCAAACACTTTTGGCGACTGGCGGAAACACCTTTCTTGCCGTTTTAATGGGACTGATCGCCGGAGCCGCCGTGGGTGTTTTTAACGGTTTTATCGTGGCAAACTTCAAGGTTCCGCCGTTTATTGTCACACTTGCCACAATGATCGGTTTCAGGGGGTTAGCGTTTATCAGGTGTGGGGGACGACCTGTGCCTATCGAGGGGATATTCCTCAAGATAGGTGAGGGTGAAATATTTAATATTCCTATTCCTGTAATTATCATGCTTGTAGTTATTGCCGCCGGTTGGTTCTTTGCAAATCATACAAAATGGGGAAGATATGTATATGCTCTGGGAGGAAACGAGGAAGCTTCAAGACTGTCGGGTATCAATGTCAAGTTTATGAAATTTCTCGTATTTGGCATGGGCGGACTTCTTGCCGCGTTGGCGGGTATAATCAATTCCGCAAGACTTGGATCGGGGGACCCGAAAGAAGGCAACATGTGGGAATTGGATGCTATTGCCGCCGCAGTCGTGGGAGGGACATCGCTATCCGGAGGAAGAGGAATGATAATCGGTACTGTTATTGGTGCGATTATCATCGGAGTGATTAAAAACGGCCTCGATATCCTCGGGGTGGAGTCATATACGCAAATGTTAATTAAAGGTTCCGTTATACTTGCCGCGGTTCTTATTGACCAGATCAGAAAAGATGAGAACGTTCGTGACTATTCCATCAAGTGTATCCCGTGGGTGCTGGGTATAATTGCCGGATTAATTGCCAAGAGATTCATCCCGATGAGCTGGGGATGGATTATCGTGATTCTGATCATTGCGGCAATAGGAGTTGGCGGCCATTTCGTAATGAAATCTTTCAAGAAGAAATAAAGTTGCCATTCACCGCTGAGTTCCCTGAAACCCTGAAACAAGTTCAGGGCAGGCGCGGAGTACGCAGAGGTTTTATGGAAATAAATATTTTTATGACAGATTCGCCTTATCGGGAGTTTATGGGTATAATAATAATATATCCCCGTAAATGAAGTTTTATCCCCCCTGATAAAATTCAAGGAGATGAGAATTTTGGAAATTGAGATATTGGGTTCAAAGGACGCACGAACACAAAAAACGGTACAGATAGTCAAAGAAGCGGCAGGAAAACTGGGAGTCCTCGTCCGGATCAAGGTAATTACAAACCCAAGAATAATATCACAGTATGGTATGTATATGCTTCCGGCCATTGCAATTAACGAAGAAGTGAAAATTTCAGGAAGAATACCATCCAGCTCGGAAGCTGAGTCCATGATCAAGAGAAACACCAGATAGAAAAAAAGCAGCCTCTTGTAACCCCTTGTAGCTCAACCCTTCAGGTTTGCCGTATCACAACCATTGTAGCTCAAACCTTCAGGTTTGCAAATCACAACCATTGTAGCTCAAACCTTTAGGTTTGCCGTCTATCTTTCATTCTCTTTCTTATAAACACGATGAGTATCATCAACAATATTACAGAAATTCCAATATTGAAGACAGTTATTTTACCACAGAGGACACTGAAACAAGTTCAGTGCAGGCACAGAGAACACAGAGATATCAACGTTCATTTTGGTTGTCCTCTGCGGGCTCTGCGTTGAAAAAACACTTGTTCGATAGTCTCACTTCTGACTTCCGGCATCCGTTCTCCATTCATCGGGACGGGGACGTCCCTCCTATAGTTCTGAC